>CAMCZF010000051.1 GCA_945885775.1 Rhodoferax sp. OV413 | reverse complement strand
TGCACCTTAAGGCTGCCGCTCAGGGGTGCCTCGCCGGGCCAGCTCCAGCCCGTGGGGCTGCTCTGGAGTCGGCTTTCAATGGCGGCCTGCGCTTGCCCAGCACGCTCGCTGTCCCAGTTCAATTGCAATTTGAGCTGCTCAGCGTCAATGTGCAGTTGCACGCTGGCATCCTTCACGCCAGCATTAAGGTTGCCCGCGGTGCTCAGGGTGCCAAAGGGGACTTCTTCTGCCAGCAACTGCAGGTCGCCGCTGCTGCGGGTCAGGCTGGCATTGAATTGCGGTCTGTCGCCACCGCGCGTCTCCCACTGCCCGCCAAACAGCAGGTTCCCACGCAGGCCCAGGTTGGCAATTTGGGTTTGTCCCAGCAGATCCAGCCAGCCCAGCGGCAGGCCTTCAACCCGGCCCTCGCTGCGCCAATCAGCCCGTGCCAGTGCCGACGCGCTGGATCGGGACCACTGCGCGGGCTGCCACACAATCTTAGCGCTACCGGGTGTTGGCCCACTGAGTTCAAGGCTTCCAGCCGACAGCGCCAAGGTATCAATCTGGTTGTCGTGACGCCAGTCCAGGGTAGGACCTTGATTGGCCTGCAACACCCAGCGTCCAGGCAGAGCCGGGTTCTGCAGCGCGATGGTGGTCTGGGCCAGTTGGAACTGCCAGTGCTCCGGGGCCAAGTGTTCAGCGCGGCCCCGGGTCTGCAGCTCAATGCGTTGCCCGCCACTGTCAAGCCGCCCGCGTGCGTTTAGGCTCAGAGCGTTGAGGGGACCGCTCAGGTCGGCCTGCCAGTCTTGCAAGCGCCAGTGGGGTGCCGCAGTGTCGGTGCCGCGAAGTTCAAGGCGCGGTACCCGCAAGGCTAGCGTCAGTTGCAGGTCGCGCCCCAGCCTCTCCCAGCCACCTTTCCACTGACCTTCCAGCGTCAGCTCGCCAGCACTGGGCAAATTCAGACCGGCCGACGGCACCGCTGGCCAGCGCGCCAGCCAGCGCGCGGCAAGGGCAGCGTCGGTGACTCGCACGCTCAAGTCGCCGCCGCCGGCGTCGCTGCTCAGCGCCCCCGCCAGCCTGGCGCCGCCTCCCGGGCTGGTCAATTGCAGTCGGCCCTGAGCGGCTTGCGTCTGGGTGTGAAACTGGCCTTGCCCTTCCAGCCGGGCGTCGTCAGTGCGCAGATCGAGGCGGTTCAATTGCAGCAGCGGTGCCTGCCAGAGGCCTTCAGCGCTCAGCGCTGTGAATCGCTGACTGATCTGGCCGATGGTGCTGTTGACAGGCGGTTTTCCTGGCCGAGCCTTAAGCTGCGCGTTAAAGGCCAGTCCGGCCAGTGACTGTGACAGAGTCAGCTCGCCGTCCACGGTACCGGCGACCAGTCGCGAGTGCAAGGCTTGCGGGTTGATGCCGCGTAGCGTCACCGCCCCTCGCCATGTGGGTGCCGTACCGGCCGGAGCAGTGTCGGTCGTGAAGCTGCCTTGGCCTTCCAGCTGACCGCCTGCGCCAGTGGCCAGCAAGGTTTCGATGGTCCAGCCGGTATTGCGGTACTGCGCGATCAGCGCCAGCTTTTCGAGCGGCAGGCCCTGCTGGTCAAGTGATGCCGTTCGCCGGTTATCCAGTTTGACATCGGCCCGCCAGCCGCCCGCTGTCGGCGTGACTGTGGCGCGTCCGCTGGACTGGGTGTGGGGTGCCTTCGGCCACAACGCTGACAGGTCAAGGCCCTGCCAGTTGGCAGTTGCCTCTAGCACGGGCTGGGTCTGCCAGGGCTGCAAACGCGCCTCAATCTGGGCATTGACGCTGGTGGACTGGCGGTCTTGTGAAGGGGGCAGCATCGTCGGTTGCAGGCTGGCCTGCAGCGTCAGCTCGGCTTTTGGTCCCGCCAGGCTGCCCTTGAGCTGGGCCTCGGCCTTTAAGGTCAGGCTGCGCTGGCTGTCAGGAATCCGCGTGGGCACAGTGCCCGACGCCGACACTGAGAGCGTCATGGGTGCAAGCGCCTGCAACTCGCCCTGCAACTGGTAGTTTCCTGAAGAAATCTGGACCTGGCCCTTGTCCAGTCTATGTTTGTAGCTATCAAATTTATAGTGTCCGGACAGCGCTCGCAACTGGAGCGGCACCGCGCCTAGCCAGTCCAGTTCGGCCACTGAAAACGGCGCGTCCACCTTGAAGGGCAGTGGCAGCTCAGTCAGTGGTGTCGATTGACGCGATGGCTGCTTGTCCTCAATGCGCAGTGTGCGGACAGTGAGTTGGCTAAAACTCAGCTCGCCCTGAAGCAGGGCTTGCCAGGTCCAGTCGATGCGCAGGTCGGTCGCCTCGATCTTCAAGCCCTCGTTTTGCCAACGCACCGTGCCGATCTGGCCACCTTCGCGCAGCGAGCCGCTGACCCGATCCACCGCCAGGGTCTGACCCGCAGGCAGGTAAGGTAGGGCCAGCGACAGTGCAGCGGCAAGGGAGGTGGCGGTGCCGCTCCAGATCCATGCCGTCGTTGCCAAAGCCAGCAAGGCCATGGTGAAGGTGGCCACCACCGCCCACACCAGGCGCAGCAGTTTCATCAGAAAGCAACCCCCACGTTGAGGTGCAGGCGCCAGTTTTGCACGGCATGGCCATAGGCCAGATCCAGTTGCAGCGGCCCGACCGGGCTTTTCCAGCGCAGACCAACGCCGCTGCCCAACATGGTTTGCAGGTCAGCGGGAGCATCAGCCACAGCGCCGGCATCAACAAATACCGATGCCTCCCATTCCCCCGCGCTGCCTCGCACCGTGATGGGGCGCTGCCACTCAACGCTGCCAAGCGCCAAATAGCGCCCGGCTCCGGTTTGGCCGTCAGGGCGCGTCACACCGATGTCGCGGTAGCCATAGCCACGTACGCTTTTGTCGCCACCAGCAAGGAACAGCTGGGTGCTCGGCAAGGTGGCGCTGACGTTGGCCAGCAACGCACCGCCCTCAGCCCGCAGCGCCAGGCGTGAGCCACCCTGGACGGTTCCGGCGGTGTCGGTTCCCCCCAGTGGCAATATCGCCAAGGCGCGCGTCAGCAACCGTGCAAAGGGCTGGCGGTCGCTGCCCAGTGTGGTCCCGCCGCCCATTTCGACGCCCAGTCCCCAGCCACTCGTGGGCAGAGGCAGGCCTGAGAAATTCCTAACCGCAAACGCGTAGTTCACGCTCAGTGTTTGCGCAATCACTGGTGCGGTGTCATCGCTGCTGATGGTGTCGGCGCGGTCGTATTGCAAAAAATAATTCCGATCGATCCGCTCGCCAATCTGGCTGCGACCCAATCGCAGTCTTTGGCTGTTCGCGTCAAAGCTGCCGGCATGCTGGGTCTGCAACAGTGCACCTATGACCCAGCGCGTTTGCTGGTCGTCGGGCGGCGAGGTGAGGTCGGTACCCATGGACCGAGTCTCCCGATCGAGTGATAACTTGGACACCGCACGCCAATCAAGCCCAGGCACCTTGTGATGGGTGTGTTCAGCCGACAGCCTGGCGCCGCCGTCGGTGCTGGCGCCGACACCCAGCACCAATTTCTGCAACTGGGATTCACGCACCTGGACCCGCACCGGGGCCGTCGCTGGGTCGCCCGAGCTGTCCAGTGACAGAAACACCGAATCAAAGTAGCCACTGTTGGAGAGCCGTTGTTGGGCGTCCATAAGCTTGGGCAGGCTGTACTCGCTGCCAGGGTCGAGATTGGCCATGCGAGTCACCATGTCAACCTCATGCCGCTGCAGACCTTCGATTCGCAGCGTGCCAAACTTGAATGCCGGCCCAGAATCTAAGGTGATTGATAACCGGGCGCTGCTTGTTTCGGCCTCGATATCCGCCAGACTGTCGCTTAGCCGACCGGCGGGATAGCGCTGCGTCGTCAGTTGCCGGGTCGCCTGCAATTTGGCTGCGTCCCACGCGGCCTGGGTGAAGCGGGTTCCGCTGCGCAAGCCCCAATCGCTCTCAATGAGCCGCCGCTGTGCAGCGGCCGCTGGATCGTCCCCCATTGGGCCAATAAAAGTGATTTGCACCGCTTTGACCAGCGTGGCCGGTCCTGGCGCCACAGTGAGCTTGATCCGGCGTGTCGCGCCGGGCGGCGTGGCAACGCGTTCTAGGCCAATCGAAGGTGCGAAGTAACCCAGGGTGGCTGCGAGCTTGCGCGCGTCCTCTTCGGCGGCCGTGAGCAGCCGAAGTAATTCGGTGTCACCCAGATCGGTCAGCGTGCGATAACGCTGCAACTCAAGATGGCGCGACAGCAGTTCGGTCAGTTCCGGTGGTGCGCTGATCTCAAGTTCAAAAGCGACGGGGGTTTCGCTGGCCGATGCTCCGGCTGCCACGGCTGACACGGCTGCTTGGGCCAGGCACAGCGCCGGTGAGGCCGCCAGAACGGCTAGCGCAAGCACCTTCTGCAACAAAATTGGACGCCAACGACTGATCATCCCGGTATTCTGACACCGCGCTAATAAGGTGGTTGCGATCTGCCTCAGCCTGGCGCCTTCATTTGGTCAACAGGCGCATGGCCTCTTCAAGGCCGCGAAGGGTCAGCGGGTACATGCGCTGGCTCATGATTTGCTGAATCACGCTGATGCTTTGCCGGTATTGCCAGACGCCTTGCGGCTCGGGGTTGATCCAGGCAAACTTAGGAAAAGCCTTGGTCAGCCGCTGCAGCCATTCAACGCCGGCTTCCTCGTTGTTGTACTCCACGCTGCCGCCGGGTTGCAGGATCTCGTAGGGACTCATGGTTGCATCCCCTACAAAAATCAGCTTGTAGTCCTTGTTGTACTTGCGAATGATGTCCAACGTGGGGAATTTCTCGCTGAAGCGGCGGCGGTTGTTTTTCCACATGTAGTCGTAGACACAATTGTGGAAATAATAAAACTCCAGGTGCTTGAATTCGGTCTTGCTGGCAGAAAACAACTCCTCCACCCGTGCAATGTGCTCGTCCATGGTGCCGCCCACATCCATCAACAGCAGCACTTTCACATTGTTGTGGCGCTCCGGTACCATTTTGATGTCCAGGTAACCCGCATTGGCGGCTGTGGAGCGTATGGTGTCGTCCAGGTCAAGCTCTTCCTCGTGACCTTCTCGGGCAAACTTGCGCAAGCGGCGCAGCGCCACCTTGATGTTGCGGGTACCCAGTTCTTGGGTGTCGTCGTAGTCCTTGTAGGCGCGCTGGTCCCAAACCTTGACCGCGCTCTTGTTGCGGCTCTTGTCCTGCCCAATTCGGATGCCTTGCGGGTTTTGCCCAAAGGCGCCGAAGGGGCTGGTGCCGCCGGTGCCGATCCACTTGCTGCCGCCCTCGTGCCGCTCCTTCTGCTCTTCAAATCGCTTTTTTAGGGTTTCCATGAGCTCGTCCCAGCCCATTTTTTCAATTTTGGCGCGTTCCTCAGGGCTCAGGTTGAGTTCGAGGTTTTTGCGCAACCATTCGAGAGGAATATCCCTGGTGAAGTCGGCGATGGTTTCCACGCCCTTGAAGTAGCTGCCAAAGGCGCGGTCAAATTTGTCGTAATTCTTCTCGTCCTTCACCAGTGTGGTGCGACTGAGGTAGTAGAAATCGTCGATCTTGTAGCCCGTGCAGTCGGCGTCGTCCGGCGCAGCGGCTGCGTTCGGACCAACAACGCCCTTTTGCAGGGCTTCGAGCAGCGTCAGAAACTCCTTGACCGACACGGGTAATTTGGCTGAACGCAGCGTGTAGAAAAAATCGATCAGCATGGTGCTCTATCTTCCTTGCTCAGGTTCCTGCCAATGTCGCGCGCGGCTTGCTCAACTGGTAATTTAAATGAGCCCTCACCGTGGGCCACTCTGGCGCGATCACGCTGTAGACGCAGGTGTCGCGCAAAGTGCCTTTGGCATCAGGGTGCGGGTTCACCTGGTGGCTGCGAAGCACACCGTCCAGCTTGGCCCCCAGCCGCTCAATGCCGGCGCGGCTTTGCTGGTTGAAGAAATGGGTGCGGAACTCGACGGCGATACATTGCAACTGCTCAAAGGCATGTTGCAGCAGCAGCATCTTGCATTCGGTGTTGATTACCGTGCGCTGAACGCGTCGGCGGTACCAGGTGGAGCCGATTTCTAAGCGCCTGTTCACGTTGTCGATGTTCATGTAAGTGGTCACGCCCACGGCTTGGCCGCTGGCGTTTTCGATCACCGCAAAGGGCAGCATGGAACCGTGGTCTTGCAGGCCGAGGCGACGCTGGATCTCGGATGCCACGCCTTGCGGTGCAGGAACAGCCGTGTACCAAAGGCGCCAGAGTTCGCCATCCTTGACGGCCTCGACCAGATCGTCGTGGTGCTCGGGAAGCAGCGGCACCAAGGTCGCGTGTTGACCGGTCAGGGTGACTGGCTGGCACAAAGACATGTCTATTTCCCCTTTTGGCTGAGGGCACGGCGCCAGCGCCGAGCCAATTGCAGGCCAACCCCGCCCCCCAGGCCCACAGCCGCAATGGCAACCAGACTCTCATTGCCGTAGCCTGGCGTCATCAGGTCAAAGCCGGCCAGACTGGCCAGCCAGAACGCCGCGAGTGCCCCGCCAACAAAGCCTACGGCATCCGACAGGCCTTCAACAAGCAAGGGGTTCACGATCGGCGTCTCAGCGGTTATGGCGTTGCATGAACACCAGCTTTTCAAACAAGGTCACGTCTTGTTCGTTTTTAAGCAGGGCACCGACCAAGGGCGGCACCGCCACCTTGTCGTCTTTGGTCTGTAGCGCTTCCAGCGGAATGTCTTCGGCAAGCAATAGTTTGAGCCAGTCCAGCAGCTCGCTGGTTGAGGGTTTCTTTTTCAAGCCGGGCAGGTTGCGCACGTCGTAGAAGGTTTTCATGGCTGCAGTCAGCAGTTCCTTCTTCAGGCTGGGGAAATGCACGTCCACAATGGTCTGCATGGTGGCGGCGTCAGGAAACTTGATGTAATGGAAAAAGCAGCGCCGCAAAAAGGCATCTGGCAGTTCTTTTTCGTTGTTCGAGGTAATAAAAACCACGGGTCGGTTCTTGGCACGAATTAACTGGCGGGTCTCGTAGCAGTAGAACTCCATGCGGTCGATTTCACGCAACAGATCGTTAGGAAATTCGATGTCGGCCTTGTCGATCTCATCGATCAGCAGCGCGACCGGCTCATCTGCGGTGAAAGCCTGCCACAGCACCCCTTTAAGGATGTAGTTGTGGATGTCTTTGACCCGCTCCCCACCGTCCAGATCAGCCAGTTGAGAGTCCCGCAAGCGGCTCACGGCGTCATATTCGTAAAGACCCTGCTGCGCCTTGGTGGTGGATTTGATGTGCCACTGCAACAAGGGCATTTTGAGCGCACTGGCCACTTCCTCAGCCAGCATGGTTTTGCCAGTGCCAGGCTCGCCTTTGACCAGGAGCGGTCGTTGAAGGGTGATGGCAGCATTGACGGACAGCATCAAATCCTGGGTGGCGACGTAGTTGGGAGAGCCTTGGAATTTCATGGTGAGGGCTTGACTGGCGCCGGGCGCCGGTAACGGGGGTTGGTGACCGATATAATGAGTTGCTGTTTTGTCTTAAACACCGGTCGATTGTCCTCCCAAAATGAATAAATCCTTGTCCCTGCTGTCAGTCCTGCTTGTCGCTTGTGTGACGGTCTCCTCAGTCCATGCCCAGGAGGTGAAGGGTGATGCGAAGGCCGGCGAGAAAAAAATAGCGATGTGCATTGGCTGCCACGGCATCCAGGGCTACCAGGCCAGCTTTCCTGAGATCTACAAAGTGCCCAAGATCTCTGGCCAGGGTGCCAAATACATCATTTCGTCCCTAAGTGCTTATAAAAAAGGTGATCGCAAGCACCCGACCATGCGTGGAATCTCTGACAACCTGAGCGACCAGGATATGGCAGACCTGGCAGCCTACTATGAATCGCATGGCAAGGTTGAAGGCGCGATGGTGCCAGTCAAGGCGGCCGACGGCTCTGCCAAGGCGACAGAACTGCTCAAGAAAGGGGCCTGTGTCTCGTGCCATGGCGACAATTTCAGCAAGCCGATTGACCCCAGCTACCCCAAAATTGCGGGCCAGTACGGCGACTACCTGTTTGTTGCGCTCAAGTCTTACAAGACGGACAACAATCCCAAAGTTGGGCGTGCCAACGGCGTGATGGGTGGTATTGCCAAACAGTTCTCGAACGCCGAACTGAAGGAACTGGCAAACTACATCAGCGCCTTGCCGGGCGACTTGAAAACTGTGCCGCAGGGCAAATTCCGCTAAATTCGGGACACTCAGGTCTTGTAGCTGGGTGCTTCGTCGTCCAGGATAGCCATGAGTTCGTTCAAGTGCATCTCTGAGAAGCGGGTGGGGTAAGCCTGCCATTGCGCGCAGGTCTGTGCGGCCACTGTGTTGGGAATCAAGCTCAGCGGTCTGCCGGTCGACATGGCAAGCACCTGCAGTTCGGCTGCTTTTTCCAGGTAGTACAACTCGTCAAACGCCTGAGCCACTGACGGGCCAATCACTATAACCCCGTGGTTGCCCATGAACAGCACACTTTTGCCATTGCTGAGTAGGGCGGCAACGCGGGCCCCTTCCGTTGCTTCCAGCGCCATGCCCGCGTAATCGCGGTCATAGGCGACGCGTTGGTAAAACCGACAGGCGTTCTGGTCCAGCATCAGGAATTCAAAATCTTGCAAGCAGGCCAGTGCGGTGGCATGGCGCATATGGGTGTGCAGAATGCAGCGCGCCTGTGGCAGACGCTGGTGCAGTTCGGCGTGCAAATGCCAGGCCGTCGGGTCGGGCGCCTGGGGCCCGCTGTAGCTGTCGGGCTGATCAACATCCAGTCGCAGCAGTTCGCTGGCGCGCAGACGCGAGAATTGACGCCCAACCGGGTTGAGCAAAAACTGACGTCCATCGTTAGAGAGCGCCACGCTGAAATGGTTGGCGATAGATTCATGCAAACCCAGCCGTGCGGCCCAGCGAAAAGCTGCGGTCAGTTCAATGCGCAGTCGGGACTCCAGCGCAACGCCGTCATCAAGTATTGTCATGGCTAATCTCGGGTGGCCTGCTGCTGGACGCAGGCGGTGTAGGCGGCGCCGTCGGGTGGTCTGCCAGCGCGTTGGCTTTCCCAGATCATCTGCCCCAGGCAATCCATCGCTTCGTGGTGGGCCAAGTGCAGAGAGTCTCGCCGGTGCGTCAACAACTCAAGCGCCTGCCGAATACCGCGGGGCTGGTCGATGCTGCACTGTTCGCTGATTGACAGATGCATGGACAGATGCAGGAATGGATTGTCACGGCCGTCTTGGGTCTGCTGCATGCCCGCGAGGGCGGCTTGCATATCGGCCAACTCAGAGTGGTACTCCGGGTGCTCTTCGATCCACAGGCTGGCGATGGTTTCTATCGCCTCCATTGGTTCTTGGGCAAGGGTCTTGGCGTAGACCGAACAGAAAAACTGACGGACATCGGCTTGGGAGGGAGAAAACATAATGGCACGGATTGTCGCTAATTGTCGGCAGGCTACGCCACGCCGCGCCACGAATTGGCATCTTGGGTCGACGAGCGGCGACAATCTAAGACACGCCACGCCTAGCAACTTGTATTGACTGCCTTAACCACACTGTCCGCGCCTAGCATCCGGCCGCTGCTTCCTGGCGATGCTGCCGCTTACCAAGCCCTGCGCTTGCGGGCTTTGGGAGAACACCCTACCACTTTTACGTCTAGCGCGGCGGAGGAGGCAGCGCGTCCTCTGAGCTGGTCTCAGCAGAGGTTGAAGCCTGACGTACAGCGACCGCACGATATTTTTCTAGGCGCCTGGCAGGGCAAACTATTGCTGGGCATGGTCGGTCTGCAGGGGCGCTACCGGGTCAAAGAGCGGCATAACGCCACGCTGGTCGGCCTGTACGTGGCGCCTCAGGGCCGCGGGTATGGACTGGGTCTGGCACTGGTTCAGGCGCTGCTGGCCCATGCCCGATCGCTGCCTGAGCTGCAGCAGCTTGACCTGACTGTTACTGAAGGCAACCCCAAGGCCCAGGCCCTCTACGAGTGCTGCGGCTTTAGAGTCTGGGGTGTCATGCCCCGTGCTGTCAGGGTGGACGGAAGCCTGTTTGCCAAGGTTCATATGGTCTGCCCGCTGCGCTGACCTCATTTCTGAGCCGGTCAATCCTATGTCTTTTTCACTGATCGCCGACCCGTATTTTTACGCCGTCACCATTCCCGCCGTGCTATTGCTGGGCGTGAGTAAAAGTGGCTTCGGCGCTGGCTTGGGATCGCTCGCTGTCCCCATCATGGCCTTGGCGGTCACGGTGCCGCAGGCAGCCGCAATTCTGATGCCGGTCCTGCTGATGATGGATGTGATGGGTATGGCGGCCTTTCGCAAAGACCTGGACCTGCGCCTGCTGCGCTTCCTCTTACCTTTTGGTCTGATGGGTATCGTGATTGGCGCGCTGTTGTTCAAAGTGCTCGACGCTCACACGGTGGCCGGTGTCGTGGGTGTGTTCACCTTGCTGTTTCTGGCCCAACGCCTGCTGTTTCCGCCACGGCCGGACAGTGCGCCGCCACCGCGTTGGCTGGGCGCCATCCTGACAGTCACCTCGGGTTTCACGAGTTTTATTTCCCACGCCGGCGGGCCACCAATCAATGCCTACATGATTCCGCTGCGCTTGCCGCCGATCCGATTTACTGCAACCATGGCTTTTTTCTTTTTCTTTATCAACCTCTCCAAGTGGCTGCCCTATGCCTGGCTTGGCCTGCTTGATATGCGCAACCTGGCGACTTCAATGGTTTTGTTGCCCTTGGCGCCTGTGGGTGTGCTAATCGGCGTGCGTCTGGCGCGGCGCATCCAAGCTCAGCTGTTCTATCGGCTGGTTTACATGGGCATGTTTCTGACCGGCAGCAAACTGATCTGGGATGCTTTGCACTAAGTGCAGTTGATCAAAGCGCTACCATAGCGCGAGATCTTGTATTGAGGAGGCTTGTTATGTCAGTGATTGTTGTGGCCAACCCAAAGGGCGGCGTGGGTAAATCGACCTTAGCGACCCACATTGCCGGCTATTACGCGTCAAAAGGGCATTCGGTGGTGCTGGGCGATATCGATCGCCAACAGTCCTCGCGTTTGTGGCTTAGTCTGCGTTCCCCGGCTGCCGGGCCCATAGGGGCATGGGACATCAACGCGGACCGGATTGTCAAACCACCAAAAGCGAGTGATCGGGCAGTGCTGGACACGCCTGCAGGCTTTGATGGTCGTGACTTCAAAGATGTGTTCAAAATGGCCGACAAGGTGCTCGTGCCGCTGCAGCCCAGTGTCTTCGACATTTTTGCCACTCGGGCATTTTTAGACCAACTGCAGCAGCATCGCCATCATGACCGTTTGCAAATCGCCTTGGTCGGAACGCGGGTTGATGTGCGTACCATCGCGGCCGACAAGCTGCAGGAATTTGTGGCGACTTTGGGCATACCGGTACTCGGCCAACTGCGGGATACGCAAAACTATGTTCACCTTGCCGCGCGTGGTCTGACTTTATTTGACCTCGCACCAAAGCGGGTGGCCAACGACCTGGCCCAATGGCGGCCGATCTGCGATTGGCTCGACGCTTGACCGGCAAGCGCCTGCTACAGTCATGTCATGAAAACCTTTCAAACCTTGTCTGAACTGTCTGCTCTGGTCGGGCAGGAGGTGGCAATCAGTGAGTGGATCACCGTCACCCAAGAGCGGGTCGATCAGTTTGCCCAGGCTACGGGTGACCATCAGTGGATCCATGTGGATCAGGAGCGCGCCAAAAATGGCCCCTTTGGCGTCACCATCGCCCATGGGTTCCTGACGCTGTCGTTGATTCCTTCATTTTTTGAATCGGCCATGCATGTGTTGGAAACCCGCATGGGCGTGAACTACGGCTTGAACCGGGTGCGCTTCACGGCGCCAGTCCCGGTCGGTAGTCGCTTGCGGGCGCGCTTGACCCTGCTTCAAAGCGAACCGATAGAGCAAAACGGGTTTCAGATGGTCTGGTCCGTGTCCGTAGAGCGAGAGGGCGTGGCTAAGCCCGTGTGCGTGGCCGAATCCATCGCCCGCCGCTATCCTTGAGGCGAGGGATCGGAACCGCCAGCCAATTGAAAGCCTTGCTGTCGCCAAGCTTCGAAGACCGTGACCGCTACGGCGTTTGACAGATTCAAGCTGCGCTGTCCAGCCACCATCGGTAGCCGCAGGCAGTTGGCAGTGCCCAGTGACTGGCGCAGCGCCTCGCTCAAACCCCGGGTTTCGGCGCCAAACACCAGCCAGTCACCAGGTTCAAACTGGTGCTCATAAACCGTCCGTTGAGCCCGCGTGGTCAGACCAAACAGGCGGCTTGGCGCGGGGCTTTCGGTCGCCATGAAGGCCTCCCAGCTGGTGTGTTGACGGATTTGCGCGTACTCGTGATAGTCCAGTCCGGCACGACGAAGTTGGCGGTCGTCCATTGAGAAGCCCAGCGGCTCCACCAAATGCAGTGTGCTGCCTGTGTTGGCAGCCAGCCGGATGATATTGCCGGCGTTGGGTGGAATCTCGGGCTCAACCAGAACAATGTTAAACATAGGCTGAATTGTCGCCTTTGCTCAGTCGTTGGGCGTGCGCGCGATGACCAGCCCTGTGATGTGGGCGGCCCCAGCCTGACGCACGGTCCGCGCGGCCGCAAACAGAGTCGCTCCGCTGGTCATGACGTCGTCAACCAGCACCACTCGGGCACCACGAAGGCGCTCGGCCGCCAGCGGCTCCACTGAAAATGCACCCGCCAAACTGGTCAGGCGTTCCGCCCGCCCCAGTGTTCGTTGTGCTGGGGTATCCCAAAGGCGCAGCAGCATGCTGCCGTCGGATTTATCAGGCGCCAAGTGTTTGGCCAACAGCAAGGCCTGATTGAAACCGCGTAAGCGCAAACGCTCGCGCGACAGCGGCATGGGGAGCACGATGTCCGCGCTGTCCAGAGCTGGTTCCACCCAAGGCGCGCTGCGTAAAAGCAGGGCTAAAGTGGCGACTAGCCCAGGTTGGGCGTGAAACTTGAAGTTGATCACCAGGCCTGACCAGGGGTAGGCATAGGCGACTGCTGTAAAGCAGGCGTCAATTGGGGGATTCTGACGAACGCAAGCACCGCACTGGTCAATGCCCGGTACAACTGTTATGGCACAGGTACGGCATCTCGGCCTGGGCTGCGCAAATTGACCGACGCAGGCCTCGCAGACCGCCTGTGCTGGCCAGGCATGGCAAACCAGACACTGGCTTGGCAGCCGTGCCGATAGTCCTTGCATCAGTCTCGCCATCATGGCGATCAATATACTCTGGCTGAAGCTAGCCAGCCATGTCGACCCAGCGCCCACCCACCATCGATCCCCAAGCTGCCCAACGGTGGGCTGGCCGAGCACCAGGTTCCTCGCCATGGTTGCACGAAGAGGTGGCACGACGCATGGAGGAGCGCCTGGCCTGGATCAAGCTCAAGCCCCAAACATGGGCGCATTGGCAACCGGTCACTGGTGGGCTGCAGGCGCATGACTTACTCGCCCGCCGGTATCCCGAGGCGGGTTGCGTTGTGGCGGAGCCGGTCCAGTCTCACTGCGACTATGCAAATGCCCTTTTGACCAAACCATGGTGGAACCCTAGGCGCTGGACGGGTCAACCCATTCGTTTTCAGCCGCCTGACGCGGCATCGGTGCAGATGCTGTGGGCCAATATGGCGCTGCACATGACGCTAGACCCGCAAGAATTGATGGGGCAGTGGCACCGAGCCCTCGCAACTGGAGGTTTCCTGATGTTTTCCTGCCTGGGTCCGGACACCCTGGCCCGTTTGCGCGAGCACTACCGGGGCTTGGGCTGGCCGGCGCCGTCACACGAATTCACCGACATGCACGACTGGGGTGACATGCTGGTGGCAGCAGGTTTTGCCGAGCCAGTGATGGACATGGAACGGATCACCTTGACCTTCCAATCGCCAGAGCGCATGTTGGAAGAGCTCCGCAGCCTGGGGCGTAATTTGCACCTCAATCGCTTTGCCGGCCTGAGAGGCCGGCAATGGCTGCGGCAATTGAAGGCAACATTGGCAAAAGACCCCTTAGAGCTTGAATTTGAAGTGATCTATGGCCACGCTTTCAAGCCGTTGCCCCGCTTGGCGCTCAGGCCAGAGACAGTGCTGACATTGGCGCAAATGAAAGACAGCCTGCAGCAGGTCAAAAACCGTCAGCGTAGCCGGTAAGCAACAGCCCCTGCAAGCCAGAGGTAATAAAAGCCGTCGGCTACAATGAACGAAGATTTAAACAGTATGAAATCAGGCCTGCAGCGTGGCTGACTGGCGTGAAAAGGGATTGAGCGGGTTGTCCAGTGACAAATATGGTATTTCGATTCGCGACGGTACACGGCCAAGACATTGACTGGTTTTTGCGCCGGAATTGTGCAGTTACGCCAGCCCAGTTGGGATGGTTCTACCTGTCGCTGTGCGTAGTCTCTCTGGGTATCGCGACAGCCTTTTGGGCTCATGGTGCCGTGCTTGTCATGCCGTTCGCTTGGCTCGAGTTGCTGGCAGTGGGGGCAGGCTTTTTGGTTTATGCGCGGCACGCAGCGGATCGTGAACGGATCTCTTTGCGGGATCGGCATTTGGTGATTGAGCTCGAGCAGGCTGGCAAGCTCGAGCGGATGGAATTTCGACGCGAATGGGTGAGGGTAGAGCCAAAGCAGGGCGACAACTCGCTGATTGAGGTTTCGGCTCAGGGGCAATCGATTCAGGTCGGGCGATATGTCCGTCCCGAGCTCCGCCCCCTGCTGGCCAAAGAAATACGCATGGCGTTGCGAGGCGCATGAGCTGTCTTTCTGACGCGCGACGGATCAGGTTATTTTTAGGCAAAGAAGAAGTGAACATGATAAAAAGCATTTCCAACAAGGCGGCGACTGCTATGCTGACCGCTGGTGCCTGGGCTGGTTCGGTGGCGTTGTCCACTGCCCATGCAGTCAATCATTTGCCGGGTGGCCCGGCCGTCAGGCAGCTCAATTTACACCCCGCTGTGACCAAAATTGCCGAAGAGCAGGCCTGGCTGCATTGGTTCATGCTCATCCTGTGCACCGTGATCTTTCTTGCGGTGTTCGCGGTCATGTTTTATTCGATCTGGAAACACCGCAAGTCTGTCGGCCATAAGTCTGCCAATTTTCATGAGTCGGTGACGGTCGAGATTATCTGGACCATCGTGCCCTTTATCATCGTGATCTTGATGGCACTGCCAGCCACCAAAGTGGTTGTGGCCATGAAAGACACCACCAACGCTGACCTGACCATCAAAGCCACTGGCATGCAGTGGAAATGGGGTTATGACTACATCAAGGGCGAAGGAGAGGGCATCGGTTTCATTTCAGCATTGGATGCTGCTCACCGTGAGCTGTCCAATAACGGCGGCCCCAAGGCCGGTGTGGTGATGGATGACTACCTGCTCAAGGTGGACAACCCCATGGTGGTGCCAGTGAATAAAAAGGTGCGCATCATTACCACCGCCAACGATGTGATCCACTCCTTTATGGTGCCGTCGTTCGGCATCAAGCAAGATGCCATCCCTGGTTTTGTGCGTGACACTTGGTTCCGTGCGGAGAAAATTGGTGACTACCATGGCCAGTGCGTGGAACTGTGCGGCAAAGAACACGCTTACATGCCGATTCACGTGAAGGTGGTGTCTGCGGAAGATTACTCTGCCTGGGTTGCGGGCGAGATGAAAAAAATTGCCGCTAAAGCCGACGACCCAAGCAAAGTCTGGACGGCAGCTGAGATGACCCAGCGTGGGGAAAAAGTCTACGCCGCCAATTGCGCTGCTTGCCATCAGGCCAGCGGTAAGGGGGCCGGCCCGATCAAAGCGCTTGATGGCGCAGCCGTGGTGCTGGATACTGACGTGGCCAAGCAGATTGCAATTCTGCTCAACGGTCAGAACAACGGCGCCATGCCCGCGTGGAAGCAGCTCAGCGACACCGAAATCGCCGCTGTCATCACTTTCACCAAAAATAATTGGTCCAACAAGACCGGCCAGCTGGTTCAGCCGGCCGATGTGACCGCGGCGCGCAAATAGACCGCCTTCTCCAGATTCAAGCATTGACAAGGAAATCAGCATGAGTGCCGTTTTAGACCACCACGACCACGCCCACGATGACCACCACGACCATGCCCCCAGCGGCTGGCGGCGTTGGGTCTATGCCACAAACCACAAAGACATCGGTACGCTCTATCTGCTGTTCAGCTTTACGATGTTGATTGTGGGCGGCGTGCTGGCTTTGCTGATTCGCGCGGAACTGTTTCAGCCTGGCCTGCAACTGGTGAATCCGGAGTTGTTTAACCAGCTCACCACCATGCATGGCCTGATCATGGTGTTTGGCGCCATCATGCCTGGCTTTGTGGGATTTGCGAACTGGATGATTCCACTTCAGATCGGCGCGGCAGACATGGCCTTTGCCCGGATGAACAACTTCTCGTTCTGGCTCATGATTCCGGCCGGACTGACTCTGATGGGCTCGTTCTTTATGCCCGGCGGCGCACCAGCCGCGGGTTGGACACTGTATGCACCGCTGACCCTGCAGATGGGCCCGAGTATGGATGCCGGCATTTTTGCATTGCACGTACTGGGCGCGTCGTCGATCATGGGCTCTATCAACATCATCGTCACCATTCTGAATATGCGGGCGCCCGGCATGACGCTGATGAAAATGCCGATGTTTTCGTGGACCTGGCTAATCACTGCTTACTTGTTGATCGCGGTGATGCCCGTTTTGGCCGGTGCCATCACCATGACGCTGACCGACCGTCACTTTGGAACCAGTTTCTTCAACCCCGCTGGTGGCGGTGACCCGGTGATGTATCAGCACATCTTCTGGTTCTTTGGTCACCCTGAGGTTTACATCATGATCTTGCCGGCTTTTGGCATCATCAGCCAGATCGTGCCGGCTTTTGCGCGCAAGAAACTGTTCGGCTATTCCTCCATGGTCTACGCCACGTCCAGCATCGCGATTCTGTCGTTCATTGTCTGGGCGCACCACATGTTTACCACGGGCATGCCCGTGACCGGCCAGCTGTTTTTCATGTACGCCACCATGCTGATCGCGGTGCCCACCGCCGT
>CAMCZF010000050.1 GCA_945885775.1 Rhodoferax sp. OV413 | reverse complement strand
TCTTTTAAAGATATCAAGCCGCTGAAAACGTAAGGCACTATAGGTCAAACAAAGAATTCCGTGGGCAAATCACTTGGGTGATTTACCCACGGTGGGAAAGTGGGAAAGTGTTTGACAAAGAAGGGGAAGTCCTTGTAGTCGAACTTGGGAAGACCAAACAGACTACAGCAGCGGATCGCCCGGCATTAATGCCGGGCGTGGATTGAAACCTTAAAAAATGGGGCACTTTCCCAACAGGGCCAGTGGATCGCCCGGCATTAATGCCGGGCGTGGATTGAAACCTCCAGACTGATACCAACAACTGTCAATCTCTTCATGGATCGCCCGGCATTAATGCCGGGCGTGGATTGAAACATTTCGGCTGCTTGGCTTTGATGACCCTGGTCACGGATCGCCCGGCATTAATGCCGGGCGTGGATTGAAACCACCATGCTAGCGACCACCAATTCCGCCACTTCCGGATCGCCCGGCATTAATGCCGGGCGTGGATTGAAACTGGACGCACTGGGCACCACTACCACGGACGCGCCGGATCGCCCGGCATTAATGCCGGGCGTGGATTGAAACAATATCTGTTGAGCCACGTACATCCCGGCGTGATGGATCGCCCGGCATTAATGCCGGGCGTGGATTGAAACACCGCGACGTTATCCGCCGACTCGGATGCGATAAGCGCGGATCGCCCGGCATTAATGCCGGGCGTGGATTGAAACAAGCTCAAGAGCCATGCGGTGAGCAAAGCGGTCAGGGATCGCCCGGCATTAATGCCGGGCGTGGATTGAAACATATCGTGCAACACCCGCAGCATGGTGCGTCGATGGATCGCCCGGCATTAATGCCGGGCGTGGATTGAAACGCCGCATATCCGGGCTCATCTCTCATCCACCTGCTAGGATCGCCCGGCATTAATGCCGGGCGTGGATTGAAACTTCGAGACGGTGATGATGGTCGGGATATTGCTATGGATCGCCCGGCATTAATGCCGGGCGTGGATTGAAACAGCAGAATGCGGCCAGACTGGCTGATGGCAGCAGGGATCGCCCGGCATTAATGCCGGGCGTGGATTGAAACAAAGTGACGTACCAATAAAGGCAGGGCGTGGCCGGATCGCCCGGCAATAATGCCGGGCGTGGATTGAAACGTGAAGTTGATGCGAGTGAACGCGCGGTCCGTCTTGGATCGCCCGGTATTCATGCTTGGCGTGGTTTGGAGCTGCAAAACGAGCGCCTCGATGCTGAATGCCAAAGGGATTGCCCAGCATTCTTAGCCGCGACGTAAATCTGATGAAAAAGGTGACGGTATTTGGCAAGCAGCCGCTCTTGCTTGTGAGTGAGCGCCTGCAGCTTAAACTCAAGCGCATGCGTCACCTCCTGATCATCAACCCCAACACCTCGCGCTCTGTCAGTGAACTGCTGCAGACCCATGCGCAGCGCGCAGCCGGACCCGATGTCCGTGTGCGGACAGTAACCGCGCGTTTTGGTGCGCCTTACATCGCCTGTGAAGCCAGCTATGCGGTGGCCGGCCATGCGGTACTGGACTCTTGGGCCGCGGCACGGGCTGATGAGGACCAACCCGCGCCCGATGCGGTGCTGATTGGCTGTTTTGGCGACCCAGGTCTGCTGGCCTTGCGCGACAGCAGCGCTGTTCCGGTGACCGGGCTGGCCGAGGCCGCCTTTGCCGAAGCGGCCGCTTATGGACGCTTTGCCATCGTCACCGGGGGGGCGCGGTGGCAACCGATGCTGGCGCGCCTGGCCCAGATGCTGGGTTACGGCGACCAACTTGCTGGCATTCACACCGTCACGCCAACGGGCGCCCAGCTTGCCGCCGACCCTGTGGCCGCGCAGGCCCTGCTGGCAGCGGCGTGTCAGGCTGCGGTTCAAAACTTCAGGGCAGACGCTATTATTCTGGGCGGCGCCGGTCTGGCCGGCTTGGCGCAGCTGATCCAGGCCGACGTCAGCGTGCCGGTGATTGACAGCGTGCTGGCGGGCACCCGTCAGGCCCTGTTGGCGGCTAATGCCGGCCCTGGCAAGGGGAGCGGGCACTTTGACGTGCGCTGGCAGCAGGTGTCGGCCGAGATGATTGGCCTGGGGTTGCCAGCGGTCTGAGACTGGCCTTAGCTGACGACCACCTCGCCCCCCAGCGCTTCCAGCAAATCCGGCAGCAGCTTGCGCAATTCGCCAGTGGCGATGGCGGTATCGGTGTCGAAGCCGTCGGCCCGTTCAGCGCCAGAGGTTTCAAAGACGCCCTCCAAAAAGGCCAGTTTTTTCAGTTGCAGGCTCTCCGTCAGAACAAACGAGACCCGACCCTCCCAGGTCAGCGCCAGCCGGGTGGGCAGCTTGCCAGTGGCCACATGCTGACGGACTTCTTCGGTGTCAAGCGCATGGCGGGCATAGCGCACCACGGCGCGCGATTCATCGGCGGCCTTTAACTCGCATTCGCGGTCTACGCTGAAGCCGGCCGGAGGCTCTTGGGTATCCAGCCACTCGGCCATGGCGGCGGTGGGTGAGATTTGGGTGTTGAGCAGGGTGATAGCAAAGCCATCTAACGACGCCACCAATGCCGCCACGACTTCTTCGGCCCGACTCTGGCTGGCCGCATCGATCACCAGCCAACGGGCCTCGCGGTCGATCCAGACGGTGATACTGGCCAATTTGGTGAAGGCCATGGGCAACAGCGTCAGACGGATGTCGTCCTTGAGGTCGCGCATTTCTTTTTTGCCCGGCTTGCGGCCGGTGCTGGCCTCGATCTGCGCCACCCGCTCTTCGGCTTTGCGGTTCACCACCGAGGCCGGCAGGGCTCGGGTTTCGATCATCATCTTGAGCACCAGTTGACCAGCCACCGACTCCACCAGCGGCCCCTGCGCCACGCCACGCGGCTCGACCCAGCCGGATGACTTTTCCTGGCTGGGGCCGCAGGCGACAAAGCGCGTGGCAATCAGCCGTTCTTCCATGTCCGCCAGCGTGGCGGACCAGTCGGCCCCGATGCGGTAAACGATCACATTTTTGAACACAAGCATCCTTCTTGACAATTGATTTGAGCGAGCCCGCGCCGATCATCCCACCAATTTGCGATGGCTTTTTCATGAAACTTTACACAGGCTTAGCGCTGGCGCATGCTGCGCTTACACAGGCCGGCCACACTTCCCTTCAGCCTGATGCCAATCCCTGAGCACCTGGCCCAATCCAAAGGACATCACCATGACTTCACGATTCAAACCCACCTTGTTGGCCGGTCTGCTGGCCCTGTCGGGCGTCGCCGCGCTGGCTCAGATGCCCTCATCGGGCGGTCACGCGGCCATGATGGCTGGCCCTGCCGACGGTATGCACGAGGGCATGAGCCATAGGGACCCGGCCCGGATGCAGGCCCGCATGGACAAGCACGCCGCTGAACTCAAGGCCCGCCTCAAGCTCACACCCGCCCAAGAAGGCACCTGGACCACACTTGTTGCAGCACACAAGATGCCGGCTGACATGATGGCCAAACGGCCAGACCCCGCTGCGATGGAAAAACTGTCAACACCCGAGCGGCTCGAGCGCATGAAGGCGCTGCGCCGCCAACACATGACGGCGATGGACCAGCGTGACGAGGCGACCAAGGTCTTCTATGCGACGCTGACGCCCGAGCAGCAAAAGGTGTTCGACGCCAGTGCTATGCCGCACCATGGTCGCCCCAAAGCCAAGCCTTGAGTTTGACGATCGGTCGTCATTCCCGGCCATAAAGTTACGTCATTCCCGGCCACGACCGGGAATCCAGGACGTCATGGGTCCCCGATCAGGTCGGGGACGACGGCGCTTGGCTTGCGAGGGCCACCACCTGACCATTGCTCCAAACCTATTCAACGCAATTATTGCTACGAAAAAAATAGCTACGACCCCAATAAGGGCAAGGCTTAGAGCCGTATTTGACTCAAGACAACAGCTTTTTCAGCTCGCCGTTGGCGATCAGCTTTTCCAAGTCATTTGCACCCCCGACCAGGGTGCCCTTGACGAACACCATGGGGAAGGTTGGCCAACCGGTCCAGAGCTTGAGCGCATTGCGCTGTCGCCACATGCTGAAGTAACTGCCGTAGTCGAGGTCATGGTGGGCCACCCCTGCGGCGTCCAGCGCTTTGCGCGCTTTCTTGGGATAGGGGTTTGAGGCCATGCCGATCACCACCACGGCGTGCTGTGCCACCGCCGCCTGAACTTCATTCACGATGGCGTGTTCGTGGCGAGAGATTTGTTCCCGTATGGCGGGGTGAATCTGGGCTTCGGCAAGAATCGGGCGTGGCATGGTGGGTCCTGACGGCAGTAAAGCGGCTGATTATGCAGCGCCCCCTGCTGCCGCTACCGGTTTGACACAGATCAAGACCGGCCGCGCGGCCAAACCCTACACTTGGCCCGGTCATGACCCCCCCCGCTCCCCGTTTGCCGGCGGTCCGCAGCCTGGATCTGCTTCGCCCTATGCATTGGCTGGCGCTGGCTTGGCGTGACATGGCGGGTTGCGGCTGGGTCAGTTTTGCCCACGGTCTGGTGCTCGCCCTGTTCGGCATGGGTATTTTGGCGCTGGCACACGACCGGTTTTGGTTGATGGCGGGTGCTCTGTCGGGGTTTTTGGTGGTGGCGCCAGTGCTGGCCACCAGCCTGTACGCCTTAAGCCGCGCATTGGAGCGCGGTGAGCCAGCCAATGCGGCCTTGGTGCTCAAGACCTGGTTAAATTGGCAGAACAACCACTTCAACAAATGGGGCAACGATTACTGGTGCCTGGTGCAGTTTGGCGCCTTGCTGGCGCTGGCGGGAACCGGCTGGGTGGCCACCTCGGCCGCCTTGATCACCTTGTTGGCACCGCTGCCCATCCATACCCCGATCGACTTTATTCGGCACGTGGTGTTGGCGCGCCAGGGTTTTTTGTTTGAGTTGTGGCTTGCCGTCGGCGGTGTGCTGGCGGCACCGATCTTTGCCTCGACCGTCATTGCCATGCCCTTGCTGCTGGACCGGCGCGTGACGCTACTGACCGCGGTGCTGACCAGTTGGCGGGCGGTACTGGTCAACCCGCTGCCCTTGGCGTTCTGGGCCGCGTTGATCATGGGGTTTACGCTGTTGGGTCTGGGCTCGCTGTTGCTGGGCTTGATTGCTGTGGTCCCTATGCTGGGACACGCCAGCTGGCATGCTTACCGCGACCTGGTCGATGTGTCTGGCCTGCCGCCGCGAGAGCCGGGTTGATGTGGGGCTATACCGAAGAGCAGATTGCCGGCTTCGGATTGACCTTTGGCGTGGGGGCGTTCATGCTCTACATGCTGTTCATCATTGGTCAGCTGGCCTGGGAATCCAAGGCGGGCAAGTTTGGCACCTTTGTGATTTTTCTGGGGCTGGCCTTTGGCATGACTGGCTTTGTTGCCAAGATGCTGATTCAATGGGCGATTGGGATCAAGTGAGCTTGAGCAGAATGCCACGTACGCCGTCGCCTGCGGTGCCGATGGCCCCTTCCTCAAAGCCGAGTTCACGGGCCAGCTTGAGCATTCGGTCGTTGTAGTCAAGCACGGTGGCAACCAGGCGCTGTGTCCCCTGGCTGCGCAGGTAGGCGATCATCTTTTGCATCAGCAACAAGCCCAGTCCGCTGCCTTTGAGGTCAGAGCGGACGATCACGCCGAACTCGGCCTCGATGTTGTCGGGGTCGGTCATGGCGCGCACCACGCCCAGGGTCTGCACCTGCCCATCCGGGCCGTCGGCCAGGGCCACAAACGCCATTTCGCGCGCGTAGTCAATCTGCACCAAGCGGGCCAGCTCACTGCGCGCTATGCTGCGCCGGCTGTAAAACACCCGCATCCGCACGTCTTCAGGATCAAGCGCTTGCAGGAATGCCATGTGCTGCGCCTCGTCTTCCGGGCGGATCGGGCGCAGGCAGACGGAACGGCCTTGCCACAGCAACTGCTCTTCAAGTTCTGCTGGGTAGGGCCGAATGGCGAAGTGCTCGGCGCCCGCCGGCCCGGCCGCGCTGACCCGGATGCGTGCATCCAGTGCAATGGCACCTTCAAAATTGACGATCAGTGGGTTGATGTCAAGCTCGGCAATTTCCGGTATCTCGGCCAGCAGCTGCGACACTGCTATCAGCGCCCCGTGCAGGGCGTCGGCGTCAACCGCCGGTGTATCCCGCCAGCCGGCCAATAGGCGGGCCACCCGGGTGCGCGCCACCAGCGCACGGGCCAGCGGCACGTTCAGCGGTGGCAGGGCCACAGCCCGGTCGGCCATGAGTTCGACCGCAGTACCGCCCTGTCCGAACAGGATGACAGGCCCAAACACCGGGTCAATGGCGCTGCCCACAATCAGCTCTTGGGCGTGGCGGCGGCGGACCATGCTTTGCACGGTAAACCCCTGAACCCGTGCCAGCGGCATTTGTTGTTGCACGCGCGCCAACATGGCGTGCGCAGCGTGGCGCAGGGCAGGCTCATCCGCCAGGCTCAGGGCAACACCGCCGACGTCGGACTTGTGCGAAATGTCATCAGACAAAATCTTCAGAACTACCGGATAGCCTACCGCGGTGGCGGCTTGCGCGGCGGCGTCAGCGCTGGCCGCCACACGCTGTGTGGCCACCACCGGGATGCCACAGGCTTGCAGCACTGCTTTCGCCTCGGGCTCGCTCAACAGCGTTCGCCCGGCGGCCAGCGCAGCTTGCACAATGTGCCGGATGCTGGCGCTGTCTGGGCGCTGCTTGGCCAGCGTGGCGGGCGGCGCTTGCGACAACTCGCTCTGGTTATGGCGGTAGCGCAGCAGCATAGAGAAGGCGCGTACCGCCTGCTCCGGCGTGTCGTAGTCGGCTACGCCGGCGTTCTGGAAGGTTTTGCGCGCCTGCGCTACCGCCGCATCACCCAGCCAGCAACTCATCAGGCGCGGTGCCACGTGGGGGTCGTGCTGCGCCAGTGGCAGCAGGGCTTGGGCAATCTCGGCGCTTGGCACGATCGCGGTGGGGGCGTGGATGAACAGCAGCGCACCGGTGTTGGGGTCGCTATTCAGAATGGCCAGGGCCTGTTGGTAGCGGGCTACCGGTGCGTCACCAATGATGTCCACCGGGTTGCTGTGCGACCAATTGGCGGGCAGCACGGCATCGAGCTTGTGCCGCGTGGCCTCGCTCAAGGTGGCTAACGGCACGTCTGCAAAGGCAGCTGCGTCAGCCGCCATGACGCCGGCGCCACCGCCATTCGTCAGGATGGTCAGGCTGTCACTGGTGTTGGTCCGAAAGCGCGACAGGGTCAGGGCCGCCAGAAACAGCTCTTGCAGCGTGTTGACGCGCAGCATGCCCGCCCGGGCGATGGCCGCGTCAAACACCAGGTCTGAACCCGCCATCGCCCCGGTGTGCGAGGCCGCCGCCAAATGGCCCTGGGCCGAGCGGCCGGCCTTGACGATGATCACCGGTTTGTTGCGCGCTGCAGCGCGGGCCGCCGACATGAATTTACGTGGCGACTCGATGGACTCGGCGTACAGCAGTATGGCGCGGGTTTTCGGGTCGGTGGCCAGGAAGTCGAGCATGTCGCCAAAATCAACGTCGGCATGCTCACCCAGCGACACAAAATGCGAGAAGCCGATGGCCTGACCCCGTGCCCAGTCCAGCATGGCCGTGACCAGCGCCCCCGACTGCGACACAAACGCCAGCTCCCCCGGTTGCGCATTGATGTGGGCAAAGCTGGCATTCAGGCCCTTGTGCGGCGCCAGCAATCCGATGCAGTTTGGCCCGATGATGCGCAGCAGGTGCGGCCGTGCTGCATCGAGCATCGCCTGTTTTTGCTGCCCATCCATGCCGGCGGTCATGACCACGGCAGCGCGGGTGCCCAGTCGGGCCAGTTGATCGATCAGCCCCGCTACGGTGGCTGGCGGGGTGCAGATCACGGCCAGCTCTGGCACCGTGGGCAAATCGGCTGCCCTTGAGTAGGCGATTTGCTCCCCCAGTGCGCCCGGGCGCGAGTTGACGGCATACAGCGCGCCGGTGTAAGCACCCCCACTCAGGTTGCGCCAGACCGTGGCGCCCACGCTGCCCGCACGCTGCGAAGCGCCAAACACCGCGATGGAGCTGGGCTCAAACAGCGAGTCCAGGTTGCGAATGCTCATGGCTAACCCAGCGGACGGACCCCGATCAGCAGACCATGCAACCACAGGGTGAAGCCAATCCATGCCGCCACGCCAATGGCCACGGTCACACCGGTCGCGCCCGTGGTGCCCTCAGGATAACGGGTGTGTTCACGGCGGTCACGTTGCCGGGCGGCCCGGAAATCCAGTGCGGCCCAGACCAGGAAGGCGCCGAACAGCAGCACATGCGCCGCCGTGCCATTGGCCACCAGGTGAGCCAGCGCCCAGAACTTCACCCCCAGCACCATGGGGTGGTGCAGGCGGGCCTTGATGCGGTTGCCTGGCACGTAGCTGGCTGCCAGCAGCACGAACGACGCGAGCATCAGCACAGACGCCAGGTGCCGCATGCCAGTGGGCGGGTTCCAGAGCTGCACAGGCTGTTGCCGGGCCTGGCCAAAGCCCCATATCAGCAGGGCCAGTCCAGCGAGAGAAACCAGGCTGTAAAGCCCTTTCCAGGCCGGCTCGCCAAGGCGCGCCCGGCCCTGGCTGCGCCAGTCCTCGGCAAAGATGCGCACAGAATGTACGCCTAGAAACACCACAAGGCCAAGCAACAAATAAAGCATGGAGACACCCCTTTTAAAGTTTGGCGCTCAGGCGCCCAACACCCGGTTTTTCCCGGCCCGTTTGGCCAGGTACATGGCCTGATCGGCACGCCTGATCGCCTCATTGCCGCTCTCGTCTTCGCCAAGTTGAGCCACACCGGCACTGAAGGTGATCAAGATCTTCTCGCTGCCTGCCATGAAGAACCGTTTGGTCAGCTCGCGCTGCAGGCGGGTCATGGCCTCAATGCCATGGTCAAGCGCGGTGTCGGGCAGCAGTAGTACGAATTCCTCGCCGCCGTAGCGGGCCAGAGAGTCCTGAGGACGCATGACCTCGCGGGCCACATTGGCCAAATGCGTCAGCGCCGAGTCGCCTGAAGCATGACCCAGACGGTCATTCAGCAATTTAAAGTTGTCAATGTCGAGCATGCCCATGCACAGTGGCAGCCCTTTTCGACGCACATTGGACACCTCCCGCTCCAAGGCTTCATCCAGGCCCTTGCGGTTCAGCGCGCCGGTGAGCGGGTCGTGCCGGGCTTGGGCACTGATACGGTCGAGTTGCTGGTGCAGTTTGGCCAGCTCGACCTCGGACGCGTCCACCCGCTCTTGCATGTCGCGCAGCTGATCGCGAGCCGAAAGCGTGTCGTTGGCCAAGGTTCGGGTGGTGCCGACAATGTCCTTCAAGACCGGCGTGATCTCGGCAAAAGACTGGGCTTGTTCAATCAGGCGTGCGGTTTCTTCCAGCTTGCCGTGGTAGGCGCTGGTGGATTCGGTCATATGCGACAGCCGCTCGACAAACATCGCCAGCATGTGCCGCATTTCGGTTTGCGCATCCAGCAGCCGGCCCTTGGCCTCCGATTGCTTGAGGATCACATCTTTGAGCCGGCGTTCCACGTCATCGAGCCGACGCAGCGTCAGGGGCGGCATGGCCGCTGCCATCAATGCGTCGGTCTGACCCTTGAGCCAACGGTCATCCAGGCACAGCGCGCCGATGTTCTGGATGATCAGCTGCAACAGCTTGAGCAGGGTGGATTTGACTTCGAGCTGCTCTTCGGCGGCAAAGGAGACGCGATGGCTGAAGTTTGCCAGCATGATTTTCACGCCACCCACGTCGGTCTCTGCCGCTGGTCGCCGCATGGCTGCCAGCAGGGTTTGGGCCTGTTCGCCGAAGCGCTCATCCTCGTCGCCCATGGCCGGCAGCATGAACTCGATCATGCGGGCGATCTGGCCCAGGAATTCGGCTGTCAGCGCAGGTGCACTCTGGGCTGGGGCCGGGGCTGTCGCACCAGCAGCAAGCGGGGCGCCAGCGCCATGCAGCGGGACCGCCGGGGTAAAGCCGCCATAGGCAACCAGTGCGTTTTTGACTCCGGTCCAGCTGAGCTGACCGATGGCGGATTCGAACAGCGCACGCTGCTTCAGTTGGCCGGGGGTCTTGGCCGGCAGGGCCCGTGCGATGTCGCGCAGACGCTCTATTGGGAAAGGGGGGTCATTGGGGGTGCCGGCAATCTCGTTGTAAATCGCTTGGTAATTGGCCGGCGTGGGCAGCATTTTGCGCGCCGAGATCTGCTTCAAGGCGTCGCGCGCAATTTCAAAAGGCTTACGGTCACTCGTGGTCATTAGCAGGCTATCAAATTTGTAGCACAAAAGGTACGGTGGTAAAGGGCTAGCGACCAAAACCTTGCCTGACAATGGCGCTAGCAAAGCATCAACTGAACCAAGGGCAGCAGGTGATTTTGCCAACGGCTGAGGCGTCAGTAAAGGGTTGCATGGCAAGGGCAGCGGCAGACGCAGCCAAAGCAGACGCCTAACCATGATAACAAGCACGGTGAAATGTGAGGCGGCAGTGCCTAAAGGCTGGGGCTTTGTGGCAGCCCTTGCGCCCAAAGGGCCTTGGCCTGTGGATCGATCAATCGCTCTTCCGGCGCCTTAATGTGCTGCGCGATGTCAAGGTGGCACGCATCCAGCGCTTCGAAATGCCCGGCGTTGTTGGCCATAGTGGGATCCTTGAAAAATTCAAGTTCATTATCAACAGCACCCCGCTGCGCCCCTTGATTTGTATCAATGGTGTGTGCCGGGCTTGGCGCAAGCGTCTCCCCTGGCCGCAGCAGCGCTCAGCGCAGGCCAGGGTCGATGCGCAAAATACGGATGTCTTCTGGCGGCTCCGAGCCCCGAGCCAACTGCAGCATGCGCGGCAGCAGGCCGGTCTTGTCGACCACCCAGCGCCCTTGCGCCACGGGCTCGACTTGCCCCGGCAAATGGTCAACTTGCGCCAGCTCTGCCGCCCGGATCACAAGGTAATAGGGCTGCCCCGCCGCAGGCAAGCGCGGACGCTCACTCACAGAGACGGTGGGCGCCGGGTTGTAAAGCCCCAGCTCCCGGGCCACCAGGTCCATCTTCCAAACATAAATGTCACCAGGGGGCTGCGTGGCCAGCACCCGGTTGGCGTTGTAGGCCAGTCCGACCGACAGGTAGGTCAGGGTCATCAATACAGTGATAAAGCTGTACAACAGAGTGACGCTGAATACCGGAAGCAGCAGCAAAGCTCGGGCTCGCCAGGGCGCACGCCACAGCCTGCCCAGCGCCAGCCCGGTCAGCAGCAACAGCAGCACCATGCCAGTCACCATCGGTTGGCCCACGTAAAGGGCCAGGGCCAAGGCCAGTACCGCCATCAGTGCCGCCGTGCCAAGCTGGGCCAACGCCAGCCCGCGCCGGCCGTCTGCCTGTGCCAGCACTGTGGCCAGATACTGGCCGCACAGGATGGCGGCAAACGGGAACACGATCACGGTGTAGTAATCGAGCTGGAAGCTGGTTAGGCTGAACAAGCCAAAAGTCACGGCAAATGAGGCACCCAGGACCACCAGCTGGCCCCGCGCACGCCCGTCGCTGCTGCCCCAGCCGCGCCAAGATTGCCCTACGGCGGCAACAGCGACGGCCACCCAGGGCAGGAAAGCCCACAGGAACACGTGCAGAAAGAAGGCTGGGTTGCCATCGGTGTTGCGGATAGGCCCGGTGTTGAAAAACCGACCAAACTGGCTGTCCCACACAAAAAAGCGGATGCCCGAGACGCCAGTGCGGCCAAACACCAGTTTGTCGGGCTGGGCGTCAAACTGCAGGTACAGGGTCAGCAGCTCGGGCGCAGTGAACAGCAGCGTCAGCGCCAGCGCCAACCACCAGCGACCCTGCCGCAGCACGCGCCAGCGGCCCTGGTACAGCCACAGCGCCACCAGGCCGCTGCTGATGGTGATCAGGGTGAAAATGCCCTTGGTCATCACTGCAGTGGCGCTGAAAAGCGCACCCAGCAGCAGGTACTTCAGCCTTGGGCTGGTGTCTAGGCGCAACCAGTAATAGCTGGCGCCCATGATGCTGCCCGTGAGGTAGGTCTCGGCACGCACGTCGGTGGAGGTCAGCATCACCTGGAACGCCGACACAAACACCAGCACCGCCAGCCAGGCCGCCTCGCGCCCGTAGAAAAGGCGAGCCAAGCGGTAGGTGTAATAGGCCCCGAGCAGGTGAAACAGAAAACCCGGCAGGTTGTAGCTGATGGCGTTGACCCCGCCCAGCTTGAAAAACAGCGCTGTCACCCAGAACGGAAAATGCGGTTTGTCGAGCCAGTCTTGCCCGTCCAGCACCAGGTTGACCCAGTCGCCGTGGCGCACCATGTGCTGCGACAGCGCGGCGTAAGTGACGGAGTCGCCGGCGTTGATGATGGGCGTGACCAGGCCGATGGCATTGACCAGCAGCGACAGGAGGACCAGCCAGCGGACGAGGGGGAGGGTGTTCAAGATGGTGTGGCAAAGACACGGCGGAAATCAGCCGATGATGAGTTCCGGATTCTAGGACTCGGTACTGCTTTGCCGAGCGCTCGGTTGCCTTGCAATGAATTTACCAGCCGCGCTGATCAGCGCGAGCGGCTGGTCGCGCTGCGGCGAGTGGCCGCAGTCGGGTAGCGCCAGCAGCTCGGTCCCGGGGACAGCCGCGGCAATGCCCTCGATCTGGGCCAGTGTGCCGTATTCGTCGTCCAGCCCCTGCACCGCCAGCATCGGGCAGCAGATGGCGCTGAGCTCTGCATTAATGCGCCAGTTTCGAAAGGCGGGGTCTAGCCAGATGTCGTTCCAGCCCCAAAATGCCGAGTCGGGGTGGTCGTGGTAGCGCGCCAGCCGCTGGCGCAGGTCGGCGTTCAGGTAGGCCTCGCGGGCCTGGGCAATGCTGCGAACGGACAGGTCCTCTACAAAAATATGTGGCGCCAGCACGATGATGCCGGCCACCCGCTCGGGGAAGCGTGCCGCATGCAGCAGGGCGATGGAGCCCCCGTCGCTGTGGCCAAACAGCCAGGGCGGGGTCGCCAGCGTGTCTATACCCAGCGCCAGCAGCAGCGCCGGCAGCACCTCATGGGCTTGCTGGTGCAAAAAGTCGGTGCCCCAGTGCTTGTCGGGCGCACGCGGCGTGGAGTGGCCGTAGCCTGGGCGCGAATAAACCAGTCCCCGGCAGCCGGTGGCGGCGCACAGGGCGGCCGGAAAATCGCGCCACATCGCCACCGAGCCCAAGCCTTCATGCAGAAACACCACCAGTGGTGCGTCGGGCCCGTCTGCGCCCACCCACTGGTACTCTATTTGAACCGGCTGTTGCCGCCAGACGATGTCGGCCCGGGTGGGGGCTGGGCTCATGCCTGGCCGCGCTCCAGGTCGCGCAGTTTGAAACGCTGGATCTTACCGGTGGCGGTCTTGGGCAGCTCGGCCAGAAAAGCGATGCTGCGCGGGTATTTGTAAGGGGCCAGCCGTGTTTTCACAAAGGCCTGCAAGGCCTCCTCGCTGACCTGTTGCCCGGCTTTGAGCACCACAAAAGCCTTGGTTTTGGTCAGCCCCTGCTCGTCGGGCACGCCGATCACGGCGGCCTCTAGCACCGCTTCATGCTGCACCAGGGTGGATTCGACCTCGAACGGCGACACATAGATGCCGCTGACCTTGAGCATGTCGTCGCTGCGGCCAGCATAGGTGTAGCTGCCATCGGCATTGCGCACGTACTTGTCGCCGCTTTGGGTCCAGTCGCCCTGAAAGGTCTCGCGTGATTTGGCCCGGTTGCCCCAGTACATCAGCGCAGCGCTGGGCCCCTGAATATAGAGGTCGCCAGTCTCCCCGTCGGCCACCGGGGCGCCGTTGTCACCGCGCAGCTCAATCAGGTAACCCGGCACCGGCCAGCCGGTGCTGCCGTAGCGCACCCGCCCCGGTTGGTTGGAGAGGTAGATGTGGAGCATTTCGGTCGAGCCGATGCCGTCAATCACGTCGACGCCCATCCGCGCCTTGAAACGCTCGCCCAGCTCGGCGGGCAGTGCCTCGCCGGCCGACGAGGCCAGCCGCAAGTCCACGGCCGAGCGCTCGGGCAGAGTGGGCGACGCTAGCATGCCGGCAAAGCCGGTTGGCGCCCCGAAAAACACCGTGGGCTTGACGCCACCAACCTCACCGCGCCAGCGCCGGAATGTGGCCTCGGGCGTGGGTCGCTCGGCCATCAGCAGGGTGGTGGCGCCCACGCTCAAGGGAAAGCTCAGCGCGTTGCCTAGTCCGTAGGCAAAAAATAGCTTGGCGGCAGAAAAGCAAACGTCCTGTTCGGTCAGGCCCAGCACCGCCGTGCCGTAAAGCTCGGCCGTCCAGTAGGGGTTAGCCTGGCTGTGCAGCGTGCCCTTGGGCCGGCCCGTGGAGCCCGAGGAATACAGCCAGAAGCCCGGGTCATCGGGGCCAGTGCCAGCCGGAGCTGCCAGAGGCGCGTGTTGGTGCAGCAAGGCGTCGATAGCCTGCTCACCCGCCAGCAGCGGCTGTGCAGGGCGTGACACCAGCACCTGCTTGACCTCGTGCGGGGCAAGCGCCAAGGCCTGGCGCAGCAGGGGCAGCAGCGCGGCTGAAACCAAAACCGCCTGCGCCCGGCTGTGGCCCAGCATGTAGGCGTAATCCTCGGCGGTCAGCAGGGTGTTGACGGCCACCGGCACGATGCCGGCGTAAAGCGCACCCAGAAAACTCACCGGCCAGTCGCAGCAGTCGTGCATCAGCAGCAGTACCCGCTCTTCGCGGCGCAGGCCCAGCGCCAGCAAGGCCGCGGCCAGTTGGCGCTGATGTGTGGCCAGTTCACCGTAGCTCAAGGGCCCCTGGTCGTCTATGAAGGCGATCTTGTCAGGCCGCTCGGCGTTGCGGGTGATCAGGTGCTGGGCAAAGTTGAAGGGCGTACCTGGCTTGGCTGCTTCTGGTGATGTTTTCATACGCTAGCCCTTGTAGTCATTGAGGGACGGCCCGAGTCTGGGGTTGATTTGATGAACCGGCTTGTGATCCTGACGAATATGCATTATTGTGCGCATTGAAGCTTAATCGTCGCCCCAAGCGACGTCAAGCACTATATTGCATAAAATGAAGCCCATGAACCCAACTGCCATTGACGCGCCCAAGCCGGAAGGGGTGCCTAAAAACCCTTTCCTGGTCGCGCTGGGTGAGCGAACCCGTGCCCTGCGGGCCCGCCGCGGCATGACGCGCAAGGCGGTTGCGGTGGCGGCTGGTGTGTCGGAGCGGCACTTAGCCAACCTGGAGTATGGTGAAGGCAATGCGTCCATTTTGGTGCTGCTGCAGGTGGCCGGCGCTTTGCAGTGCGCCCTGGCCGAGTTGATTGGTGATGTCACTACGCTGTCCCCCGAATGGCTGCTGATTCGCGACCTGCTGGGCCAGCAAGATGAGGCGGCCTTGCGCCGGGTGCGCGTCGGTCTGGCCACTATGCTGGGTGTTGGCCATGGCCATGGCCCTGGTACCCAGGCCAGTGCGCGGGTGGCGCTGATCGGCTTGCGCGGCGCCGGCAAGTCCACCCTGGGCCAGATGCTGGCAGCTGACCTCGGTTTTCCCTTTGTCGAGCTCAGCCGCGAGATCGAAAAGCTTGCTGGCTGCAGCGTGGCTGAAATCCAGGCCCTGTACGGCGCCAACGCCTACCGCCGCTATGAGCGGCGCGCCTTGGAGGAGGCTATCCAGATTTACCCGGAGGCGGTGATCGCCACGCCGGGCGGGCTGGTGTCTGACCCCACCAATTTCAATGCGCTGCTGGCCCATTGCAGCACGGTCTGGTTGCAGGCAGCGCCCGAGGACCACATGAATCGCGTGGTGGCGCAGGGTGACACCCGGCCCATGGCAGCCAGCCGTGAAGCCATGGAAGACCTGAAGGGCATTTTGGCCGGGCGAGCGCCCTTTTATTCGAAAGCCCAGCTGCAGATCGACACCAGCGCGCAGCCGCTGGACGCTACCTTTTTGCTGTTGCGCGACGGCGTGCGGCAACTGCTGATGCCGTAAAAATGCATTAAAGTGCTTGACGATGGGGTGATAAGCAATATAATTCAAACTTACTCATCCTCCGCCGACCGTGCTGAGCATGACTACGCCCCATTGAAGTGACCAGACCATGACCCATCCCAGCCGTGTCGAGTACCAGACCGACCCTTCGCAGTACAAACATTGGCGGCTCAGCTTTGACGGCCCGGTAGCTACCCTGAAGGCTGACTTCGACGAAAACGCCGGCCTGCGCCCCGGCTACAAGCTCAAGCTCAACAGCTATGACCTGGGCGTGGACATTGAACTTAACGACGCCATTCAACGCATTCGCTTTGAGCACCCAGAGGTGCGCACCGTGGTGCTGACCAGCGCCAAAGACAAGGTGTTCTGCTCCGGCGCCAACATCTTCATGCTGGGCGTCAGCAGCCACGCCTGGAAGGTGAACTTTTGCAAGTTCACCAATGAAACCCGCAACGGCCTGGAAGACTCGTCCAAAAGCAGCGGCCTCAAATTTTTGGCTGCTGTGAACGGCGCCTGCGCCGGCGGCGGCTACGAGCTGGCCCTGGCCTGTGACGAAATCATTCTGGTGGACGACCGTGCCAGTGCCGTCAGCCTACCCGAGGTGCCACTGCTGGGCGTGCTGCCGGGTACCGGCGGCCTGACCCGCGTGACCGACAAAAAGCACGTGCGCCATGACCTGGCCGACATTTTCTGCACCAGTGTCGAGGGCGTGCGTGGCCAGAAGGCCAAAGACTGGCGCCTGGTCGATCACATCGCCAAACCCCAGGTGTTTGCACAGACCGTGCAGCAGCGCGCCCTTGAACTGGCCTCGCAGAGCGACCGCCCCGCTGATGGCCGTGGCGTGGCGCTGACGCCGCTCCAGCGCGTGACCGAGGCCGATGCCTTGCACTACACCCACGTGTCTGTAAAGATCGACCGCGCCAAGCGCACCGCCACCTGGACTGTGAAGGCGCCTGTAGCGCCGCAGCCCAGTGACATTGCCGGCATTGAGGCCGCTGGCGCTGCCTGGTACCCGCTGGCCATGGCGCGCGAACTCGAAGACGCCATTCTGCAGATGCGCACCAACGAGCTTTATATTGGCGTGTGGCTGCTCAAGACGGAAGGCGACGCCGCTGCCGTGCT
>CAMCZF010000049.1 GCA_945885775.1 Rhodoferax sp. OV413 | reverse complement strand
AAGGACTTAAAAAGTCCGTTCCAGGAGATGAGGAGCTTGTCAGCGGATATGCATCGGGGCCAGCGGGCGAGTCTGGGAAACCAGACGGACCACGCAATCAAGGCCGGATATAAGTGAGCAGCCGACTTCTTCGCAACACACCACAAATTCTTCTTGCTACCCGGGAGGCATCCATATAAGCCCCTATGCAACGCCGACACCTGCTGCAATCCCTGGCCGGCACCGGTTTAGCCCTGGGTGCCGGCCAGCTCTGGGCGGCCGGCCCGGCGCAGCCTTGTTTTCTGGTGGTGTTTTTGCGCGGCGGCTACGACGCCGCCAACCTGCTGATTCCAGTGAGCAGCAGCTTCTACTACGAGGTGCGGCCCACCATTGCCATCGCTCGGCCCAGCAAGGAGGCCAACTCGGCTTTGCCAATCAACGCCGACTGGGGCCTGCACCCGGCGCTGCGTGACAGCGTGTACCCGCTGTTTCAGCAGGGGCAGGCGGCTTTTGTTCCCTTTGCCGGCACGCACGACCTCACGCGCAGCCATTTCGAGACGCAGGACAGCATCGAACTCGGCCAGGCACCAGAAGGCAGCCGCAACTACCGCTCGGGCTTTCTGAACCGGCTGGCGGCAACTCTCAAGGGCGCCGGTGCCATGGCCTTCACCGACCGGCTTCCGTTGGTAATGCAGGGGGATGTGCAGGTACCCAATACCGCGCTGCGCTCAGTGGCCAAGCCCGCGGTGGACGCTCGCCAGAGCAGCATCATCAGCGCGATGTACCAAGGCACCGAATTGTCGGGCTCGGTCAACCAGGGCTTCACCGTGCGCGACGAGGTGGTGCGCGAAATGGCCGCAGAGATGGACGCTGCCAGCCGCAACGCCATCAGCGCCAAGGGCTTTGAGTTGGAGGCGCGACGCATCGCCCGGCTGATGAAAGGCCGCTACAACCTGGGTTTTGTGGATGTCGGCGGCTGGGACACCCATGTGGCCCAGGGCGGCGCCACCGGCCAGTTGGCCAGCCGCTTTGACGAGCTGGGCCGCGGCCTGGCCGCCTACGCGCAAGAAATGGGCACCCGCTGGCGCGAGACCACCGTGGTGGTGGTAAGCGAATTTGGCCGCACCTTTCGGCAAAACGGCAACAATGGCACCGACCATGGCCACGGCAGCGTCTACTGGGTGCTGGGCGGCGGCCTGCGTGGTGGCCAGGTGGCTGGCGAGCAGATGGTGGTCACGCCCGCCAACCTGTTCCAGAACCGCGACTATCCCGTCCTCAACGAGTACCGCAGCCTGCTGGGCGGCCTGCTGGCACGCCAGTTTGGCCTGAGCCCGACGCAACTGGCCGGCGTATTCCCCGGGGCGGAGGCGCGCGACCTCAGACTGTTGTAACTAAATGTCCCACCAACAGCCATTTTTTTAAGCCCTACACCGTTCGCAAGGTCGCAAAATGGCAACGGCAGCGCAACTTACCCACACCACCAAAACAAGGTAAGAGATTGCTGACCTCCACCTCCAACCTGCTTGAGTTGTCGTTGAATTAAGTTATAGTGTTTCAGTTGTTATTTTTTTTGTTAACTAAATCAATGGGGGTTCACCAATGTTCAATTTTTCTTTTCACCGCAGGCTTGCCCTGACGGTCATTTCGGCTGCGGCCATTACTCTGGCTGGTTGCGGCGGTACCACGTCAAGCAGCTCCACGACCCTGCTGGTCACGCCGGCTCTGGGTGCGGCGTTCGGTGCAACTGTTTTGGTCTACAACGCTGGCGGCGGATTGATCGGTCAGGGCGTTACCGGGTCGGATGGTAAAGTGAATGTCACCTTGAGTGGCTACACCGCCGGAGAACCCATCGTCATTAAGACTGTGATGGGCGTGGGCTCTTCCTACTTCAATGAAAAAACCGGTGCAAACACCGCGCCACTAACAGCTGCTGAGCCAATCGTGACGCTGATGGCGGTGGTGCCGTCTGTTGCCAGCGGACAAGCCGTGGGCGTGACGGCACTGACCAACATGGCCGCTGCCTTTGCTGGCGTGACGGCCGACACTGTGCTCACGACAAAACCCGTGACCAGTGCAGTTGCAGTCGAAGGGATTGCCAAAACCAATCTGGCACTGGGCTTGCCGGTAGCAACCAACATCACCGAAGCACCCATCGCGGCTACTGCAGCAAATTGGAACAACGCTACCGGCGTGATCACAGGAGCTACTGGAACTGGGTCCGTCACGGGGAAGATCTTGGCAGAAATGGCCAGGACCAGCACCACCACCCCCGCAGCCCAGGCTGTGGCCCTGGCCACTGCGGTTAACACTTCAACCGGCACTGTCGCAACCGGCACCGCATCAGCGGTCGTGGGCACCGTCAATACAGCCCTTGCCGCAGCATCTGTGACCAAGCTGTCGATCACGGTGGTGGCACCGGTCACAGCTCCGACTGCGGCCCAAGTGACCGAAGCCAAAACTGTTGCGACCGCAGTCGCCGGAAATGCTGTCCCTGGTGCAGTGCAGAAACCGACTGGCACTGGCACCGGCTCTGTGGGCACGGGTGGCTAACAGCTGCCTGGCCCAGCACTGACTGGGCTGCGTTTGCCTGACAAGGCCCGTCTGCTGACGGGCCTTTCATTTTTGGTCTCACTGAATATCGCCCTAGCTTGGCACACCCTTCATGCGCGCCCTATTGACCTTCAAACCAACGCTTTGGGCACAACAGCTGCTCTCTGGTTTCTGCGCTTTGAGCCCGCTGCTGGCGGCTGGCGCTGACCCGCAGACCTTCACCGGCACGGTAGCACCCGGCGGTTACTTGGGCGCCATCAACACCCCGGTGGCGGCAGTACTGCCATTTGGGTCTTTTGCGGCTGCCTATAGCAACTCGATTCCCGATATCGCCAACCCATTTCCGGGTTTCGGACACTTCGGCACGGTGACCGGTGGCGTGGGCTTATTACCAGGCTTAGAAGCCTTCGGTCGGCTTACCTTTGATGGTGACGTCTGGTGCAACATGTACGAGCCCAGCTGTAAATCAATTACCCGAGACCTGTCAATCTCCGCCAAATACCAGTTGCCCTGGGTGTTACCGGGCAACACCCGCCTGGCAGGCGGCTTCACCGATTTTGGCGGTGCTGCCACCAACTACCGCAGCACCTACGTGGTGGCCACCTCTGACCTGGGCCCATTTGATGTGTCCCTAGGCTACGCCAAAAGGTACACGCCCAAGGCACTTTTGAATGGGGTGTTTGCCAACTCGGTACTCCGCCTGACCGACCGCCTCAGTGCGCAGCTGGAGGCCGACACCCAAGAATTACGTGCTGGCCTGGCCTATGTCTACCCCGTTTCAGGCGACGCGGATCTTACTGTGGGCTACAGCCGCAAACTGACCGACCACAGCGGGCAGCAAAGCAACCAGCTGTCAGCAGCCCTGGTGCTGCACCTGGACCGCGCCCGCAACGCCACCTTGAAACAATACCCACCGCCCTTGGTCGCTTCGCTGCCTGTTGGCTCAACTGTACCGGCGGTACCGGTGGTGTCGGCCATGCCAATGGTTTCGGCGGTAACGGCCCGCAGCGCAAGCGCAGCGGCTCAAGCCGCCCCAGCCATCGCGCCGGGGCAAGCTTCCCTATCGGCATTGGCACAGGCCTTCGCGGAGGCAGGCTTCCAACACGTGCGGGTGGCCTCCCTCACTGGGGATAACGGTGCGCCGATGCTGGCAGTCCAATTGGAGCCTGTGGCCTGGCGCCAAAGCCGCATGGTTGCGGTCGGCCAGGCGCTCAAGACCTGGCTAAGCTATGCGGCATCTCATGGCGGCAATGCACCCGGGACACTGCCGTCCAATGAGTTGGCCTTGACACTGACGCAACGCGGTCAACCGGTCTTGCAGCTCCGAACCAATCTGGCTTGCGCCACGGCCTTTAGAAATGGCAGCGACCAGTGTGCACAGGGTCAGGCCATCCAGTTGCTGCCGGTCAATGCCGTTTTCGTGCCAAGGCCAGACACCCCTATTAGCAACAGCCAGTGGTTTCGACCCCAGTTGGAAATTGGCCTGAACTTGCGCATGACCGTGGGTACCGAATACGGCCTGTTTGACTATTCCAGCGCCCTCGAAGTGGGGGCAGAGGTCCCCTTGGCCAAAGGCTTGACGGTTCAGGGCACCGCATCCACCCCGGTCTTCAACACCGGCAGCTTTGATGAAGGCCGCATTTTCAGCGACCAACGGCACAAGAAAACCCAAATGGAGCAGGCGTTTGTGAGTTACTGGGCACCTTTGGGGCCCCTGTCAGCACAGGCCTCCCTGGGCTTCCTTAACCCGACCGAGCGTGGCGGCCAGTTGGACGCTGTCTGGTTGTCCACTGACGGCCGCTGGCGCGCCCACGCGATGTCGGGTCTGTACGGCAACATCGATACGCCAACGGCACCCGCCCAACAATCGGTGATTGGGGCGGTCCGGTACAGCCTGATGCCCGGACGGTGGCAGATGGATCTGACAGCCGGGCAGTTCCACAACCAGGACCGTGGCTGGCGTTTGACCTCTGCGCATCTGTTCGGCGATGCCATGTTCAAACTTTTCTACCGTCAATCCGGCCGGGAAGACACGGGGACAATGCCCAAAACCAGTTTTGCCGGCTTTGAAGTCTCGGTGCCATTGGGGCCTCAGAAGGCGCTGGAACTGGGGCCTTTGACGGTGCGTGGCAGGGACCGCTGGCGAACCGGGCTGGAAACCAAGGTTGGCGCTACCGATAATTACCTGACCCCAGGCTATGGCTTTGTACCCCAAGTACGCCATGGCCTGACCACCGACGTGACAGACTACGACCGTGCTGGCCTGGCTGACCTTTGGGCTGACCGCGACCGCATGCGGATCCAGATGCGCTAAGGTATCGTGTCTTCCAAGATCTGCGCTTCGCAGCCATCGATTGACACCCAGGCCATGAGCAAAAAAGTCTTCATTAAAACCTTCGGTTGCCAGATGAACGAGTACGACTCGGACAAAATGGCCGACGTCTTGCATGCGGCGCAGGGCTACGAGCCCACCGATGACGTCAACGACGCCGACCTGATCCTGTTCAACACCTGCTCGGTGCGAGAAAAAGCCCAGGAAAAGGTATTTTCTGATCTCGGCCGGGTCAAGCACCTGAAGAAAAAAGGCGTGATGATTGGCGTTGGCGGTTGCGTCGCCAGCCAGGAAGGGGCCGCCATCATTGCGCGAGCACCTTATGTGGATGTGGTGTTTGGCCCGCAAACGCTGCACCGGCTGCCGCAATTGTTGGCCGAGCGGCAGCGCCTGAACCAGTCGCAGGTCGACATTAGCTTCCCAGAGATTGAGAAATTCGACCATCTGCCGGCGGCGCGGGTGGAGGGTGCCACCGCCTTCGTCAGCATCATGGAGGGCTGCTCCAAGTACTGCAGCTACTGCGTGGTGCCGTACACCCGTGGCGAAGAGGTGTCACGCCCGTTTGAGGACGTGCTGGTGGAAGTGGCGGGCCTGGCTGATCAGGGGGTTAAAGAAGTGACGCTGCTGGGCCAGAACGTCAATGCCTGGCGCGCGCCCATGGGTGGCAGTGGCGAGACGGCAGACTTTGCCACCCTGCTGGCTTATGTGTCCGACATTCCCGGCATCGAGCGGCTCCGCTACACCACCAGTCACCCCAATGAGTTCACCCCGGCGCTCATTGCCGCCTACGACCAGCTGCCCAAGCTGGTGAGCCACTTGCATCTGCCGGTGCAACATGGCTCGGACCGCATCCTGATGGCGATGAAGCGCGGCTACACCGCCATGGAGTACAAAAGCACCGTGCGCAAACTGCGTGCCATCCGGCCCGACATGGCGCTCAGCAGTGACTTCATCGTCGGCTTCCCCGGCGAGACCGAGGACGACTTTAGCAAGATGATGAAGCTGATTGACGACATCGGCTTTGACAATTCCTTCAGCTTTATCTTCAGCCCACGTCCCGGTACCCCGGCCGCCAACCTGGCTGATGACACCCCGCACGAGGTCAAGCTGCGCCGCTTGCAGCACCTGCAGGGGGTAATCAACGCCAGCATCCGGCGCATCAGCGACAGCCGGCTGGGCACGGTGCAGCGCATCTTGGTGGAAGGCGCCTCAAAGCGGGACGCCACGGAGCTGATGGGCCGCACCGAATGCAACCGGGTGGTGAATTTTGTCGGCCAGTCACGGCTGATTGGGCAATTGGTCGACGTGCGGATCACCGAAACCCGCAGCTACACCTTGCGCGGCGAGGTACTGACTCATGAATCAATGGCCGCTATTCAGCAGTCAGATTGAATGCCAGCGATTCAATTTCAATAGCAAACAATCTATATGTGGCGCGGGCTAGAGCCCGATTTTCTTCAAAAAAATCACGCGTCTAGAACGGCATCCGGGGCATGCCCTTCATGCCCCCCATGCGTTTCATCATCTTCATCATGCCGCCGCCCTTCATTTTTTTCATCATGTCCTGCATCTGCTCGAATTCCTTCAGCATGCGGTTGACATCCTGGACCTGAACGCCGGCACCGGTGGCAATGCGGCGCTTGCGCGTGGCCTTGATGAGGTCGGGCTTGCTGCGCTCCAGCGGCGTCATGCTGTGAATGATGCCCTCCTTGCGCTTGATGTCTTTTTCGGCACGCACCATGTCGACCTGACCCGCCTTGGCGGCCATCGCCGCTGGCAGTTTGTCCATCAGGCTCGAGAGCCCGCCCATCTGCTTCATCTGCTGAATTTGACCCAGAAAGTCATTCAGGTCAAAACTGGCGCCACTCTTGACCTTGGCCGCCAGCTTTTGCGCCGCCGCCATATCGACCCCGGCGGTGACCTGCTCGACCAGGGCCAGAATATCGCCCATGCCCAAGATGCGCCCGGCATGGCGCTGGGCATCAAACACCTCCAAACCATCAATTTTTTCGCTGGTACCGGCAAACTTGATCGGCGCCCCGGTGACCTGCCGCACCGACAAGGCAGCGCCCCCGCGTGAATCGCCATCGGTCTTGGTCAGGATGATGCCCGTTAAGGGCAGCGCCTCCTTGAAAGCCCTTGCGGTATTGACCGCATCCTGGCCCTGCATCGCATCCACCACAAACAGGGTCTCCACTGGGTTCAGCGCGGCGTGCAGGGCCTTGATTTCCAGCATCAAGGCCTCGTCAATGGCCAGGCGGCCGGCCGTGTCCACCAGCAACACGTCAAAGAAATGTTTGCGTGCATAGTCCAGCGCCGCTAGGCCGATGGCCACCGGCTTCTGGTCAGGCGTGCTGGGAAACCATTCGGCCCCAGCTTGCGCCGTCACCGTCTTCAGTTGTTCAATGGCCGCCGGCCGGTACACGTCGCCCGATACCGTCAGCACCTTTTTACGCCGCTTCTCAATCAGGTGCTTGGCCAGCTTGGCTGTGGTGGTGGTTTTGCCGGCGCCCTGCAGGCCAGCCATCAGAATCACCGCCGGTGGTTGCGCCGCGAGATTGATGTCGCTAATCCCGTCGCCCATGGTCGCCGCCAGCTCCTGGTTGACGATGCCGACCAATGCCTGCCCAGGCGACAACGACCCCAGTACCTCCTGCCCCAGCGCTTTGTCCTTGACTCGGGCAATAAAATCACGCACCACCGGCAAGGCCACGTCGGCCTCGAGCAGGGCCATGCGGACCTCCCGTAACATGTCGGTGACGTTCGACTCGGTGATACGAGCCTGACCCCGCATTTCCTTGACGAGGCGCGAAAGTTTGTCGGTTAGGGAGGATGCCATGCAGGTTTGCCGCTGAACGGCACCAAAGTTGATTGCCACATGAGAATGGCGGAAGACAAAACGTTAAACTGTAGACATGATTTTAGCCAGTGCGTCCACCCTTAGCCTGACCTTGGCGCTCAGTGCCGTGGTGGCCTATGCGGTGTCGGCACTGGCCCTGCCAAAGCTGAGTTCACGGTCTGCGCGATCCGCTCTATGGCTGGGGTGGTTACTCCATGGTGCCTTGCTGCTGGTCAGCTTGACCGGCGAGCCGATTTACTTCGGATTTGCGCCAGCCCTGTCAGTCACCGTCTGGCTGGTGACGCTGGTGTATGCGGTCGAGAGCTACTTGTTTCCAATGCTTGAGATGCGGTGGCCCCTTTCGGCACTGGGCGTGGCTGCCGTGGTGCTGGTCATGGTGTTCCCGGGCAGTGCACTGCTCCCCAACTCATCACCCTGGTTGCCAGTCCACTGGGCGCTGGGCATTGCCTCCTACGGTCTGTTTGCGACAGCCGTGGCGCACGCCTGGTTCATGACCCGTACCGAAGAGCGTATCCGGCTGGGACAGGACTCTCACTCTGGGGTTCCCCTGCTGACCATTGAACGCCTCACCTTCCGCTTCATCAAAGCCGGCTTTCTGCTGCTGTCGGCCACGCTTGTGCTGGGCATCCTCTTTGGCGGCCAACTCTATGGCGTCAAGGCCCCCCTCAAATGGGACCACAAAACGGCCTTCTCGGTCCTAGCCTGGCTGACCTTTGCATCGCTGTTGTTTGGCAGAGCACGCTTTGGTTGGCGTGGCAAGCGTGCGGTACGGATGTTGTACCTAGGGTCCGGCTTGCTCCTGCTGGCCTACGTCGGCTCACGCTTTGTGATGGAGGTGTTCCTGGTGCGGACACCATGAAGCTGGCGCTTCTGATCGGCGCGGTGCTTCTGGGCGCATGGTTATGGCGTTTGGGTCGCCGCGCCAGCACTGGAGGCAAGGCCAAGCGAGAGGCACCTGTTGCGCCGCAGGCCGACATGGTGCGCTGCTTGCATTGCGCGGTTCATTTGCCGGTGGCAGAGGCGCAGCAGGGCCGCCTCGGCCCCTACTGCAGCGCGGAGCACCAACAGCTCGCGGAGCCCTGAACGCTGGCCGGGCCAGTGGCGTCGAATTCGGGCAACCTCAGTTTGTGCTTGGCTCAGAGCTCAACGAGCGCAGACTATGCCTGGGGCGGTCTTTGCACCTTTTCGTGATCACCCCTGCCTAGGGATTCAGGTATCGACCACCACCGACGACAGCGCAAGGGCCTGCCGGTTCGTTTGGAGCGAAGGGCCAGCGGCCTCGGTCTAGCTATTTTCCGGGCGCTACCATTTGTGGTACCTGGTGTGCCCATGCCCACCGTGCACTTGTCGATCGGATTGCACTTCCTTCAAGGGCAGGCCGTTTACCTCACCACCACCCACATGCGCTTAACGTCGGCAGCTCGAGTGCGCCCCACCAGAAGCCGGCAGCCGAAGTCCAATCCGGCAGATTTCGGCGAGCTCTAAATTGCCGCCTGACCCTCCGGCCACACTGTGCGCTGAAACCCGGCCAGGGAATGTACAGGCACTGGACAATTGTCCGGACCACGGCAGCGGCCCAACCTGGCTTAAGCTTGCAACAAATTGGCGATCCAATCACGCCCCTGACTATCGATTTACCAGTCAACACGGACCACTCGTATGACGTCAACTGACGGCGCACCGCCAGCACAATCAACACCCACAGCCCTGTGGCGCGGTGGATGGTACCGGTTCGCCCGACATCTGCCGTCGCCGAACTATGGCCAAAGGCCGTTCGCCACCCGGGTTGATCTGGTCGTCCTGCACTCAATCAGCCTCCCCCCTGGTGCCTACGGCGGCAATGCGGTGCAGCGCCTATTTACCAATCAGCTTGACTGGGACGAGCACCCTTACTACAAAACCATCGAAGGCATTCAGGTCTCCAGCCACTTCTATATTCAGCGCACCGGCGAGCTTTGGCAATTTGTCAGTTGTGAAAACCGCGCATGGCACGCCGGCGTCTCTCACTACCGCGGCCGTGCCAACTGCAACGATGACTCGATCGGCATTGAGCTCGAAGGGCTCGAAGGCGAACACTTTGCTGCGGCTCAATACGAGACACTTGCCTGCCTGGGTGCGGCCTTGCTGCAAGGCTTCCCGATCCAACATATCGCTGGTCACGAGGACGTGGCACCCGGTCGCAAGCTCGACCCCGGCGCTGGCTTCGACTGGACCCGGCTGCGGCAGGCGTTGAGCTGTGGTCCCCAAGTTCTGCCAGTGCGCACGCGCTCGCCCTAAACGCTTGATTGGCGAGGCCAGACATCTCGTCCGGTTCGGTCCAAGGGCGGAGAAAAGTAGCGAATGTCGCGATCAGACCAATTCTTGTCAAAACACTACCTGTAGTGCCTTGTATTCCCCTCAGACCCCATATATAGTGTGTGTTGGTCGGGAGCACCTGAATCGCAGTGCAGTTGAATAGCAGCCGCCCAGCGCTCCGAAATCGACATAACAAAGCCCAAAACGAGGAAAAAATGCAGACTGCATTCGACACATCAATGACCCTGCGCACAGGGATTCATGCACCCCAAGGGTCACAAGAGACCGCGCAACTCGCCCCACATATGCTCAGCCAATACCAGATCATTCGTCGCAATGGCGCAGTGGTGCCGTTCGAACCCAACAAGATCGCCGTGGCCATGATGAAAGCCTTTTTGGCAGTTCATGGCACGCAAGGTGCTGCCTCCTCCAGCGTCCGCGAGATGGTGGACGAACTCACCCAAGCGGTGATCCGAGCCCTGATGCGTTCACGCCCTGGCGGTGGCACATTTCACATCGAAGATGTGCAGGACCACGTTGAGTTGGGTTTGATGCGTGGTGGCCACCACGAAGCCGCACGTGCCTATGTTCTGTATCGTGAAAAGCGCACCCAAGAACGCGCCAAAAATTCGGCACTGTCAGCGCCGCAGTTGCCCAAACTGCATGCCATAGACAACGGCGAACGCATCGTACTGGATATGGATCGACTGAGCGACCTGATCCACGCCGCCTGCGCTGGTTTAGGCGCAGACGTAAAGCCGGGCCCTATCTTCGCCGAAACGCTGCGTAACCTGTATGACGGCGTCCCAATGGACGAGGTCTACAAGGCCTCAGTGCTGGCTGCGCGGACCCTGATTGAAAAAGACCCTGACTACACCTACGCGACAGCCCGGTTGTTATTTCACACCATCGCCAAAGAAGTGCTGGGCAAAGATGTTGACCCCTCTGGCATGGCGCAAGCGTATGTCGAGTATTTTCCTGGCTTCATCAAAAAGGGCGTAGCCAATGAACTGCTGGATGAAAAACTGCTCCAGTTCGACTTGGTGCGACTAGGCGCTGCCCTCAAAGCAGAGCGCGACCTGAAATTTGACTACCTCGGACTGCAAACGCTGTACGACCGTTATTTCCTCCATGTAGGCAAGAGCCGGATTGAATTGCCTCAGGCATTCTTTATGCGTGTGGCCATGGGCTTGTCACTCAATGAGATTGATCGGGAAGCCCGTGCCATCGAGTTTTATGAGATCCTGTCCTCATTCGATTTCATGTCCAGCACACCAACGCTGTTCAACAGCGGTACCTTGCGCTCACAACTGTCGAGTTGCTACCTCACCACTGTGCCTGATGACCTCGATGGCATTTACGAATCCATCAAGGAAAACGCCCTGCTGTCCAAGTTTGCGGGCGGCCTTGGCAATGACTGGACTCGGGTGCGCGCGCTGGGTTCGCACATCAAAGGAACGAACGGAGAGTCGCAAGGGGTGGTGCCCTTCCTGAAGGTCGTCAACGACACAGCCGTCGCCGTCAATCAGGGCGGCAAGCGTAAAGGCGCGGTATGCACCTACCTGGAGACCTGGCATCTCGATATCGAAGAGTTCCTCGAGTTGCGCAAGAATACCGGCGACGACCGGCGGCGGACACATGACATGAACACCGCGAACTGGATCCCCGATCTGTTCATGCGGCGAGTCATGGAAAAGGGCCAATGGACACTCTTTTCACCCAATAATGTGCCCGACCTCCACGACAAATTTGGCTTGGCATTTGAAAAGGCCTACGTCGCCTATGAAGAAAAGGCAGCACGCGGCGAAATCAAACCATCACGCACCTTGCCTGCGGCGGACCTGTGGCGCAAGATGCTAACCATGCTGTTTGAAACCGGTCACCCCTGGATCACCTTCAAGGATGCCTGCAACGTGCGCTCACCGCAGCAACACGCCGGCGTGGTCCACTCAAGTAACCTGTGCACGGAAATCACGCTCAACACCAGCGATACCGAAACGGCAGTATGTAACCTCGGCTCGGTCAACTTGCTGCAACACCTGAAAGACGGCGTCCTAGATCACGCGAAACTGCAGACGACGATCACGACGGCCATGCGCATGCTCGACAACGTCATCGACATCAACTACTACGCCGTCAAGAAGGCACGTGATTCAAATATGCGCCACCGGCCAGTCGGGCTGGGTGTCATGGCCTTTCAAGACAGCCTATACGAACTGCGTATCCCCTACGCCAGCGAGGCGGCCGCAGCCTTCGCCGACCAGTCAATGGAAGCTGTCTGTTACTACGCGTACTGGGCATCTACCGAGTTGGCTCGCGAACGAGGCCGCTATTCCAGCTACAAAGGCTCCCTCTGGGACAAAGGCATCATGCCGATCGATACCCTCGACATGCTGGCGGAGCAACGCGGTGGTTACGTGGAAGTCGATCGCTCAAGTCGGCTCGACTGGGACGCGCTGCGGGCCAAAATTGCCGTAGATGGCATGCGCAATTCGAATTGCACTGCCATCGCACCGACTGCCACCATTTCCAACATTATTGGTGTGGATGCGTCAATTGAACCCTGCTTCGGGAATCTGTCCGTTAAATCCAATCTGTCAGGTGAATTCACCATCATCAATGGCTATCTGGTCCGCGATTTAAAACGTCTGGGCCTGTGGGACGACGTGATGGTCATGGACCTGAAGCATTTTGACGGCTCGCTGGCGCCTATTGACCGTGTGCCGGCAGAAATCAAAGCCCTCTACGCCACGGCCTTCGAAGTGGAAACGACCTGGCTTGTGGAAGCCGCGGCACGCCGGCAAAAATGGCTCGACCAAGCGCAGTCGCTGAACATCTACATGGCCGGTGCATCAGGCAAAAAACTTGACGACACTTACAAGCTTGCCTGGATTCGTGGCTTGAAGACGACCTACTACCTGCGCACTATGTCGGCCACGCACGCCGAAAAATCTACCGTTTCCGCAGGCCGGATGAACGCCGTGTCCTCCGGGCAGGAGTCCGGTGGTACGGCGGCCATGAGTGCCCTGGATGCGGCCGCAGCTGCGGCAAAATTGCAGATGGCAGCGGGTCCGGCGACCGACATCAAATTTTGCGGGGTCGATGACCCCACCTGCGAGTCGTGCCAGTAACGATCAACGCAGCCCCTCTGGCGCGATTGCGCGGCTGTCACACAACACATTGCTATCAGACACGCCATGATGTGAATGAATCCTTTCATATTCAATTCACTCATTTCATAATTCGACGATTGGACTATCTATGTTGACCTGGGACGAAGAAGTAAAACCAACGCCGCGCATGCCTCAGCCTGAGGGCCCAACCGGGGTTCAGGCTGGTGTAATGGCCGCCAGTCGCCCGGCACTGCAAGTGCTTCATGATGGCGCACCAGTGCCGGCGGTGGGTCACCGAGCAGCAGCAACCATCAGCACTGGCAGCCCGCGACGTGTGAATGCGGCCGACAAGCGCATCATCAACGGTCAGACCGACGTCAACCAGTTGGTTCCCTTCAAGTACAAATGGGCTTGGGAAAAATACCTGTCAAGCTGCGCCAACCACTGGATGCCGCAAGAAGTCAACATGACCCGGGACATTGCCTTGTGGAAGGATCCCAACGGACTGACCGAAGATGAGCGGCGGATCATCAAACGAAATCTCGGTTTTTTTGTAACCGCAGATTCACTGGCTGCAAACAACATCGTGCTGGGCACTTATCGGCATATTACGGCCCCTGAGTGCCGCCAATTCTTGTTACGCCAGGCTTTTGAAGAGGCGATCCACACCCACGCTTACCAATACATCGTCGAGTCGCTCGGCCTGGACGAGAGCGAGATCTTTAACGCCTACAACGAAGTGCAGTCGATTCGTGACAAAGACGAATTTCTGATTCCCTTTATTCAGGCCATCATGAACCCCGAGTTCAAGACTGGTACACCAGAGACTGATCAAACACTCCTGAAGTCACTGATCGTGTTTGCTTGCTTGATGGAAGGCTTGTTCTTTTACGTTGGCTTTACCCAGATCCTGGCGCTAGGCCGACAGAACAAAATGACGGGCGCTGCAGAGCAATACCAGTACATTTTGCGTGACGAGTCCATGCACTGCAACTTTGGCATTGATCTGATCAATCAGCTCAAGCTAGAGAACCCGCAGTTGTGGACCGCTGAATTCAAACTGGAGATTCGGGGCTTATTTGAAAAAGCGGTAGAACTGGAATACCGGTATGCCGAAGACACCATGCCCCGCGGCGTGCTGGGTCTGAATGCATCCATGTTTAAGGGCTATTTGCGCTATATCGCCAACCGGCGCGCCACACAGATCGGGCTTGAGCCTCTGTTCCCCAATGAAGAGAATCCCTTCCCCTGGATGAGCGAGATGATTGACCTGAAGAAAGAACGGAACTTTTTTGAAACCCGGGTCATTGAATACCAGTCCGGCGGCGCACTGTCCTGGGATTAAGCGCTTCAACATGACAACAAGAATTTCACAGACGCAAGAAAGCTCAAGCCAGCGCCTCTTGCGTTTGTGTCCCCGAGTTCATGATGCTGGGATAGACCCCAACAACATGAATCGCTTTATGCATTCCAACTTGCATGAAGTGCTCTTTGCAATCCGACGAAGGAGAAAATGATGGCAACTGCAAAAACACCGGCTGCGAAAAAAGCCGCTCCCGCCAAGAAGGCTGCACCAGCGACAAAGGCCGCACCGGCAAAGACCGCAGCAGTAAAAAAAGCTGCTCCGGCAATGAAGGCAGCGCCTGCTAAAAAAGCTGTAGCAGCCAAGAAGGCAGCACCAGCCAAAAAAGCAGCGCCTGCTAAAAAGGCTGTAGCAGCCAAGAAGGCAGCACCCGCGAAGAAGGCAGCACCGGCCAAAAAAGCCGTCGCAGCAAAGAAAGCGGCTGCAAAAAAGGCTCCCGCTAAGAAAGCTGCCGTCGCCAAAAAAGCGGCCGTAGCGAAGAAGCCCGCAGCCAAGAAAGCAGCCAAGAAGCCGGCCGCCAAGAAAGCCGCGAAAGCACCCGCTGCGAAGGCATCGCCTGCTCCTGCTGCTCCAGCCGCTCAGACCACGCTGAACCCACAGGCTGCTTGGCCGTTTCCCACAGCCAGCAAGCCCTGAGCCAGTTCTTGGGTCAGCTCAAAGCCCGGCACTTCACAGTGTCGGGCTTTTTTATGGCCAGACTACACAGGCGACGTATCACGGGTAGAAAGCAACCAACCGGTAGCCATTGACCGCGGTTGCGACCGGACTTGACAGCACGACCTCCACAGAGGACGACCAATCCGCACCAGCCTCAATCGCCTCGGCGCTGGCCAGCAAATCCTGGGGCTCCAAGACGCGCCGCACCAGTGCCTGATCTTGCGCATCAGTTAGGGTCAACTCGATCGAAGGCATAGCCAGGCTCAAGCCAGCCGTATTTTTTAACGCAACAGACAGTTGAAAAACATCTCCACCCAAGCGCGTGAACGATGAACTGTCAATCACCAGGGCCTCGATCCTTCTCAGCGCCTTCACGCTGCAGTTTAGGGGTTCGCACAAACGTTCGAGCGGACGGGTCAGGCGCGGGTAGCTGGCAGCGAGTTGATCCCGTTCATGGACCACTATTTGCAGTAAGAATACCAACAAAAGGGCCAAGGTGAGCGAGGCCAAAGCGGCCAAAATGACCGGGTTGCCGTCCAGCTGAGCAAGCGGCGCAGGCTGTAAAAATGACACCTCACCTGCAGGCAACGCGCTCTGCACGCGCAATGGCGACGTCGGCTCTTCGCCCCCCTGGTCCGGAGTTAACGGCTGGCGGTCATCAGGATCCATCCGTCTTCCCGATCTGTCACTTCCAACGGACAAAAGGGCGCATAGGCGTCGATCAGCTCCTGTTGCTGACGCTCCAGAATGCCAGCCAGAACCAAGCGCCCGGGCGCTGCAACGCGCGACCAGAGCAAGGGCGCCAAGACCTTGAGCGGCGTAGCCAGAATATTGGCCAGTACGGTCTGATAGCAGCCTGTAGCCGTTTCTGGCATTCCGGCTTTGATGATGGCCTGATTCGCCGACGCGTTGAGCAAGGTAGCCTCAATGGCAGCGCGATCTAAGTCAATGGCGTCAATGTCCTCTGCCCCAAATTTGGCGGCCCCGATGGCAAGAATCCCCGAACCGCAACCGTAATCCAGTACTCTGCCAAGACCAGCCCTGCCCGACCGATCTTGCCCGGCAATCCAGCGTAGGCACATGCGGGTGGTGGGGTGCGTCCCCGTGCCGAAAGCCATGCCTGGATCCAGTCGAATCACAATGCGCGCCTGGCTTGGCGGCTCATGCCAGGTCGGCACGATCCAGAATTCCGGCGTGATATCGACTGGGGCGAATTGCGACTGGGTCAAGCGTACCCAATCCTGCTCTGGCACAGCCTTTACCCCAAGCACCTGGCATCCGACAGAGAAATCCTGGGCAAGCAACAAAGCTTGCGCGTCTTCAGCCAGGGCTTTGGACGAGAACAAGGCGCTGATCCGCGAGCGCTGCCAGCCGTCCTTGGGTGGCAGCATGCCAGGTTCACCAAACAGCGCCTGCTCAGCGTCCGTTTGGGCATCAGCATCCTCGACGCTGACGCTCAGTGCATCAAGGGCATCCAGTGCTTCACTGACTTGCTCTACAAGGGGCTGTGGGCAAATCAGCATCAACTCGAACACGTTCGAACCCACTCAGCGCGTGCGGTGGCCCAGCCACTCTTCAAGGTAATGGATATTGGTGCCCCCACTCATGAACTTGGCATCCACCATCAGTTCCCGATGCAGCGGAATATTGGTGTTGATGCCCTCCACCACGGTCTCGCCCAAGGCGGTACGCATACGTGCCAGAGCCTGTTCACGCGTGTCGCCGTGCACAATGATTTTTCCCACCATGGAGTCGTAATTGGGCGGAACGAAGTAGTTGGTGTAGATGTGCGAGTCGACCCGGACGCCCGGTCCACCCGGGGCGTGCCACATCGTAATGCGACCTGGCGACGGTACAAATTTGTACGGATCTTCCGCGTTCACGCGACATTCGATGGCATGCCCGCGGATCTCGATCTGCCGCTGGGTAAACGGTAGCCGTTCGCCTGCAGCCACCATGATCTGGGTCCGCACAATGTCAATACCGGTCGTCATTTCCGTGACCGGGTGCTCAACCTGCACCCGCGTGTTCATCTCAATGAAATAAAACTCTCCGTCTTCATAGAGGAACTCAAAGGTGCCGGCGCCCCGATAACCGATTTTCTTGCAAGCTGCAACGCAGCGCTCACCCACGCGCTCGATCAGTTTGCGTGGTACGCCAGGCGCTGGTGCTTCCTCGATGATCTTTTGGTGCCGGCGCTGCATGGAGCAATCCCGCTCGCCCAGATAAACCGCATTTTTATGCTTATCAGCCAGAATCTGGATTTCAATGTGCCGCGGGTTCTGGAGAAACTTTTCCATGTAGACCGCAGGATTGCCAAATGCGGCACCCGCCTCGGCCTTGGTCATT
>CAMCZF010000048.1 GCA_945885775.1 Rhodoferax sp. OV413 | reverse complement strand
CCGCCGCCGCCGCCAGACGCCTTGATGATGACGGGGTAGCCAATGCTTTTGGCTGTTCGCCGAATGATGATGGGATCGTCAGGCAACTCACCCTCTGAACCAGGCACACACGGCACGCCAGCTTTGATCATGGCCTGCTTGGCAGAGACCTTGTCGCCCATGATCCGGATCGATTCAGGCGTGGGACCAATGAACTGGAAGCCACTCTTTTCAACCCGCTCGGCGAAATCAGCGTTCTCACTCAGGAAACCGTAACCCGGGTGAATGGCTTCAGCGTCGGTGACCTCGGCCGCCGAAATGATGGCGGGCATGTTGAGGTAGCTCAGGGCCGACGGCGCAGGCCCGATACACACAGCTTCTTCGGCCAGCTTCACATACTTGGCCTCACGATCGGCCTCTGAGTACACCATGACGGCCTTGATGCCGAGCTCCTGACAGGCGCGCTGGATGCGAAGGGCGATCTCACCCCGATTTGCGACAAGAATTTTCTTAAACATGGACTGGGCAGCTACGGATCACACGAGCACAAACAAGGGTTGGCCGTATTCCACGGCCTGCCCGTTTTCGCACAAAATCTGGGCCACCGTGCCAGAAACATCGGCTTCGATTTCATTGAGGATTTTCATGGCTTCGATGATGCAGAGGGTTTCGCCGGCCTTGATGGTGTCACCCACCGCAACGAACGATTTGGCACCCGGCGACGCCGAGCGGTAAAACGTGCCAACCATCGGCGACTTTACGGTGTGCCCAACGGGTGCCGCGTCCGGCACGGCCTCAGGTGCCGCTGGCATCGCTGGTACCGGCATGGCTGGCGAGGGCTGTTGCGCCACATACTGAACCATGGTGCCCCCGCCTTTGACAATCCGCACCTTACCTTCGGGCTCAGTGATCTCAAGCTCGGAGACATTTGACTCTGACACGAGGTCGATCAGGGTCTTGAGTTTTCTTAAGTCCATCGAATCTCCAACGATTTTTAGTTAAAGGCCCCCTAATTTACCTTAAATTTGGTAAACGTCGGCTAAGTACAGGGAATTTATGCAATCACCACCCCTGCTGGCCGGTCCGGCGCAGGTCTCAACCCAGGCGTTGCCATGCAGACAGATCGGCGTCTGTCACTTTGCCCATTTTACGGTGCGCAACCGCCCCGCTCTGATTCAGCACAACAGTAAACGGCAATCCACCACTGAGATTACCCAGACTCTTACTCAATTCAATGCCAGCAAAGCCTGCCAATACAACGGGGAACGCCACGGGCGAACGACTCAGAAACCGTTGCACTGGGTCTTGTTGATCGACGGCGATGCCGAGTACTTGCCACCCGTTCGCTGAATTTACCCGATAAAACCGATCAAGTAACGGTAATTCTTCAACACAGGGGGGACACCAGGTCGCCCAGAAATTGAGCAGCAGGGGGCGACCACGCAGGGCCGCAAGCGACAGCGTGCCCCCTTCTGGGGTGGCCAATGACAAGGACCAAAGACCCACGGCAGCCATGGGGTCAGCCGCGTCTGGCGCAGTCGGCCCGGTAGCGGGCGTCCGTTGACGCCACCAGGCCAAACCTGCGCCAGCCAACACGGCGACTCCGCCCACGCTGGCGAGCAATCGCCGTCGGCGTCGGCCAGGTTCATCAGAGGTACGGGCGCTCATCGGAGCAACAGTTAAGTCAGGAAGGTCGGGCTGCGTCATGGGGTCGATCATGCAGTAAAGCGCGGGTGGCCGCCAGGTCGCCGCGTGTTGCCCGCCCCTTGGCATCGACCTTGAGGGCGCCGCGCATGTCGTCACGGTCATAAATCAGCAAATGGACGCCCACCTCTTCGTCCAAGCCCGGGCAAAAGGCGTGCACGCTCAAGGCGTCTACGGTTTCCCCTTGGAAACCAGTAACGGTTCGCGGCACATAGCGCACCTGATGGTCGATCAAGAAGATTTCGGCAGATTTGCTGTCTTCACAAAACAACTGAATGTAAATGTCGCTCAGACGTGTTGCTGTACCGCGCCAAACTGCGCCACTTAAGTGCGGCCGAAAATCCGCCATCCGGGCCATCCAGACCACGGCCAGCTCACGCAGCGCGCGCAACTCTACGGGCTGGGTATCCGCGCAAAACAAGGCGAGGTAGTCCACCACGGCGTCCTCGATCTCATCATTGCCCGGTAGTGCCGTGCGGCCCGTCAAACCCATTAGCTTGAGTGCCCTGTGTTTGGCCGAGCCGTAGTCCAGGCCTTCATCCACAATGAGACGGGCGGCGGATGCGGCGATTTCAGCTTTCAGCGACTCCATGCCCGCTATTTTGCCTGCACCGGCCCTCCTAAAATCGGGCGATGCACATTCATATCTTGGGTATTTGCGGCACCTTCATGGGCGGTTTGGCCGCGCTCGCCCGCGAGTCCGGCCACCGCGTCACCGGCTGCGACGCCGGCGTCTACCCCCCCATGAGCGACCAGTTGCGCGCGCTGGACATTGAGCTGATCGAGGGTTTTGACGCCAAGCAACTGGCGCTGCAGCCGGATCTGTACGTGGTGGGCAATGTGGTCAGCCGGGCCCGCCGGGCTGATGGCTCGCCGAAATACCCGCTGATGGAGGCCATCCTGGACGCCGGCCTGCCCTACACCAGCGGCCCGCAATGGCTGGCCGAACACGTGCTGCAAGGGCGGCATGTGTTGGCAGTGGCCGGCACCCACGGCAAAACCACCACCACCGCCATGCTGACTTGGATTCTTGAGCAGGCCGGCCTGGCGCCCGGCTTCCTGGTCGGCGGCGTACCCTTGAACTTCGGCGTGTCGGCCCGACTGGGCAGCGCTGCCGCGGCGGCACCGGGCAAACAGCCGTTGTTCGTGATCGAGGCTGATGAGTACGACACCGCTTTTTTTGATAAGCGCAGCAAGTTTGTGCACTACCGCCCCCGCACCGCCGTGTTGAACAACCTGGAATTCGACCACGCCGATATTATTGACAACCTGGCGGCGATTGAACGTCAGTTTCACCACCTGGTCCGCACCGTGCCCGGTACCGGCCGGCTGGTGGTGAACGGGCTAGAGGACAGCTTGAGCCGAGTGCTGCACATGGGCTGCTGGAGCGAGGTCCGCAGCTTTGGCGCTGCGGTCAGCGATTTCACGGCGCAAGGTGAGCCGCACGATTTTCAGGTGCTGCAACAGGGCCGCCCGGTCGGTAATGTGCGGTGGCCGCTGGGCGGCGTGCACAACCAACTCAACGCCCTGGCTGCCATCGCCGCGGCCGAGCATGTGGGCGTGCCCCCCGCTGAAGCGGCCCGGGCGCTGGCGAGCTTCCAGAACGTCAAGCGGCGTATGGAGGTGTGCGGCCGGGTGACCGGCGCCGGAGGGGACTTCACCGTCTATGACGACTTTGCACACCACCCGACCGCCATCCGCACCACCGTGGATGGTCTGCGTCGCAGCCTAGCCCCGGGCGCCCGCATTTTGGCCGTGTTTGAGCCACGCAGCAACACCATGAAGCTCGGCGCCATGAAGGCCCAGTTACCCTGGAGCCTGGAGGCGGCCGATCTGGCGTTCTGCCACGCCGGCGAACTGGATTGGGATGCGCGCAGTGCGCTGCAGCCCATGGGTACACGGGCTAGGGTGGTCGACACGGTAGATGGCCTTGTGGCTGCCATTGTTGCCGTGGCGCGGGCCGGCGACCACATCCTGTGCATGAGCAATGGCAGCTTTGGAGGTATCCACCGCAAACTGCTGGATGCGCTACATAAAAAGTAGCTGCAACCCCTTTAACCACGTGGCTTACAGCGAGATTTGATCAGTTTAGACCGAATGTGCCTCGCGACGCGCTTTGACGGCGTCGGACAAAACCGACAGTACCTGCAACGAGTCGTCCCAGCCCAAGCAGGCATCGGTGATGCTCTGGCCATAGGCCAGCGCAGCGGCGTCGTCCTGGCCCGGCGTGAATTTTTGCGCACCGGCTTGCAGGTGACTTTCCACCATGACGCCAAACACGCTGCGCGAGCCCGCCGCAAGCTGGCCGGCAATGTCACGTGCCACATCGACTTGTTTCTGATGCTGCTTGCTGCTGTTGGCGTGGCTGCAGTCCACCATCAGCGTGGGCGGCAATTTGGCTTTCTGCAAATCCTGGCAGGCGGCGGCCACGCTGGCGGCGTCGTAGTTGGGCGCCTTGCCGCCACGCAGAATGACGTGGCAATCGCGGTTGCCATGGGTTTGCACAATCGCCACTTGGCCGTTTTTGTGCACCGACAAAAAGTGGTGTCCGCCAGCGGCGGCCTGGATGGCATCGGTGGCGATTTTGATGTTGCCATCGGTACCGTTTTTGAATCCGATCGGCGCCGACAGGCCAGACGCCAGTTCACGGTGCACCTGGCTCTCGGTGGTGCGGGCGCCAATCGCGCCCCAAGAGATCAAATCGCCCAGGTATTGCGGCGAGATCACGTCCAGGAACTCACTGCCAGCAGGCAGCCCCAGCCGGTTGATGTCAATCAGCAGTTGTCGCGCGATACGCAGTCCCTCATCAATGCGGAAGGTTTCATCCAGGTAGGGGTCGTTGATGAGGCCCTTCCAGCCCACCGTGGTGCGCGGCTTCTCAAAATAAACCCGCATCACGATCTCCAGCGTGTCGGCATACTGATGGCGCTGGGCCAGCAAGCGGCGGGCGTACTCCACTGCGGCTGCGGGATCGTGGATGGAGCAGGGACCAATGACCACCAGAAGGCGGTCGTCGGCGCCGGCCATGATGTCGTGGATACGCTGTCGGGTGCTGCTGATCAAGGACTCGATGGCCGTGCCATGGATCGGGAAGAAGCGGATCAGGTGTTCGGGTGGCGGTAGCACGGTGATGTCCTTGATGCGTTGGTCGTCGGTCTGACCAGTGCGGTCAATCGGGTGAGCGACGGCTTTGGCATACCAGGCCTCAGGGCTGGCGACGGTGGCTTCGGGCTTCATGGCGGACTCCTTATTCGATCAATGGGCACTACAAAAATACATAAAAAAACCGCCGGGGGTGCCGGCGGTTTCTGGAGGATCGGGACGTTTGGGTCAGGGACGTTCAGAACTCTCTACCGCCGGGGGCGTTGGAGAACCAAAAGTAGCTAAAGTAAAACGACGCGAAATTCATGAAGACAAATGTAGCACAGCGGCTCGCACAGCCTCAGGCCGTACCGCCAACGGTCAGACCGTCAATTCGCAGGGTGGGTTGACCCACACCGACCGGCACGCTCTGGCCCTCCTTGCCGCAAGTGCCAACCCCGCTGTCGAGCTTCATGTCGTTGCCGATCATGGACACGCGCTTCAGGCACTCGGGGCCGCTGCCAACCAGGGTGGCGCCTTTGACCGGATACTGGATCTTGCCGTTTTCGACCCAATAGGCCTCACTGGCTGAAAACACAAACTTGCCCGAGGTGATGTCGACCTGGCCACCACCAAAGTTGGTCGCGTAAAGTCCTTTTTTGATGCTGGCGACGATCTCTTGGGGCGCCTTGTCGCCGGCCAGCATGTAGGTGTTGGTCATGCGTGGCATGGGCACATGGGCATAACTCTCGCGCCGGCCATTGCCGGTAGGCGCCACGCCCATCAACCGGGCATTCATGCTGTCCTGGATGTAGCCCTTGAGGATGCCGTCCTCGATCAGCACATTGCGCTGGCTGGCGTTGCCTTCATCGTCCACATTGAGCGAGCCGCGCCGGTCGGCCAGCGTGCCGTCGTCCAGTACCGTGACGCCTTTGGCCGCCACGCGCTGGCCGATGCGGCCGCTGAAGGCGCTGGAGCCCTTGCGGTTGAAATCGCCTTCCAACCCGTGGCCTATGGCCTCGTGCAGCAGAATGCCAGGCCAACCCGGGCCAAGAACAACGGTCATTTCACCCGCTGGCGCCGGCCGGGCCACCAAGTTGGTCAGGGCCGCCTGTACCGCTTCATCGACATAGCGGCCGATGCAGGCGTCGTCAAAATAAGCCAGACCGAAGCGGCCACCGCCGCCGGCCGAGCCCATCTCGCGCCGGCCTTTTTGCTCGGCGATGACCGTCACCGACAGGCGCACCAGCGGGCGCACGTCAGCGGCCAACGTGCCATCGGCGCGGGCCACCAGGACCACGTCGTACTCGCTGGCCAGACCGGCCATCACCTGGACCACGCGCGGGTCTTTGCCCCGCGCGAGTTGCTCAACCCGCCCCAGCAGCGCCACCTTGGCGGTGCTGTCCAGGCTGGCGATTGGGTCCAGATCACGGTAGAGCGAGCGGGCCTCGGCGATTCGGCGCTTGCCGGCCTTGACCCTGGCACCCTGCGCCTGGGTGGCGATAGAGCGCACGGTACGCGCGGCGTCCAACAATGAGGCCTCGGAAATATCATCCGAGTAGGCAAAGGCGGTCTTTTCACCGCTGACGGCTCTTACCCCAACACCTTGGTCGATGCTGAACGAGCCGGTCTTGACAATGCCTTCTTCCAGGCTCCAGCCTTCACTGCGGGTGTACTGAAAGTACAGGTCCGCCTCGTCGACCCGGTGCGCCTTGATCTCGGCCAGGGCCCGCAGCAGGTGGGATTCGTCCAACCCGAAGGGCGTGAGCAGCAGGGACTTGGCAATAGCCAAGCGTTCTAGGGTAGGTTCGCGTGAAATCATGGCTTCATTCTAGGGCCGGCCGCCCGGGCCGAAGCCGCGCAGATCAAAGCCCCTGCGCTTGGTCACGGCTACGAGCCAGCCAGTCAAACAGGATGGCATCATCGAGCCCGGACAAGCCTGCGGCGCTGGCGCGGGCAAAGACATCGCGCGCGCTAGCGCCCAGTGGCCCGACAAAACCCACCGCCTGCGCCGCCTCTAGCGCCAGCCGGGTGTCTTTTTCCAGCAGCGTCAGGTGGGCGCGCGGTGCATAGTCGCCGGCGATGGCGCGGCGCATACGGTCGGAACCAATCCAGCTTTGCCCACTGGACTGCTCGATCACATCCAGGGTACGGCCCAGGTCGAGCCCCATTTTTTGCGCCATCACCAGCACCTCGGCCGCACCCACCAAATTGATGGCAGCGGCCAGGTTGTTGACCAGCTTGGTGCGGGCGCCGTCACCGACGCGCTCGCTGACGTGAAACACCCGGCTTGAGAGTGCATCAAACAGCGCCTGATACCGCTCAAACACATTGCGGGCACAGGCCACCATCAGGCTCATGCTGCCATCCAGCGCGCGCACCGGGCCGCCTGACATCGGCGCATCCACCGCGTGCAGGCCGAAGGGGACCAGGCGCCGGGCAAAGGCCTCCACGTCTTCGGGTGCCAGCGTCGGACACAGCATGACCACGCTGCCCAAGGGCATGGCAGGGGCCAGCCCATGCGGGCCGAACAGCACCGCCTCGGTCTGCGCCGCATCCACCACGGCCACGATGCATACTACAGAATTCATAGCGGCAATGTCAGGCTGCACGTGGCCTACAGCCCCAAATGATGCCAAAAGTTGCAGACGCTCAGGCCGGACATCGCAGACCTGCACCGGCCAGCCCAGGCCCAGCAGGCGCTGCGCCATGGCGCCGCCCATGTTGCCTACCCCAACCACGCTGACTGGAAAAGGTGCCGCCGGTTCGGTCATGACTGCACCAGCCGTTTGGATTTGGCGATAGACATCAACATACCGAGCGCCAATCCCAAGGTCACCATGGCCGTGCCGCCATAACTGATGAAGGGCAGCGGCACCCCCACAACCGGCAGAATCCCGCTGACCATCCCCATGTTGACAAAGGTATAAAAGAAAAAAATCATGGCCAGGGCACCAGCCAGTAAGCGGGCGAACACGGTGGGCGCCTCCAGCGCGATGTTCAGTGCGCGCAGCACCAAAAAGCCAAAGGCCAGCACCAGGAACAAGTTGCCGAACAGGCCGAACTCTTCTGAAAACGCGGCAAAAATGAAATCAGTGGTGCGCTCCGGGATGAACTCCAGGTGGGTTTGCGTGCCCTGCATGAAACCCTTGCCCCAGAAGCCACCCGAGCCGATGGCAATCATGCCCTGGATGATGTGAAAGCCCCGGCCCAAGGGGTCCCGCCCTGGATCGAGCAGGGTACAAACGCGCTGCTGCTGGTAGTCGCGCAGACCGGGCCAACGGACGCCGTCAGCGCACAACTGGGGCTCAAAGATCACCAGCAGCGTGACAGCCACCAGGCCCAGCACCACCGGGGGAATGACCAGGCGCCAGCTCAAACCCGCAAAAAAAATGACCGACACACCGGCTGCCAGCACCAGCAGCGCCGTGCCCAGGTCAGGCTGCGTCATGATCAGCCCCACCGGAACGGCCAGCAAAACGGCAGCGACCAGAAAGTCGAGCGGGCGCAACTGACCTTCTCGTTTCTGGAACCACCAGGCCAGCATCAAGGGCATGGCGATCTTCAAGATTTCACTCGGCTGAATTACCACGCCCAGGTTAAGCCAACGGCGGGCACCTTTTTTGGTCACCCCGAACACCGCCACTGCCACCAGCAGCGCCACGCCGACGAGGTAAAGCGGCACCGCAATAGCCATCAGGCGCTGCGGCGGCACCTGTGCCATGACAAACATGATGCCGCCAGCAATCAGCATATTGCGGGCGTGGTCCTCAAAGCGCGAGCCGTGGTCGAAGCCCGAGGAGTACATGGTCAGCAGGCCAGCACAGGCCAGCAGAAACACGACAAAGGCCAGTGGGCCGTCAAAACCACGGAACCAAGGGGTGATGCGACGCCACAGGGGCACGGTCTGAAATATGACGGCCATGCTGGATTATCGTCACCCCAAGTTCAGTTCGACAACGCTACGCCCCGCCAAGCTGTGAATTTGTAACTGCGCGCCAACGGCCTGGGCCCGCTCCTGCATCAGCCGCAAGCCCCGGCGCGCCACCTGGTTGGTGTCAAAGCCGCAGCCGTTGTCCACAATGCCAATGCGGACCCCTTGCGAGGTCTGCTGGGCCTCGACGCGCAGCCGACTGGCCTGGGCGTGCTGCATCACGTTGGAGATGGCCTCGAACAGCATGAACTTCAGTTGGCGCATGGCGCTTGCATCCAGCCCGACCACAGGCTCCAGCGCATCCACCACCCACTCCAGCTCAATGCCGCAAGCCTTCAGGCGTGGCTCCAGCCGGTAGCGAAGGTTGGCCAGCAGCGCAGTGATATCGCCAGGCGGCAGGTGCATCGCATCGATCGAGAGCTTGAGCTGGTCCAGCGAGTCGCGCAGCGTCTGCAACACCTCGTCGCCACTGGCTCGGCCCGACTGCAGCTGCCGCATGGCCGTGCTGATGTGCGAGCCCACCCCGTCGTGCATGTCGCGCAATATCCGGCTGCGCTCACCGCTGCGCGCTTGTTCTTGCACGCCCTGCGCAAGCCGCTGGTAATTGTTCGCAAGCTCGGTCTCCTTGTGGGCCACCCGTTGCGCCAGGTTGGCATTGAGTGTGACCACCTGCCAACTGGCGGCTCGGAACCGCAGCGTCACGATGAACGCCAAAGCAAGCCCGAACAGCACTGAGCTGTAACGCAGGTAAGTGTTTTCACCATAGGCCTGCAGGACCTGAAAGACATAGAAGTCGCGCAGCCCCACCACGGTGTTTATAACCACGGCCGCCGCTACCGAACGGTGTTGGACAGATCCGCCGCGTAGGGCCCGCCAAACGAAAACGATTGCAAAAGCCAGGGCCGAAAGACCCGAAACGCCATAAGCCCAAGGCAAGGCATCCGACCAGGATAACGCACGCCCGATGCCAGCAGCCAACACGACCACCACCAGCATCAACAGCCAACGGCGTAGCCACATTGCAACTTTGCTGCGGCTTAGCCCTGCAACTTCGATGCCGAGCAAGGTCATGCTGCAGGTCCAGAGGCTGGTGGTGAAGATAGGCAAGACGCCCCACCAAGGCCACGGCAAGGGTGGCGTTTCCATGAAAGCATCACTCACGCTAACCGTCCAACACAGCTCCGCGACTGCGGCATAGAGATACAAGGGATCGCGCTGGCGGCGGAGGTGGTCACTCGCTCCCACTTGTGTAGCCCAAAGTGCCAAGGCCACCAGGCCCACCAATAGGCCGAACACCGCCACCAGGAATGAGCCGGTGATACGGCTACTGTGATCCTGGAGGTAGCGCGGGTAAACCTCTTCATGTGGCCCCAGCACCGGGGGCGCAAGTCCTCCACGGCGGCCCGCGTCGGCACGGATGTGGATTTCAAGCAGGTTATGCTGGCCGAGCAGGTAGGGCGTTATAACCAGGTAGCGTGGCGCCTTGGCAAAATCTGCGCCGTTGCCCTGCGTGAGATCGCCGTTATGTTCTAGGAGCGCACCGTTCAGCGAGATCGCATAGGCATTTCCCAGTCTCGGTATGTACAGGCCATAGGGCTCTGAAGGCACTGCCGCAAGGGAGAAGGGAATCTGAAAATGCGCCTCCCCCGCTGCGCCCCGGTGATGGCGATCCCACTGGTACGGCAGATTCACCGGGGCGGGGGTCGACGCCGGCAGACCAGGCAACGTGACCTCGGCCTGCGTCAGCGTCAAAACCTCTGCGCCCGCTTGGTGTGCCGGCAGCCACAGCCACAACACAAGCCAGCAGCAGCCCAAACAGGCGCGCACCATCAGAATGCAAGGAAAAATAGGCATGCCAAGAACTTACAGGTCAAACAATAGAGGCAGCAAGCACGGCACGCCCCGATGTGATCTCAAACGCAGTACGACCCGGCTGGGTGAGCATGGTGCACTGCAAACCTGTGGCCTTCGCCCGCGCCTGTATCACCTTGAGGGCCCGCCGGCTGGCCCAGTCTGAATCAAAACCCGCGCCGTTGTCCACCAAACCGATGCGCACTCCCTGCTCAGTCTGCCGGACCTCTATGCGGAGCTGGCTGGCCTGGGCGTGCTGCATCACGTTGGAGATGGCCTCGAACAGCATGAACTGCAGTTGGCGCATGGCGCCTGCATCCAAACCAGCCAGAGGCTCCACCGCATCCACCGCCCACTCCAGCTTAATGCCGCAAGCCTTCAGGCGTGGCTCAAGCCGATAGCGAAGGTTGGCCAGCAGCGCAGTCACGTCACCGGGCGGCAGGTGCATCGCATCGATCGAGAGCTTGAGCTGGTCCAGCGAGTCACGCAGGGTCTGCAACACCTCGTCGCCACTGGCTCGACCCGACTGCAGCTGCCGCATGGCCGTGCTGATGTGCGAGCCTACGCCGTCGTGCATGTCCCGCAATATCCGACTGCGCTCACCGCTGCGGGCTTGCTCCCGCGCGACATGCTCCAAGCGCTCGTAGCTGATAGACAAAGCTTGCTCTTTTTGCCGCACCAGGCTATTGAGGTTTCCCATGAGGTGCTGCGCCTGGCGGCTCACTGAACTAAAGCGCCTGAGCACGATCAATGCAGCGACCAAGCCGAAAAGGACGGACGAGTAGTACAAACTTGACCGGCCATCCATGCTGGGGCTCACCCTGAGCTGGTACAGGTCTATCAAACCGATCAGCACGTTAACCAAAATCGCGAAGGCTAACAGCCGGCTGTTGATCCCTGCGCCGCGCTGCAAGGCCTGCCACACCAAAGCTAAGGAAAACAGCAGGAACGTCAAGCCGAGCAGGCCATACCAGACCGTCAGAGCCGGCGGCCAGCCGTAGACTCGTGCGGCCACCGCCGCCGCCAGGCCAAGCAGGCCAAGCACACCCAGCCAGCGCCGCATTCCGGCCAGGCGGCGAGACTGGCCCCAACCCACCACATCAATACAAAACAGCACCGTCAGGCTGCTCCAACCCCAAAGCGACAGCGCTGACAACACGCTCCACCAAGGCAGCGGCAGGGGAGGGCTTTCTAGCAGCGAATCGGCGACCCTAAACACCCAGCAAAATTCGGCAAGACTGCCATACAGGTAGACCGCATCGCGCCCCACAGTGCCATCCGCGCGAACAGCTGGCTGCGTCATCCACAGCAGTAAGCCAATCAGCCCAACCAGCGCGCTGAAGATGGCCACCATCTGCGGACCCAACACCCGCCAACGCCAGAACGGCGTGTAGGCCGCACGTGCTAACTCCATAGGTGCCAACGTGACCGTCGACAAGCCGCCTTGGCGCCCGACGTCGACGCCCACCATCAGCCGAAGCACATTGGTCGATTGCAAAGCACCGGGTGGCACGGCAATCAGCCGGGGCAGCTTGGCATCAGAGCGGTCATGGCGCGTCAGATCCCCAAAGCGGTCCAGCAAGACACCATTGAGGTGAACCGAGTAGCCGTTGCTGATTTTGGGAATGGTTAAGCCATAGGGTTCAACAGGGGGAGAGGTGAGGGAAAACGGCAGCTCAAACACCATCAAACCAGACTGCGCCGGATGCTCACGGTCCCACAAGTAGGGCAGACTAACTTGGTGCTGCTTGGTCTGACCCTGGACGGTGATCACAGCTTGGGCCGTTTTAAATATCAAAGTCGGCCCTTGTGCCTGGGCCGTCAGCGCCATAAGGGCCAGCCAAAGTACCAACCCCAACCAGCAGCGATGGCACCAGCGACGCAAGGACATCAAACCCGGCGCTTTAGATCAAGCCCATGCGCGTGGCCTCGAACACAGCCTCGCTTCTGGAGTGCACTGACAACTTGGCATACAGGTTTTTGATGTGTGACTGCACGGTGTGCACACTGAGGCTTTGCAACCGCGCAATCTCGGCATAAGAAAAGCCGCGGGCAATGTGCGACAGCACCTCCTGCTCGCGAGGCGACAACAGTTGGCGCGTGGGCGGGCTGCCAGCCGCGTCGGTCAACGGCCCGGTCAGTTCGGCCGCGGCCGTGTCTGAGCGGACGGTCGAGGCGTTGGCCACGTTGGCCTGATCAGTGCGGTATTTGGAGAGCACCCGCCGCGCGATCATGGGTGAAATGGGCGAGGCACCGGCGCGCATGTCCAAAATGGTTTGCGCAATGTCGTCAGGCGTTGCGTCCTTATGGATGTAGCCCAAAGCGCCGGCCTCGATGCTGGCCAGCACATTGTCTTCGTCACCAAACATAGAGATCACCAAGGGCTCACACCGCGGGTGCAGGCTGATGCAATGGCGAATCACCTCCAGGCCGGAACCGTCGGGCAGGCCCAGGTCGGTCAGCAGCACATCCACCATGTTGGCGGAGTCGTCCAGCCAGGCCAGCGCTTCTGCCACCGTGCCCACGCTGGCGGCCAGGACCAGGTCGCCACAACGCGCCACGCTACTAGCGAAAAAATCGCGCATCTCAGCATCATCCTCCACCACCAGTACTCGCCACATGGTCTTACCTTTGTTTCTTATCTGAGCATAGCGCCAAGCGGCAGGGCTGACCAGCGCGCGGCATCCCATGAATATGGGATGTTCAGAACCGGCGAGCATGAAGAGAATCCGGATGCAGATCAATGTCATCAGAAATCTCGTCATTGGTCGGCTATTTGGCTGTCTGCACCATCAACAAGGGAATAGGTATGAACATTGCATTAAAACGGCTGGTACTGGGTATGACCAGTGCCGGTTTATTGGCTCTTTACGGCTGCGGCGGGGGGTCCAGTTCGGCCACGAACAATGAGACACCGGCCGGCGTGGTCGTCGCCACCACAGACGTATCGTTGACGGTCATTGACGGCCCCATTGAGAACGCCCAGGTCTGCCTGGACATCAACAACAACAGTGTTTGCGATGCCAACGAGCCCACAGGCAAGACAGACGCTACCGGCAAGGTGACGATCAAGGTCAACAGCACGGATGTTGGCAAGTACCCGGTGATCGCCGTGGTCGGTACCGACGCGATTGACGCCGACACCGGCCTGGTGGCCACCCCCTTCACCATGAAGGCGCCAGCCGACCAGACGGCCGTGATCACACCACTGACCACCTTGGTGCAAAACGTGGTTGCCAGCACCGGTTCGACCAGCGCTGCGGCGGAGGAGCAGGTCAAGGCCCAGACCGGCATTAACGTCTCATTGTTTGAAGACTTCAGCAAGGGAACAACCGACGACCATAAAGCCGCCGCCAACATTGCGCGCATGGTGGTGGTGACAACCCAGCAGCAGTCGGTAGCCGTCAAAGATGCGGAAGGCACCAAAGACGCGGCCGGCGCAACCATTACCAAGGCAGACTTGGACAAAGCCATCCAAGCCAGGTTGATGGAGATGTTGCCGGCTCTGGTCACCAAGCTGGCCGAGAACCAAACGCAGATTGCCGCGCTTGAGAAAGCGCTGACGGACGCCAAAGCCTTGATCGATGCCACCGCCAAAAAGGTCGCCGTGGAGAAAGCCCAAAAGGACAAGGACGATGCACTTAAAGCAAAAATGACCGAAGTGGTCGTCACGGAGAACAAAGGCCTGACTTCGACCGGTATCGCCACCAACGTTGCCGTCAGTAAGCAGCAGGAGTCGAGCGCGCCTGTGGTGGCTGAGACGCCTAACGCCGGTTTTAGCCTGCGCTCGCTGAGTTTCACCAACCTCAGCAACTATTTTGTGCGCTTCCACTCGAGTACGCTGGACCAAAACACGCCAGACAGCAAAGGCAATCTACGCTACGTTGACAACCGCTATCGAAGTGTCGAAGGCAGTGTGGCAGCCTGGAACAACGGGAGAAACCCGGCAACCCAAGCCGACCTGCATTGGAACGGCACGGCCTGGGCTGCATGCGCGCTCAATTTCGTGAGTGTCTCAACGGTTCGTGATGCCAAAGGCAATAGCGATTACAACTACTGCGACAACCTGGCCATCGGCAAGAGCAGTGTGGCCTCCTTTGACGTTTCCAACAAGAAAATCGTCGATGTGCTGGCGGACGCAGCCAAAGCCGGCTACGGCACCGACCTGGGGGTGGTTACCAACACCGATGGCAGCAAGACCGCGCTGGGTACCCGGCTGGGTGACGCCACCTTCCCAGAAAAGTCAAAAATTGGCTATGGAACCAGCACAGACCTGACAACAGCCATTGCTTACTCGCCAGGCAGCTCCAGCTGGGGCTACGTTGAAACGTCAGAACCCTGCACTGCGCAGACTTACACGTCCCGGGCAGCGACCACCCTGGAAGACCTGCTGACCAAATTCGATGGAAAAAACCCCTGTAACGTCGGTGGTAGCAGCAAAAAAATCACCGGCAAAGGCGGTGTGGAGCTGACCAGTGGCCCACGCAACGAAGGGTGGGGTGACACAGTCATCAGCCTGGGCAACATCGGCACGGCGCCAACTGTTTCGCTAGATAGCGAGGCCACGAGCTTTTACACCGGAAATATCCGTCTGCGCGCGGCCTTTGGTGCAAAAAGCGGCGACGGCGGCGCGGCAACTTTCTATGCCTGCCAGCAGCGCTACAACGGCTCTGCGCGTAATTGTGATGTGATTGGCAATGGTAAGTATGTGATCAAGACCATCGGCGATGCCCGTACCCTTAGTTTTACCGGACTGCCTGCCTTGGCTTCCGCGCTGAACTACACCACTGTCATGGTGGAGCGCGGTAGCAAGGTGTACTACGGTTACCAGAGTCGGCCGGCAGCGAGCAGCAATGCCCGGCTGAACACCGTTGCATCGACGGCCATGTTGGCCAACTTGGGCTTGCCGGCGGTGAATGTTGACACGCCGCTGGCGCTGACTGCCGCGTCGTACCAGGGCACCTGGGATGGTTACAACGATAAGGATCCGACCAATATTGGCGAAACGTTTACCATTAGCGCGTCGGGCCGGCTCACCTGTGCCACAGTCGGAGCTACTTGCGCGTTTACATCTTTCAACCCGACAACAGGTGTATTCATTGCGACGATTACCGGCCCAGGCGCTTACAGTTCAACCATCAACGGCACTATGAACTTCCTCGCTGGGTCAGCCACGGTAGGCTTTGTGGATAACGACGGACCTGGCACAGGCAAACTCGTGCGCCGATAAGCGCTCATCCGCGCAGGCCCGCACGGCCTGACCACTCAAGCCCCGCGCCCCACCAGGCCGCGGGGCTTTTTTATGTCGATGCTTACTCGTTGGGGATCGTCCCAGGGGCCTGGATCCCCGGTCGAGCCGGGGATGACGGGGTGAGCGGCGGGGATGACGGGGGTGAGCGGCGGGGATGACGGGGATGGGCGGCGGGGGTGACGGGGGCGTCCTCATTTCCGTCATTCCCGTGACAACGGGAATCCAGGGGCCATGGATCCCCGGTCGGAGCCGGGGATGACGATCGTTTGAGTGGCATGGATCCCCGGTCGGGCCGGGGATGACGGGGTTGGGCGTTGGGGATGACGGTCAGCGCGGCACCACCCGCATTTGCAGGGACAATCCGGCTCATGTACTTATTGTTTGAAGAAACCGGCAAATTCATGGCCGGGCGGGTGTTGTCTGAGGCGGACACTTCGGCGCAGGTGGAGCTGGACAGTGGCAAGCGCGTCAAGGTCAAGGGCGCCAACATCTTGCTGAAGTTCGACAAACCTGCGCCAGCCGCTTTGCTGGCGCAGGCGCAGGCGCTCAGCCGAGAGATTGAGCTGGAGCTGGCCTGGGAGTTCTCGCCCGAGGACGAGTTTGGTTTTGCCGATCTGGCGCGCGACTATTTCTCAGTCAACGCCACGCTGGAGCAGCAGGTGGCCATGTTGTTGCGGCTGTTTGAGGCGCCGCATTACTTCCGCCGTGCCGGCAAGGGGCGCTTTCGCAAGGCGCCGGCCGAGGTCATTGCGCAGGCGCTGGCGGCGATTGAGAAGAAAAAGCAACTGGTGTTGCAGATTGAACAATGGGTGCAGCAGCTGAGCCAGGGCGAGTGCCCGGCGCCGGTGCGTGAGCAACTGTACAAAATTCTGTTCAAACCCGACAAAAACGCGCCAGAGTACAAGGCGGTGGTGGAGGCCTCGCGTGCCACCCAGCTCGGCGTACTGGAGCTGCTGCAGCGCGCTGGCGCCATTGATTCACCCTACCAGTTCCACTGGCGGCGCTTTTTGCTAGAGAACTTTCCGCGCGGCACGGGGTTTCCGGCACTAGCGGCCCCGCCCATCCGTGACGAGCTGCCTCTGGCGGCAGCACAGGCTTTCTCGATAGATGACTCGGCCACCACCGAGATTGATGATGCCCTGTCGGTGCAAGGCCTGGGCAGCGGCGTGGTCACGGTGGGCATCCACATCGCGGCACCAGGGCTGGCCGTGCTGCCGGGCAGCGCCATCGACAAGTTGGGGCGCGAGCGCCTGTCCACCGTGTACATGCCGGGCTACAAAGTGACCATGCTGCCCGGCGAGGTGGTGCAAAGCTACACACTGCAAGAGGGGCGCGATTGTCCTGCGGTGTCGCTGTATGTGACGCTGGACGAGGCCACGCTGGCAGTACGCAGCAGCGAGACCCGGCTGGAGCGGGTGCCAATTGTGGCCAATTTGCGGCATGACCAGCTGGACGCCGTGGTCACCGAGACCTGGCTGCAGGACCCTGGCTTTATGCATGAAATCGAGCCTCAGCCCTTGTCGGATAAGCGTTCTTCGCTATCATTTTTGCATCGATTGGCCAAACACCTGAAAGCCGGCCGGGAACAGGTGCGCGGCAAGCCGGAGACCTTTAACCGGCCGGACTACAACTTTCGGCTGCTGGGTAACGACGGGCAGGAGCCACAGGGCCATGAGCAGGTGCAGATCAGCACCCGCATGCGCGGCGCGCCGCTGGACCTGATCGTGGCTGAGGCCATGATCCTGGCCAACAGTACCTGGGGCAGCTGGCTGGCCGAGCTGGGGGTGCCCGGCATTTACCGCAGCCAGGCCTCGCTGTTGCCCGGCGTCAAGGTGCGCATGGGCACCAAGGCGCTGCCGCATGCCGGCATTGGCGTGCCGAGCTATGCCTGGAGCACCTCGCCGCTGCGCCGCTACACCGACCTGGTGAACCAGTGGCAGATCATTGCCTGCGTGCGCCACGGC
>CAMCZF010000047.1 GCA_945885775.1 Rhodoferax sp. OV413 | reverse complement strand
TAACCCATACCGGCGTGAAAGGGCGTTCGGCCACCGAGCCAACCGTGGCTGAATGCTGGCGCTAGCGGCGCACCTCGTCGACCAGCGTCTTGAATTCGTCAATGTCCTCAAAACTGCGGTACACGCTGGCGAAACGCACGTAGGCGACTTTGTCGAGCTTTTTCAGCTCGCGCATGACCAACTCGCCAATGCGGGTCGAGGCCACTTCCCGCAGCCCAAGGTTAAGCAGCTTTTCTTCAATGCGCTCAATCGCGCTGTCGACCTGTTCCGTGCTGACTGGGCGCTTGCGCAGCGCCAGGTTCATCGAGGCCAGTAATTTTGCGCGCTCATAGTCAATGCGTCGACCATCCTTTTTGACGATGGCCGGGAAATTGACGTCGGGCCGCTCATAGGTGGTGAAGCGCTTGTCGCAGGCCGCGCACTGGCGCCTGCGTCGGATGAAATCGCCCTCCTCTGAAATGCGCGTGTCCACCACCTGAGTGTCGGCATGGCTGCAAAACGGGCATTTCATCAGGGCGGCTGCGCGTTCTGGCCCACTGCCCGGTCTAGCGGTAGACCGGGAAGCGCGCAGTCAGCGCGTTGACCCGCGCCCGTACCGATGCGATGTTGTCAGGGTCGCGCGGCTTGTCCAGCACGTCGGCGATCATGTGGGCGGTGAGGCGCGCTTCTTCGTCGCCAAAGGCACGGGTCGTCATGGCTGGTGTGCCAATACGCACACCGCTGGTCACCATAGGTTTTTCAGGATCGTTCGGGATGGCGTTCTTGTTGATGGTCATGTGGGCGGCGCCCAGCACAGCCTCGGCCTCCTTGCCGGTGATGCCCTTGGACCGCAGGTCGACCAACATCACGTGGCTTTCGGTCCTGCCGCTGACAATCCGCAGGCCGCGCTCGGTCAGGGTCTCTGCCACCACCTTGGCATTGGTCAGCACCTGTTGCTGGTACAGCTTGAACTCAGGCGCCAGTGCCTCTTTGAAAGCCACCGCTTTGGCGGCAATCACATGCATCAGCGGGCCGCCCTGCAGGCCGGGGAAGATGGCGCTGTTGATGGCTTTTTCATGCTCGGCCTTCATCAGGATGATGCCGCCGCGCGGACCGCGCAGGCTCTTGTGGGTCGTGGAGGTGACCACATCGGCGTGTGGCACCGGGTTGGGGTAGACGCCCGCGGCGATCAGGCCGGCGTAGTGCGCCATATCGACCAGGAAGATGGCGCCAACCGCCTTGGCTACCTTGGCAAAGCGCTCAAAATCAATGTGCAGGCTGTAGGCAGACGCGCCGGCGATGATGATTTTGGGGCGTGCCTCATGGGCTGTGCGCTCCATGGCGTCGTAGTCAATCTCTTCCCGGGCATTGAGGCCATAGCTGACCGCTTTGAACCACTTGCCGCTCATGTTCAGCGACATACCGTGGGTCAGATGCCCGCCCTCGGCCAAACTCATACCCATGATGGTATCGCCAGGCTTGAGAAAGGCCAGGAACACGGCCACGTTGGCCGAGGCGCCGCAGTGTGGCTGCACATTGGCGCAATCAGCACCAAACAGCTGTTTGGCCCGGTCTATGGCCAGTTGCTCTGCCACGTCGACATTTTCACAGCCGCCGTAATAGCGTTTGCCCGGATAGCCTTCGGCGTACTTGTTGGTCAGTTGCGAGCCCTGCGCCGCCATAACTGCTGGTGACGCGTAGTTTTCGCTGGCGATCAGTTCGATGTGGTGTTCTTGGCGCGAGTTTTCGGCCTGGATAGCAGCAAAAAGTTCGGGGTCAGTCTGCTCGATGAGCGTGTTGCGGTGGTACATGGCGATAAATGGCTAGGGATAAATGAACTAACGAGAGTTTAGCCAAAAGACCATCAGAGCGTGGTCAGCAATGCGACGCTTTGCGCACTTTGTGCGCCTTGGCCAGGCGCTGGAGCTACCGGGGCGCCGGCGGCAGAGGCGGGCACAGTGCGGCCGGCGGCCACGGACTGCAAACGGCTGTGCTCGGCGATGACCTTGCCAACGTAGCCGCCATCGTCCTCAATGTTGGCCGCACCCACATAAAACTTGAGTCCGGCTTCGGTGGAGCCGCCGCGGATGATGCATTCTTTCAGCACCCGTGCGCCGACGCGCAGGTTGGTGAGCGGGTCGAACGCGGCAAAAACGCCACCAAAGTTGTCGTACTTGTCGCTGTGGACCCGGGTGATGACTTGCATCAGGCCCTGCGCGCCCACAGGGCTTTGGGCGAACGGGTTGAAACCCGATTCAATGGCCATCACGGCCAGGATCAGGGTTGGGTCAAGCTTGGAGCGTTGGCCGATTTCATAGGCTTCTGCAACGATCGCACTTAATGGCTCGGGGGCCACGCGGTACTTCCGGCTGAGCCAATAGGCCAAATCCGCTTGCTTTTTGGGCAGGGCTTGCGGATTACTGGCCGTGGCGCGGTCGATGGCACTCAGGTCGATGTCCACGCCAGAGATACCCTGCCTGGTTTGTAGCCAACCGAACAGCTGAGACTCACCGGCTTGCCGAAGCTCGGGCTGCGTGATCAGGGTGAGCGCGCCACACATGACAGCCAAGCCGATCAAAGCAAAGCCGTTGTGGGTGATTTCAAGAAAACCTTCGGCGATGTCGCTTGCGAAGGTTCGCAGGCCTCGGGTGAATGGGTCTAACGCTGTCATAGCTTCTCCTTCTTTCGCGGGTCCTGGCACGGACACTGCTGGCAGTGCAGAAGTTCCAGGCGCCCCGTTTGGGTTGGTACGCTATCAATGTCCTGCGCTGGCGATCTTGGATTTGGCAGAGACTTGAATATGCCGGGGTCGGCAGCGGATGCGGGTTTTCCCTTGTCAGTCAAGGGGGAGTGGTGCATTTTAGAGGTGCTTGATATACCAAGTCAACCATATCAAACCTATTCAATATTCAAATTTGAGTTATCAATCAAGAAAACTGCTATTGCCTAAAGCTTTTTTGCCCGGCACATTGACCTTTCGTCGGTCTCATTGAACACTCACGGTATGAACTTACAACCTCCCTTTTTTATGCGCTGGTTCAAACGCCTGCTCTGGCTGTGTGGTGTGGTGTTGCTGCTTTGGGGCCTGGCCTGGTTGGCGCTGCCGTCACTGCTCAAACCACAGATTGAAACCATCGCCAGCGGCCAGCTCGGGCGTGCTGTCACCTTGGGCCGGCTTGAGATCAAGCCCTGGTCGCTGGAACTGGTGCTGCATGGCCTTTCGGTTGGCGCCGCTCCAGGCCAGGCCGACCGGGCGCCCCAGTTGGTGGTGGAGCGTATTTATATAGATGCATCGCTCGAATCGCTGCTGCGCTTGGCGCCGGTGCTGGATGCTATTGATGTCCAGGGGCCAGCCTTCCGGCTAACCCACCATGGCGACGGGCGCTACGACATTGATGACATCCTGAGGCGTTTCAAAAGTGACAGCGTCCCATCCGATACCCCCGCGCCCGGCTTTGCCTTGCATAACCTGACGCTATCGGGGGGCCGGTTCGACATGGACGACCGCCCGGTTGGCCGACAGCACAGCGTGCGTGAGCTGCAGCTCAGCCTGCCGTTTCTGAGCAATCTGCCGTCCCAGCGCGCGGTGACAGTGCAGCCCAAGCTGGCTTTTCTTTTGAACGGCAGTCGGTTCGAGTCGAGCGCGCAGGCCACCCCGTTTGCGCCGGGTCGGCAAGCGGCGGTGCAGCTGAGCTTGGCTGGGCTGGATCTGGCGCCCTGGCTGCCCTATGTGCCCGCCGGTTTGCCGGTTCGCTTGAGCTCGGGCCTGCTCAGCGCCGAGCTGCAACTGGCTTTTGAGCAGGTCCCTGCCAATCGCCTGCGCATCAGTGGGACACTGGAGGCGGCCCAGGTCCGGATGCACGATACGCAGGCGCAGGCCAAGCAGGCGGGTACGGCGGCGTCTGCGGCGCCGCTGCTGGCGTTTGATCGGCTCAAGCTGACGCTGGACGACTTGCGGCCGTTCGAGCGACAGGCCCGGCTCAGCGCCGTCGAGCTCGTTGCCCCCCGGCTGACCTTGGTTCGCGATGCAACGGGCCGCTTGCTGCTGCCCGGTTCTGGTCCTGCCTCATCCACTACAAAAAAAATAGCTAACAACTCAAGTGGGACAAAGGCTGAGGCCGATTTATCGCCTCCTTATGGTGGCTGGAAGATTGCGTTGAATCGTCTCGCGGTCCAAGACGGTGGGCTCAGTTGGCTCGACCAGAGCACGATGCCGCCCGCTCAACTTGGTTTGACCGGGCTCACATTGGATGCCAGCGCCATCGCCTTACCGTTCGAGCAGCCGCTGCAGTTTCAGGCCGCCGCAGGGCTTTTGGCCGGTGGCTCTGCGGCTGCCGACGTTAAAGGCGCCCGGTTGAGCTTGCAGGGCAGTGCCACCGACCGCGCAGCCGAGCTGCGCGCGCGGGCAGACGGGCTGCCCTTGGCGCTAGCCGCCCCCTACCTGACGCGTTGGCTCAAGCCCGAGCTGACAGGCAGCCTCAATGCCGAGCTCGGTGCCATCTGGAAGGCTCCCGCCAGCCCCGGCGGGTTGGATCAGTTGCAGCTTGAAGTGGCACGCCTGGCGGTGGACAAGCTCGACCTGAGGCAGAACAAGGCCAGCCTGGCCAGTCTGGCGCAACTGCGCCTGGCCGGGCTGCAGTTGGACCTCGCGAGCCGATCCGCAACCCTGGGCCAGTTGGCACTTCAGGGGCCGCGGTTGGCGGTTGGCCGCGGCGCCGACGGTCGCTGGATGTTTGAAAACTGGTTGCAGCCGCAAGCGCTCAGCGACCCCGCCGCAAGCACCATGGGCCAGGCGCAGATCGCTGCCCCAGCCCCAGCTGCAGCCGCAGCGCCATGGACGCTGCTGGTGCGCGACCTCACCCTGGATGGCGGGTTGTTCAGCTTTTCTGACAAACTGCCTGCCAGGCCGGTGGCTTTTGATGTGCCGGCGGTGTCCTTGCAGGTCAAAAACCTGTCGAACACGGGCAAAGAGCCGATGCAGGTGCAAGGCGCGCTGCAATGGCAGGCTGGCGCGGCGCCGGCTGGTCGCCTGAAGTGGCAGGGGCAGGCCCGACTTGATCCCCTGAGTGTCCAGACCACCTTGGAGGCGGTGCGGCTGCCGCTGCATGTGCTGGAGCCCTACGGTGCCGAGCTTTTGAACATTGAGGTGTTGCGAGCCGATGCCAGCTTCAAAGGTCAGCTCGCTTATGCCCCAACCCCCGCCGGCACCAGTCTGCAACTCAATGGCGACGTCGCGCTGGAAGACGTTCAGGCCAACTCCTTGCCGGTCGCCAAGAGCGGAGCCGCCAGCGCTTCGTCCCCCAGTTTTAGTGAGGAGTTACTGAACTGGAAGGTGCTGAGTTTGCGTGGGCTGGCGGTGGCGATAGCGCCGGGGAGCCCTACGCAGGTCGATGTGAAAGAAACCGTCTTGAGCGACTTCTACACACGGCTGGTGCTCGATCCGACAGGACGGTTCAACTTGCAGGACCTGCTGAAAGCCGATACTGCGCCGCCTACGACGGCCAAACCAAGCTTATCTCCATCCCCATCGGCCTCTGCACCCGCAACAGCATCTGCCGCGCCGGCTGTGGTGCGCCTGGGCCCGGTCAGCCTGACTGGTGGCAGGGTCGATTTTGCCGACCGCTTCATCAAGCCCAATTACTCGGCCAACCTGACTGAGCTCACCGGCAAGTTGGGGGCGTTTTCGTCCCAACCGCAAGCCGGCGAGCCGGCACTGGCCGAACTGGTGCTGCGCGGGCGGGCACAGGGCACGGCGACGCTTGACATCCAGGGCCAGATCAACCCCCTGGCCAAGCCGCTGGTGCTTGATATCAAGGCCCGTGTACGCGACCTGGAGCTGCCACCGCTGTCAGCCTATGCGGTGCGCCACGCCGGCCATGGCATCGAACGCGGCAAGCTCAGTGTGGACGTCAATTACAAGGTGCAGGCGGACGGCCAGTTGCTGGCCAGCAATAACATCGTCCTCAACCAACTGAAATTTGGCGACAAGGTCGACGGTGCCCCGGCCAGCTTGCCGGTGCGCCTGGCGGTGGCGCTGCTGGCAGACCGCCAGGGCGTGATCGACATTGACCTGCCGGTGAGCGGGTCGCTGAACGACCCTGAGTTCAAGCTCGGCCCGATCATCTTCAAGCTGATCGTCAACCTGGTGGTCAAGGCCGTGACCGCCCCTTTCAGCCTGATCGCGAACGCCTTTGGCAGTGCCGAAGAGCCTGGCGTGGTGAATTTTGCGCCGGGTTCGGCCGCCTTGGACCTTGATGGACGGGCTGGTCTGGACCAGGTGGTGAAAGCCTTGCAAGAACGGCCTGCACTGCAGATGACCGTGGTTGGCATGGCCAGCCTGGAGCTAGAGCGCGAGGCCTTCAAGCGGGAGCAACTCAATGCACTGCTGTTGGGCGAGCAGCGCCGAGTAGCGGTGCTAGCTGGTCGCGCAGTGGCGCAAACCGGAGCCGGAGTCAGCGTGCCCCCAACCCTGAGCCCGGAAGACGCCCTGGCGCTGCTAGGCGCGGTGTACGCACGCGCAGCCATCCCCAAACCGCTGACCCCACAGGGTCAGTTGCAGCCCTTACCAAAGGAAGAGATGGAGAATTTGCTGCTGAGCCACCTGCAAGCGTCTGAAGACCAGATGCGCGAGTTGGCGGTGCAGCGTGGCGTGGCGGTGCGCGACTACCTGGCGGCCCGGCAGATTCCGATGGCGCGCCTGTTTTTAGGCGCAGTGCGCACGGTGCCACCCGAGACGAAATGGAGTCCGCGCGCGCAATTGAGTCTGAGCGCCCCCTAGACTTTTTTGCTGGCCAGTGAAATAGCGGTGAAAATAGCGGTTCAAACCCCTTCGCGATGCGTAGGGGGTCAATTTTTCTGATCTGTTCGTCATGTTTCCTTTTCCTGCTACACCCAAGACCCCCGAAACACCCGCAGTCTCGCCTGGCGCTGCCAAAGCGCATGACGCGCACCCCTTGGACCAACTGACAGGGGGCGCGTTTTCTGCGCACACCTCCAGCGAGCGGACCGCCCGCATTCGCGACTGGCTGGCGGGTAATCCGGCGGCCGAACAGATGCAGGCCGTGTTCAAGGAACTCAGTGGCAAAGACAAGGGCGCAGCCAAACTGCTGCGCGAAAAGCTCGATGAGATCAAGCGTAGCCGCGGCCAGGAATCGATTGCCCAGGAATGGGCTGAGCGCGGCCAGGTGCTGTTGGCAATCGCCAAGCTCAACATTGCCGATGCCATGGCCTGGCAGCGTGACGCAGCCAAAGCTGGCGCGCCGCTGAGCCGTGAGCCATTGTTGACGCTTAAAGCACAGCTCAGTGACCGTGTCAAAGGCATTGAAGACCTGCAGCATCGGGTCCAGGTGCAGCGAGAGGCAGCCGTGTTGCTGGCGCAGCGCATCGAGGTGCTGTCGACCAAATCCTGGCACGATGCGCAAGGCGCTGCTCAGGCCTTAAAGGCCGATGTCGACCACTGGCAGGCCCAGGCGGCGGCATTGTTGACCGATGCCAATTGGCCCAGTGTTGAGGCTCGCTTTCCCCCCCTGCTCGAGACCTCACGGGCCCAGTTGCTTGTGGTCTGCGACGCATTTAGGGAGGCCTTGGCGCTGGCCACAGCGGCCGCTGCCGATGCAGCGGCTCCGTTGCCACCGGTACCGGTCTGGGCTGACGAGTTGCGTGCTGCGCGCGGTGTCCCGGCCGAGGCGGCGAGTAAGCCGCAAAAACCCAAGATTGATCCCGAAATCCGTGCCCAAGCGACTAAGACCGTCCAAGAGGTGCTTTCAAAACTTGAGCTGGAGATTGCCGAGGGCCACGGCAAAGCCAGTGCCGGCGTCGCCGCCGCGTTGCGCAATGCGCTCAAGGAGCACGGTCGCCTGATCGACGACAAACTTGAGAACCTGGCCCACGCCGCGTTGGCTGCGGCCGGCGAGCTCGAGGGTTGGCAGCGTTGGCGCGCCGACCAGTTGCGCGAGGCGTTGGTGGCCAAGGCCGAAGGTCTGCTCAAGCGGCCTGAAGGTCAGGCCATTGGCGGGCGCAAGATGCAAGAGCTTTTGCGTGCCCTGCGCGAGGAATGGAAGCAGACCGATCAGGGCGGAGTGCCCAACCACGGCCTGTGGAAGCGTTTCGACGAGGCCTGCAACGATGCGCACAAGGTGGTCGAGGGCTGGCTGGACAAAATGAAGGCCGAGGCGGTGGAGCACCGGGCACAGCGACTGGCCATGATCGACGAAGTCAAGCAGTGGGCTGCCGCCAACACCACCGCCCTTGACGGCGACTGGAAGGGCTTTACCCGATTGCTGCATCAGTTTGGCGACCGATGGCGTGAAGCCGGCCATATAGGCGAAAAGGTCTTTGCCGAACTGCAACCTCTCTGGAAGGCTGCCATGGCCACAGCGAGCGCGCCGCTGGAGGCCTTGCAAGCGCAAAGCCTGTCCGCCCGCCAGACCATGATCGAGGAAGCCAAGGAGCTCGGTGCGGCGCCCATGTTGCGCATCGATGCCGTGCGTGCGCTGCAACAGCGCTGGCAGTCCGAAGCCCAGCGCGTGCCGATGGACCGGCGCCAGGAGCAAAAGCTCTGGGATGCGTTTCGCAAGCCGATCGACGACGCCTTCAACCGCAAGACCCAGGAGCGTGAGCGCAGCGAGGCGGCCCTGGGTGAGCGTGACCGCGTCGTGCTAGACGCCGCACGGGCCCTGGAGGCTGCCAACGCCGGCGGCGATGCGCAAGCCATCCGCGGCGCCATGAACGCCCTGGAAGCCGCCCTGCGCGGCCAGGCCCAGGCGCAGGCGGCGGTGCAGGCGCTGGCTGTGCCAGCACCGGATGTTGCGCTGCATGCGCCATCAACCGAGGCGTCCACAGAACTGTCAACCGAGTCAACAGCCGAACCACCGGCCGAGGGCGATACCGACGCGCCAGCCGAGCCGCCTCCCCCGGCTGCCGAGAAACCTGTTGTCAAACCCGTGGCCAAGGCAGTGGTGGCGGTGCGGGGCGACGACCGGCCCGGCATGAAAAAGACCGAGCCCGCGATGCCGGGGCGTGGCGGCAAGTTTGGCGACCGCAAAGACGGTCCCCGCTTTGGCGCTGGCGACGGTCCCCGCGGTCCGCGCGACGATCGAATGGGAAGCCGTGGGCCAGACCGCCGGCCGCCACAGGATGCCGCTGCCGGGGGCTGGCAAGACGCACCGCGTTTGGGCGACACCGCGTTTCGGGCCCAGCGCGACGCGCTGGAGCGGGCTCAGCTGGCCTTACGCAAGCTGGCGGCTCAGGCCCATGGCGAGGCCCTGACGCAGCTGTTGGCGGCCTGGGAGCAGCGCAGCGCAGCGCAGCTACCCTCGGCGCAAGAGCTGGGTGCACGTGTCAACGCCGCCACGCGCAGTGCCTGGTCGCAGGCACTGGCCCAAGCGCCGGTCGCGGATGCCCAACAGGCCTTGCTGCGACTAGAGATGGCGGCCGAGCTGCCCACGCCGGCTGAACACCTCGACGCTCGCCGGGCGATGCAGCTGCAGCTGCTGACTCGCCGCCATGATGCACCCCCGAGCCAGACCTGGGGCCAGGACGTGGCGGGCGCGCTGGGCGCCGCGTTTGAGGCCGGCAGCGCGCGTCGGCTGCAGAGCGTGCTGAAAATTCTGCTGCGAAACTGACATCTTAGGGGGAGCCACCATGGAAACTATTGATACCGTTCTGGCCCGTCTCGAGCGGCTCAATGAGATTGGTGCCTCGCTGTCCCGTGAGCGCGACATCCTGCCGCTGCTCGAGCGCATCCTGCTGGCGGCCAAATCCATCACCAATGCCGATGGTGGCACCTTGTACCGAGTGACCGAGGATGGCACGGCACTGCGCTTTGAGATCTTGCGGACGGATTCACTCAATATTGCCATGGGCGGCAGTTCTGCGATCCCGATCAAATTCCCCAATCTGCCACTGCGCAACGCGGACGGGGCCCCGAACGACTCGCTGGTGGCGGCCCACGCCGCGATCCACTGCCGCACCATCAACGTGGCGGACGCCTACTCAGACCCGGCTTTTGATTTTTCTGGTACCCGGCGCTTCGACCAGAGTACAGGCTACCGGTCCAAATCATTTCTGACTGTCCCGATGAAGGACCACGAAGGCGAAGTCATCGGGGTCTTGCAACTGCTCAATGCTCAGCTGCCTGGGACCACCGAAGTGGTGCCTTTCTCTTTGGCCGACCAGAGCCTGGTGGAGTCGCTGGCTTCGCAGGCCGCGATCGCCCTGAACAACCGGATGCTCATGAGCCAGTTGGAGGTGCTGTTTGAGTCCTTGATCCGCTTGATCAACGTGGCCATCGAGGAAAAATCCCAGTACACCGGCGGCCATTGCTCACGTGTGCCCGAGCTGACGCTGATGCTGGCTGACGCTGTGGCTCAAACCACCACAGGCCCGTTGGCCGACTTCACCATGGACGACCGGGACCGCTACGAACTCAAAATTGCGGGCTTGTTGCATGACTGCGGCAAGATCACGACGCCGGTGCATGTGGTCGACAAGGCGACCAAGCTTGAAACCCTGTTTGACCGGGTGGCACTGATTGACACTCGTTTTGAAGTGCTCAAGCGCGACGCCGAAATTGAAGCGCTTCGTGCTCAGCTCGCTTTGCGGCCCTGCGTTGATGCGCCCGCTGAGGCCCTGCTGGCTAGCCACTGCGATGCCGCTCTGGCCGCCATCGACTCCGATCGCACCTTTTTGCGCACCACCAACAAGGGCGCCGAGTTCATGAATGACGCGGCGATTGCCCGGGTACAAGCGATCGCTAACCAACGGGTCTGGCGCAACGAGGACGGGGAGGTCGTGCCTTTCCTCACGGCCGATGAGCTTGAAAACCTGAGCATTCGCGGCGGCACCCTGACCCAGGGCGAACGCTCAACCATCAACCACCACATTGTGGCCACCATCAAGATGCTTGAGCAGTTGCCTTGGCCCCGGCACCTCAAGCGTGTGCCGGAGTATGCCGGCGGCCACCATGAGCGCATGGACGGTAAGGGCTATCCCAAGGGCCTCAAGCGCGAAGAAATGTCGGTCCAGGCCCGCATGATGGGCATTGCCGACATTTTCGAGGCCCTGACTGCGGCCGATCGGCCTTATAAAAAGGGCATGAAATTGTCGCAAGCGACCAGCATCATGCAGAAATTCAAGGAAACCGGGCATATTGACCCTGACTTGTTCGACGTCTTCATGCAGCAAGGCGTTTACCTGCGCTATGCCGAACAGTTCCTGTCACCCTGGCAGATCGACGAGGTCGCCGCCTAAGTTGCCTGCCAGTGGGATACGTTGGACCAGCACCGCACCGTTCGGGATGCTGCTGTCCAGAGTGAGCCGCAAGGCTTCAGCCCGAGGCCTTGGGGCGGTCAAGTCCCAGTCACTCAGCACCACGCGTTGTAAGCCGGCGCCTAAATCATGTGCCGATGGCCGGTGGGTGTGGCCGTGGATCAGGGTGGGTGCGCCGTTGAGCCTCAGCGCGGCCCGCGTGGCGGTAGGGTCCAGGTCGGCATAGGCCACGCCGCTTTGCTTTCGGGCCTCGCTCTGGCGACGCAGTTCGCGCGCAGTGGCCTGGCGCGCGGCCAAGGGTTGCGCCAGAAAGGCCTGTTGCCACCCCGTGCTGCGGACCTGTTGGCGAAAGTGCTGGTACTCGGTGTCGTCCAAGCACAGTGCGTCGCCGTGGGACAGTAACCAGCGTTGTCCGCCGAACACCAGAACCGTTGGGTCGGCCAGCAGGCTTAACCCAGCCGCCTGGGCAAAGGCCGGGCCGAGCAGGAAGTCTCTATTGCCATGCAGCAAGAACAGGCCTCGTTGTTGGGCGGCCGCCAGCAGGGCCTTGCAGCAATTGGCTTCAAAGCTGTCAGTGGCGCCGGCTGCGTCCAGAACGTCGTCACCCACCCACACTTCAAACAGGTCACCGAGAATGACCAGAGCATCGGCCGGGCTGCTGTGCAGGTAGGCCCTCCAGGCGGCTACCGTGGCTGGATCGCCGGCCTGCAGGTGCAGGTCCGAGATGAAATCAATGCAGGCCCAATGCTCAGGCGCGATGAGCTCTGGGGCCGGCATGGCAAGGGTCAGAGTGCGACGGCCCGCCCAATCACCACGTCCTCAACGGGCACGTCGTCGTGGTACCCGTTGCGGCTGGTCTTGACCGCGGCAATTTTGTCTACCACCTCGGCGCCGCCAACCACCTTGCCAAACACGGCATAGCCCCAGCCCTGGGCCGAAATGGCCGTGTGATTCAAAAAACCGTTGTCGGCGACGTTGACGAAAAATTGGGCGGTGGCCGAATGCGGGTCACCGGTGCGGGCCATGGCCACGGTGTAGTGCAGGTTCTTCAAGCCGTTGTTGGCTTCGTTGTCGATGGGTTTGTCGCAAGCCTTTTGCTTCATGCCAGGCTCCATGCCGCCGCCCTGGACCATAAAGCCAGGAATGACGCGGTGGAACACCGTGTTGTCGTAGTGGCCCTTGGCCACATACTGCAGGAAGTTCGCCACCGACTTGGGCGCCTTGTCCTGGTCGAGTTCGAGCGTGATCACGCCGAAGTTGTTGACGTGGAGTTCGACTTTAGGGTTACTCATGATTTATTTCACCAGGGTTGCAGAGTAAATAAGAATGGCGGTTTTGGGAACGTCCGAAGGGAAGGGGCCGCCAGGCCCGGTCGGCGTGGCCTTGATCTTGGTGACCACGTCCATGCCGCTCACGACCTTGCCAAACACGGTGTAGCCGAACAACTGCGGCGCGTTCAGCAAGTTGGCCCGAGGGGTATTTTCGTACACCCGGCCCTGGTACTCAAACTTGGGCACCGGGTCGCCGGGCGGGATCAAGGTCGGGTCCAAAAAAGCGTTGTCGCGCACGTTGATAAAAAACTGGGCTGTGGCTGAATTTGGGTCATTGGTGCGGGCCATGGCCAGCGTGCCCACAACGTTTTTAGGGCCGCCGCGGCTCAGCGCCTCTCGCCCTTCGTGGGCCACTGGTGCGCGTGACTTGCGCTCCACAAACTTGCCGTCAAAGCCGCCACCCTGGACCATGAAATTGTCGATCACGCGGTGAAAAATGGTCCCGTCGTAGTGCTTGTCACGCACGTATTGCAAAAAATTCTCGACCGTTTTGGGGGCCTTGTCGGGGTAGACCTCGACAACGAATTCACCAGCGCTGGTGGTGAACCGCACTTTGGGCGCATCGTCGGCCAGGGCCGCATTTGCTATGAAAAAAGTAGCTATAAACCCATACAGGGCGGGGGCTAGACGCCATTTTGATAGAAAATTCATCCGATGGTTCCTTCAAAAAATATTTTCCACTGGCTGCCCTGTCGCGCCCAGTACTGGCGCTTGACAGGGCCGGTCCGGTTGCCATTCGGTACCTCACCAAAAGTGACGATCATGGTGTCGGTGGCATCGATCCAGCGCAGCAGGGACAGGTCTTTGAGTTCAATACTACGTCCCTTGATGTTCGCCTGTTCGTTGCGCAGCACCGGGGTCCAGTCGCTCAGGGTTTTGCCGTAGCTGCTGAAACTCGGGCTGTAGTGGTACAAAAGATCGGTGATGTTGCCTGCCGATTTGGCCTGTTGCCAGGCCGCCAGTGCGCTGCGGAAGGCCTGCGCCTCGGTCAGCGTTTTGTCGGGCGCCACCCATTTCAGGCGTTGCGAAATCACCACCGGCGTGGTGCCGACTTCGACCATTTGGATCACCTGGCGCAGGTCCGGGTTGGCCAGCACCAGGCAGCCGTCGGTGGCTTGCGGCGGCCGCGAAAACTGGCCCGGTGGCGTGCCGTGTAGCCAGATGCCCTTGCCGGTTTTGCCGCGTTGGCTGTCCAAGATGTTGGGGTAGTTGATGGGCAGGGCGCCCGCGCCGTAAAAATTAGTCAGTGATTTCGGGTCCAGATTGCTGGTGATGAAGTACACGCCCAGCGGGGTGCGCAGGTCACCTTCAACTTTCTTCTCAACGCCCGACTTGCCCACCGAGATGTAGTAATCGGCCACCAGCCGCATTCCGGCCGCGCTATTGGCAAACAGGTAGAGCCGCGAGCGCGAGGTGTCCACCGCGATCGCATGCTTGTTACGGGCTGACAGGTTGATGAATTCAGCCGGCAAGGCGCCTTGCGGCGGACGCTCGGTCAAGGCCGTCAGGCGCGCCTGCGACTCGGCGCGCAGCTCATTCAGGCTGGCTTCGCCTTGCGGGTTCAGCGGGCTCGGCACATCACCCATGCCGCGCACTGGCCGTTTGCGTGAGGCCAGGATATCGCCATGGACCAGCTGGGCCAAATGAAAATCAGGGTAGGTCTGCACCAGCTGCTGCGACATATTCAGCGCCGCCCGGCTCTGCCCCCTGGCCAATAGCTGGTAGACCTCGATCAGCCGTGCCTCGGCCTCGCCGGCTTCTGGCTGTTTGGGTTGGGGTCTGGGCTTTGGTTTGGGTTTGGCCTTGGCCTTAGCCTTGGCCTTGTCGGGTGCCGCTGCCACCGCTTTGGCATGGGATTTTTTTGACGCCTGCGCGCCGGGCACAGCAAGCAGTCCCAGCACAACCAGCAGCAGGGGAAAAAGCTGTCTCATGGCAGCACAGGGTCTGTCATGGCTTCAGAAGCGCCCACGCCAGGCAGGTGCTCAGTACGTTCAGCTTCCAGTGGATTCCTTGACGATCAACCAGCGTTCGCCGACCCGTTGCAGGTCCAGCGTCTTGCGGCTGGAGACCGACAGGGCGTCAGCCCGGTAATCCTGGCGGAACTTGGCGACCGCCTTGTTGCCGTCGACCGTGATTGCCAGATTGTCGAGTTTGACACTGATGCTGGACTTGCCGGTGATGCGCTTGCGGCGGTCATCTTCCCAGGCGCTGCGCGACTGGCTGCCTGGTGTGTCAAAGTCTTTGCCGTAGGCGCTCAGGTAAGCCGGCATGTCTTTCGCCGCCCAGGCCTTGGCCCAGGACGCCACCGCCGCCTCAACGTCTCTGGCGGCGGCATCCGCCATGGCAGGCTTACTTGGCACAGCTGCACGTGCAGGTGCCGGCGACGGAGCGGCAACCGGTGCCGGCGTGGGAGCCGCTGCTGGCGCCGGTGTTGGCGCCGGGGCGGGCGTTGGAGCAGGTGCAGGTGCAGGTGCAGGTGCAGGTGCGGGCGCTGGTGTAGGCGTAGCTGGGCTGGTCGCCGTGCGCTGTGCCTTCAGGTTTGGCGTGAACAGTTCGCGGATCAGGGCCAGTTTGGGTTGCACCGCCGTGTTGCCGCTGTCGAGCTGCAAGGCCTTGTTGTAGGCCTGGCTGGCCAGCTTGGCGTAAACGTCGCCCAAGTTCTCATGGGCCGTGGCGTAGCTCGGGTTGGTGCGGATGGCCTGTTCCAGTGCGGCGCGCGCTTTGTCAAACTGGCTCTGCCCGGCGTAAAGCACCGCCAAGTTGTTATAGGGCTCTGGCAGTTCCGGGTAGTCCTCAGTCAGCTTGTTGAAGGTGGCACTTGCTTCATTCACTTTGCCGGAATCGCGCTGGATCACGCCTTTCAGGAAACGCATTTGCGGATCCCGCGGTTTGGCCGCCAGGAACGCGTCCGCTTTGGCTTGGGCCTCCACGAGCTTGCCCGTGCGCAGCAGTTGCAGGGCATCTGTGTAGTCGTCGGCATGCGCAGCGCCCACCAGGCCTATCGCCAGGAACAGCAGGGCAGGGATGATCGATAGCGGCGATTTAACGTACTTCATGGGTGTCTGTTAGGCGTCAGTCAGGGCCAAAAAAAGCTAGGACTGGCAAAGGCCGGGGCGATATACTGAAATTCATTGTAGCCCAGCAGTGCCCGTATTTGACCGCCCCAACAACCCTGCGCTCAGCCCTCCACCCGGCCATTTAGACCCAGGTCCCAGACCCGGGAATGGACCCAACCCAGCACCTGTCGCCCTGCCCATGACCCTGCGCATTTACAGCACCCTGTCGCGTGCCCTTGAGCCCCTTTCCCCGCTGCAGCCCGGGCATGTGCGCATGTATGTCTGCGGCATGACCGTGTACGACCTGTGCCACCTGGGTCATGCCCGCTCCATGGTGGCTTTTGACGTGGTGCAGCGCTGGCTCAAGTCCAGCGGTCTGAGCGTGAGCTACGTGCGCAACATCACCGACATCGACGACAAAATCATCCGCCGGGCGGTGGAAAACGGTGAGACCATCCGCGCCCTGACCGACCGAATGATTGCGGCCCTCCACCAAGATGCCGACGCGCTGGGCTTTGAGCGGCCCCTGGCCGAGCCGCGCGCCACCGACTATGTGCCGCAAATGCTGTCGATGATCGGTCGGCTGGTCGACCGGGGTCTGGCCTACCCGGGCTCCGACGGCGACGTTAACTACGCAGTGCGCAAATTCCCTTCCTACGGCCGCCTCAGCGGCAAATCGCTCGATGACCTGCGCGCTGGGGAGCGGGTAGCGGTGGTTGATGGCAAGGACGACCCGCTCGACTTTGTGCTCTGGAAGACGGCCAAACCCGAGGAGCCGTCAGAGGCCCAGTGGGACAGCGCCTGGGGCCGGGGTCGGCCGGGCTGGCATATTGAGTGCTCAGCCATGTGCGGCGAATTACTCGGTGACAGCGTGGACATCCACGGCGGTGGCGCCGACCTGCAGTTTCCGCACCACGAAAACGAGATCGCCCAAAGTGAGGGCGCGACTGGCAAGCCCTTGGCCAGCATCTGGATGCACAACGGCTTTGTGACCCGCGATCACGAAAAAATGTCCAAGAGCCTGGGCAATTTCTTCACCATCCGCGACATTCTGGCCCGCTTTGATGCCGAAACCACCCGGTTTTTTATCGTCCGGGCTCACTACCGCAGCGCTCTCAATTACAGCGACGCCCACCTGGAAGACGCGCGCAGTGCCCTGCGCCGGCTCTACACGGCACTGGCGCTGGTCGCGCCTGCGCCGGTCGCGCTGCCCATCGACTGGGCCGGGCCGTTTGCGAGTGCCTTCAAGTCCGCCATGGACAACGATTTCGGCACGCCCGAAGCCGTGGCGGTGTTGTTTGACCTGGCAACGGAGGTCAACAAGACCCGCTCACCCGAGTTGGCGGGACTGTTGCGTGGGCTGGGGGGCTGCTTGGGGCTGCTGCAGGCCGAGCCGGCCAGCTTTTTGCAGGCTGGTGCTGGCCTGGACCCGGCGGCCATTGATGCCTTGATCGCGCAGCGGGCGCAGGCCAAGGCCGAGCGTAATTTTGCCGAGGCTGACCGCTTACGGCAACAGTTGCTGGCACAGGGCATCGTTCTCAAAGATGCGCTTGGCGGTACAACTTGGGAAGCTGCGCCATGATCATTTCCATGACGTTTTTTCCTGCTAAGCCCCGAATTCATTGACATGGCTGCTCCTAAAAAAGTAGTGGACCAACTGCTCACCCCAACTTACTGGGGCGAGGCATGCGAGCACCTGATGAGCCGAGACCGGGTCATGAACCGCCTGATTCCTCAGTTTGGTTCGGGCTGCTTGCAAACCCGTGGCGATGCCTTTGTCACGCTGGCGCGCAGCATCGTGGGCCAGCAAATCTCGGTCAAGGCGGCGCAGACTGTGTGGGACCGGTTTGCATTGCTGCCGCGCAGTATGACGGCGGCCAATGTGCTGAAACTCAAGGTGGATGACATGCGTGCGGCCGGCCTGAGCGCGCGCAAAGTGGAGTACTTGGTTGACCTGGCCTTGCACTTCGATAACCGGTTGTTACACGTCAAAAATTGGGCCGAGATGGACGATGAAACCATCATCGCCGAGTTGGTGGCCATCCGCGGTGTTGGCCGCTGGACAGCCGAAATGTTCCTCATCTTTCACCTGATGCGGCCTAATGTGCTGCCGCTGGATGACATTGGGCTGATCAATGGCATCAGCAAGTGCTATTTTTCCGGCGATTCGGTCAGTCGGAGTGACGCACGTGAGGTGGCCGCAGCCTGGGCGCCCTACTGCAGTGTGGCGACTTGGTATATTTGGCGCTCGCTGGATCCCTTACCGGTCAGTTACTGAATCCATTGACAGGAACCCGTTTGAAGCAAAACGCAGAGGAGCGCTGATGGCCAAGAAGATATTCCTCGATTTTGAGCAATCGATCGCCGAGCTGGAAAACAAGATTGAAGAGCTGCGCTATGTGCAGACCGAGTCGGCGGTGGACATCTCCACCGAAATC
>CAMCZF010000046.1 GCA_945885775.1 Rhodoferax sp. OV413 | reverse complement strand
ACATCGGGCAGTGGGGCCAGCGGCGGGCATGCACCTGGTGGGCCCGACGGCAGGCGGGCCAGCAGGGTTTGCACCAATTGGTCGGCCTGCGGCCGGGTTACGGCGCCCACCAGCGTGACGCGGGCCCGGCAGGGCAGCAGGGTGCGCTGCAGACCCTGCATATCGGCCACGCTGATCGCCCCCAGAGTACCTTCGGTCATTTCCTGGCCATAGGGGTGGTTACCATAGACCGCACGGCTGAAGGCACGCGCGGCCAGGGTGGCAGGCCGAGTGTTGGCCTCGCGCAGCGACGCCTTCAGCCGCTCGCGCTCACTCTGCCACACGGCATCGGGAAAGGACGGCTGCCCCAGCTGGCGGGCGGCCAGCGCCGCTGCGCGTGCCAGCAGGTCGGGGTAACTCAAGGTTCGCAAGGAAAAGCTGAAGCGGTCGGCGCCGGCACCGGCACCAAACGAGGCGCCCAGATCTGCCCAGGCCTCGCTCAGGGCGTTTTCATCAAGTGCCGGCTCGGACGGGCCGCCGGCCAACACACCTTTTGCGTTCATGGCCGCCATGATGCCAGCCAGACCGGCCTTCGAAGGCGGGTCACGACGGCTGCCAGCGTCGAAATCGATTTGCACATCGAGCATCGGGATTGCCGGGCTAGGCACCAGATACACCTCGGCCCCTGAGGCCTGCACCCAGCGCTCAATGGGAATGCCGGCCACTGCCGATGCCATGCAAAAAACCATTCCAGCCCACGCCAGTATTGGTTTTATAGCTATCTTTTTAGGAGTATTCATTTAGTCTTGCAGCACGGCGGGTCAATGGCGCAGGCCGGCTGCTGGCACCCGCGCCTTGCGGTTTGGGTCCGGCGGTTGAGGCCTCAATACGGCCACAGTGAGCTGGTCGTCACCAAAATAGCGGGCGGCCACCCCCTGCACCTGCGCCGCGCTCACGCCGCGCAAACGCTCTATGAGCCGGTCACCCGTATCCAGTGGCAAACCCTGCACCCACTGGCTGCCCAGCTCGCGCGCCTGGTTAAAAACCGAATCCAGCTTGTACACCTCGGCCGCCACCCATTGGGTCTTGACGCGGGTCAACTCGGCCTCGGTCACGCCTTCGCGGGCAATCCGTTCCACCTGCGACCGCAGCGCTGCTTCCACCTCGGCCACGCTCTTGCCCGGGGCCGGTGTGGCACCCAGAGAGAACAGCTGCGGCCCACGGCCCCACAGACCGTTGTAAGCCCAGGCGTTGTCGGCCAGGCGTTGTGCGCCCTGGGTCAGGCTGCGGTCCAGGCGGGCACCACTGTAGCCATCCAGCACGGCAGACAGCACCGTGAGCGCCAATGCGTCATCTGAGGCGGCACCTGCGGTCGCGTCCAGCCCGGCCAAACCGGGCACCTTGAAGGCCAGCGTCACCCGGGCCTGCTCAGCTGGCGCCTTGTGTTCGAGCCGGCGCAATCCCGTCTGCACGGGCTCAATACGGGGCTTGCGGGCTGGCACGGCACGGGCCGGGATCACCCCGTAATACTGCTCTGCCAACTGGCGGACCTGGGCGACATCGACGTCGCCGGCCACCACCACCGCCGCATTGGCCGGTACATACCAGCGCTGGTAAAACTCACGCACGTCGGCGGCCGTCATGGCGTCGAGGTCGCTCATCCAGCCCACAATAGGCCTACGGTAGGGGGATGCCAGGAACACCGACGCCGCGAGCACCTCGCTCATCATGGCGCGCGGACTGTCCTCGGTGCGCAGGCGCCGCTCCTCCTTGACCACCTCAATCTCCTTGGTGAACTCGCTATCGGCCCACTGGTTATTGGCAAATCGGTCTGCCTCCAGCCGCATCACGTCGGCCAGGCGGTTGGCCGGAATCTGCTGGTAGTAGCCTGTGTAGTCTTTGCCGGTGAAGGCGTTCTCGCGCCCGCCCAGTGCAGCCACGCGGCGAGAGAATTCACCGGCCTTGAGCTCGGCCGAACCCTTGAACAGCATGTGCTCTAGCACATGGGCCACGCCGGAGGTGCCGTCCACCTCGTCCATGGAGCCCACCCGCAGCCACAGCATGTGCACGGCGGTCGGCGCCCGCCGGTCAGGTTTGACAATCACCGTGAGGCCGTTGGCAAGAGTGAACTGAGTCGCTTGGGGGACGGCCTGGGCTTGAACCGTACCTATCAGCAGTGGGCAGCACAGAAGGCAAGCTGCCAGAGCGCGAGCGCCGGACAGGCGAAAGGAGTTAGGTTTCATAGAATGCTGTGATTCTAAGCAGCGCCTAATGTTCAGTTTTTTCAAAAAGAAATCCCCTCCGCCGGTTGAGAGTACCGCCCAGACCAGTCGTTCAAGCCCGCAACGGCCGGTCACCGACGCACCCGTCAGTGGCTTGGCCGTGGCCAACCCGGTTTTGCCCGCCGAGCGTAGTTCGTGGTTGCGCAAACTCAGCCTTGGCCTGCGCAAGACGGGCAGCGCCCTCGCCAGCGTCTTCACCGGCACCCGCATTGACGATGCCCTTTACGAAGACCTGGAGTCCGCGCTGCTGATGGCCGACACCGGCGTCAAGGCCACCGAATTTTTGCTGAGTGACCTGAAGCGCCGGGTCAAGGAATCGCGCGTCACCGAGCCGGCTGCGGTCAAGGCGCTGCTGGTCGAGTCGCTCACGGCGCTGCTGACGCCACTCGAGAAACGGCTGCTGATTGGTCAGCACAAGCCCACCGTGATCATGGTCGCGGGTGTCAACGGCGCCGGCAAGACCACGTCGATCGGCAAACTGACCCACCACCTGGCGCAGGAGGGTGCCAGCGTGCTGCTGGCCGCTGCTGACACCTTCCGCGCTGCCGCACGCGAGCAGTTGGGCGCCTGGGCCGAGCGCAACACGGTGGAGATCATCAGCCAGCAGGGTGGCGACCCGGCAGCAGTGAGCTTTGATGCGGTCAGCGCCGGTCGGGCACGGGGCCGAGACGTGGTGCTGGTCGACACCGCGGGGCGGCTGCCCACCCAGCTGCACCTGATGGAAGAGCTGAAAAAAATCAAACGCGTGATCCAGAAGGCCGACGCCAGCGCACCGCATGAGGCCCTGCTGGTGATCGACGGCAACACCGGGCAGAACGCCCTGGCGCAAGTGCGCGCCTTTGACGACGCACTGCAACTGACCGGGCTGATCGTGACCAAGCTCGACGGCACCGCCAAGGGTGGCGTGCTGGCAGCGATTGCGCGCGAGCGGCCGATCCCGGTTTACTTTATCGGCGTCGGCGAACAACTGGCCGACCTAGAAACCTTCAACGCCCGCGAATTTGCGCAGGCTCTACTGTCATGAACAACACTCGCCTCAGTCAGACCCCAATCAGCCTGGATTCCCGCTTTCGCGGGAATGACGGGCAACACGCCCTTCGTCATTCTCGCGAAAGCGGGGATCCATGCCTGCCAACGCGCCGCACTGCGCTGGCCCTTCTGACTAGCATGGCCGCGGGCCTGGTGACACCAGCCTGGGCCCAAACAACTGCCGCCTGGGCCGCCATCGAAGCCCGCGCGCGTGGCCAGACGGTGTACTTCAACGCCTGGGGCGGCTCGGAGGCGATCAACCGCTACATCCAGTGGGTGGCGGGCGAGGTGCAGCAGCGTCATGGGGTGCGGCTGGAGCACGTCAAGATCAGTGATGCCGCTGACATGGTCAAACGGGTCCGGGCAGAAAAAGCCGCCGGCAAGTCCCGTGGCAGCGTGGACCTGGTGTGGATCAACGGTGAGAACTTCCTGACCATGAAGCGCGAGGGCCTGCTGTTTGGTCCCTTTGCTGAGGGCCTGCCCGGCTACGCGCTGGTTGACGTGCAAGGAAAGCCCACCACCCGCCTGGATTTTTCTGAGCCGGTGGACGGGCTGGAGGCCCCCTGGGGCATGGCGCAGCTGACCTTTATGGCCGACAGTCGGCGCACGCCCGAGCCGCCACGCGGCCTGGACGCGATGCTGACCTTTGCCAAGGCCAACCCCGGCCGCCTAAGCTACCCGCGCCCTCCAAATTTTCACGGCACCACCTTTCTCAAGCAATTGCTGCTGGACCTGAACACCGAGCGCAGTGCGCTGTATCGCCCGGTCACGCCGACGGCCTTTGCGCAGGCCACTGCGCCGCTGTGGCGCACCTTGGACGCGCTGCATCCGCAGCTGTGGCGCTCAGGGCGGCAGTTTCCGCAAAACGCCGAGGCCATGCGACAGATGCTGGCCGATGGCGAACTGCTGCTGGCGCTAACCTTCAACCCCAACGATGCCGCCAACGAAATCGCTGCCAAGCGTCTGCCGGCCAGCATTGTCAGCTATCAGTTTGAGAGCGGGACCATCGGCAACACCCACTTTGTTGCGATCCCCGTCAACGCCAGCGCCAGCGACGCGGCGCAGGTGGTCGCCAATTTTCTGCTCAGCCCCGAGGCGCAGGCGCGCAAAGCCGACATCGCGGTGTGGGGCGACCCCACTGTGCTGGCCTTGGAGCGACTGAGCCCAACCGACCTCGCCCGCTTTGCTGCAAAACCGCTACCTGGCCAGGTGTCGCGCAGCGCCCCTGCACTGCTCGAGCCGCACGGCAGCTGGGTGGAGCCGCTGGAGCGGGAATGGCTCAAACGTTATGGCCAATAAAACCCGCTCATCATGAACCCTTTGCTACCCCGCGTCGAACTCGAAACAGCCCCGCACCCCACCGCTGCAGTGATCTGGCTGCACGGTCTGGGCGCCGACGGCCATGATTTTGCCGGGCTGGTGCCCGAACTCGATCTGTCCGGCTGCCCGCCAATACGTTTTGTGTTTCCGCACGCACCCAGCATGCCGGTCACAGTCAACGGCGGCTACATGATGCCGGCCTGGTACGACATTCTCGGCCCCAACCTGGTCAGCCAACAGGACGCCGCCGGCATCCAAGCATCGGAGCGCGCCATTGCGGCCTTGATCGCGCATGAAGTGGCGCGCGGCATACCGGCCGAGCGCATTGTGCTGGCCGGCTTCAGCCAAGGTTGCGCCATGGCCCTGCACACGGGCTTGCGGCTGCCACAACGGTTGGCCGGCATCATGGCGCTGTCGGGCTACTTGCCGCTGGCCGACCGGTTCACCGCCGAGCGACACGCGGCCAACGCCCAAACACCCGTCTTCATGGCGCACGGCACGCAAGACCCGGTGGTGGTGATCGCCCGCGGCGAGGACTCACGCGATGCACTGGTCGCATTGGGGCAGCCGGTGCATTGGCGCAGCTACCCGATGCCGCACAGCCTGCACCCGCAAGAAATTTCTGACATCTCGGCCTTTCTGGCCCTGGTCCTGGGCCCCGCCGCTTGAGCCAGGTGATGGAGCTCCCGGTGCGCCGCGCCGGCGCCACCGACCAGCCCCTGGTGCTGGGCATCGATTTCGGCACCTCCAACTCGGCCGCAGCGCTGATCGGTGCTGACGGCAGGCTGCAGGTGATGCCGCTGGGTGAGGGTCGCGCTGAAATGCCGACCGCGCTGTTTTTTGCCAACGAAACGCAGTCCGTGCTGTACGGTACTGAGGCGATGCAAGCCTACCTGGCCGGCACCGAGGGCCGACTGCTGCGCTCGCTCAAGAGCCTACTGGGCAGCCGGCTGATGAACGAGTACACCGCCGTCAACGGCCAGAGCCTGCGCTTCTACGACATTCTGGTGCTGTTTTTCAAGGAGCTCAAACGCCGCTGCGAGGCCCAGGCCGGCCAGGCGCTGACGCACGCGGTGCTGGGGCGCCCAGTGCACTTTGTTGACGACGACGCCGATCGAGATACGCAGGCCCAGGCCACGCTGGAGCGGGCGGCGCGCGACGCCGGCTTTACCCACCTGAGCTGCCAGCTCGAGCCCATTGCCGCCGCACTCGACTACGAACAACGCGTAAACGGCGAAACCACGGCCCTGGTGGTGGACATCGGCGGCGGCACCTCAGATTTCACGGTGATCCGGCTGAACCCGGCGCGCAGCCACCTGCGCGACCGGCGCGCCGACATCCTGGCCACCACCGGCATCCACCTCGGCGGCACCGACTTTGACCGCCTGCTGGACCTGTCAGCCGTGATGCCTCTGCTGGGCTACAAGCACCAGGGCACGGGCGGCCGGCCAGTGCCCAACAGCGTGTTCTTTGACCTAGCTACCTGGCACCTGATCCACCAGGCCTACACCCGGCGCGCCCTGCACTTTGCGGCTGAATTGCGCCCCAGTTACGCCGACCCGGTGCTGCACCAGCGCCTGATGCAGGTGCTGGACGAGCAACATGGCCACCGCCTGCTGTCGGCGGTGGAGAGCGCTAAAATTGCCTGCTCCGAGTCGGGCCAAATGGTGCCGATCAGATTAGATTTTTTGGGCGATGGGCTGAGTGCCAGCCTAGGCGCCGAGCGCCTGCAAGAGGCACTGCAGTCCTCAGTGGCGCAGGTTGTGCAGTGCGCCCAAGCCTGCGTCCGCGCGGCTGGAAAAACCAGCGCGGATGCGGTCTACCTGACCGGTGGATCGTCTGCACTGCGCCCGCTGGTCGACGCCCTGCGCCTGGCCATGCCTCAGGCCACCTTGGTCGAAGGCAACCGCTTTGGCGGCGTGGCGGCCGGGCTGGCCCATGCTGGGGCGGCCATCGGTGCCTGACCCGAGTGGCGCCCCAAGGCGGCCAGAATACCCAAGCCGATGCAAAAGAAGTCGCCTATACCGATGCCGTAAATCATGGAATTGAACAGGCCGGAAATCACCAGGGCTAGCAGCATCGCCTGGAGGGCATGGCCATCAGGAGCAGCCAGCGAACTGCCATGACGCCACAACGTAGCCAAGACAGCGCAGAGCAAGACGACTCCAAGCAAGCCGCCTTCAACCGCCCACAGCAAAAACATTTGGTGTGGATCGGACACGGTGTCGTTCAGCGCAGAGGCCTGCGGCCCTTTGAGCCGAAGGTAGGTCTGGTTCCAGCTGCCAGCGCCGTGACCAATTAGCGGCTGCTCGGAGACGGCCTGCAGCGACGCGCGCCAATACTCGAGCCGGGTGCCTGACGATGTGTCTTGCGTGCTGCCCTGGCGGTGCAAGGCAACTTCCGAGATCAACAAATTCATGCGCTCTTGGAATGGCGCGGAGAACTGGAACACCAGTGCCACCGATAGCGCGGGCACCAGCAGCGCCGCCCAGACAAAGCGCCGCGGCAGTTGGTGAAAAAAAGCAAAGCTCAGCAGGCCCAACAACACCAAGTGCCCGCTGCGCCCCGGCATCAGGCCGATGGTCAGCACCGCTGTAGCCAATGCGCAGGCCACGGCCAGCCAGCGTCCGCGGGGCCCGAAAACCTGGTCGCGCTGAAACCAGAGCAGGGCCGCCAGCACGGCCTGCGAGATGCCCTGCTCCAGATAGCTGCTGTATACCGCGTAGCTGCCCTGTCCGGCACCGGTGGCCCAGGGCACTGGCAGCTTGAACACCAGCATCCAAGCGCTGAGCACCACAAACAATTGCCCCCAAATAAACCACCGCAGCACGGCAAGGGCCTCAGCCTGGCTGGTGATAAGGCACACCATGATCAGGATCGTCAAAATTCGTGCGTGTCGGCCCCACGACCAGAGCGCCTCCACTGGTCCGACCACCGACCACAGCACTGACAGCGCCATGAAGGCCAGGGCCAGCAACACCGCCCAGCTCAAGGCCGGTGGCAAAACGGCGCCCGAAGTCCTGTCCCGGCCACTGGCGCGGCCCACCAAATAAACCAGGGCGACCAGGTAAAGCAGCAGCCGGCCGATGGCCGACACGGCCGTGCCCAGGCTGGCCGACAGCGCGACAAAGTAAAGCAGCCCGAGCCGGACACTGTCGAAGCGGGTCGAGATAGGGTGGAGAGACGTGAAGGTCATGTTGGGTTCCCCGCAGCCGACGCGGCCCCGAGCGGTCCCGGCAATGTAGCAGGTCACCCCGGGCGCCCATGCTGCGCTGACAGCTGCCATACTTTGTGCCGCCATGCCCACCCCTGTCCCCGCACTGATGCTACTCACCCTCGCCGCCCTGCCCCTGGGCTGGAGCCTGTGGGCGGCGGTGCAGGCCGGGCTGGATACAGCGGGCTGGAAGGCGCTACTGAATGACCCGCAGACCCTGCGCGCCCTGGCCATGAGCCTGTGGACCGGGCTACTGGCGAGCGCCCTGAGCACGGCAGCGGCGGCCTGGCTGCTTTACCGCACTTTCAGCCCGCTGCCCGGTGCGGCTGTAGGCGGCAGGTTGGCAAGCGGCCTGGCGCCGCTGTTGGCGCTGCCGCATGCGGCCCTGGCGATCGGGCTGGTGGCCCTGCTGGCGCCCAGTGGCTGGCTGCTGCGGCTGCTGTCCCCTTGGGCCACCGGCTTCAGCGCGCCGCCGCCCTGGGCCACCACGCAAGACCCTTGGGGCCTTGGCCTGGTGGCGGTGCTGGTGCTCAAGGAAACGCCGTTTTTGCTGTGGGCTGCGCTGGCCCAGTTGCAACGGCCCGAGGTGGGTCAGCAGTTGCAACAGCAGCTACGGCTGGCGCAGACCCTGGGCTACGGCGCGCGCAGTGCGTGGTGGCGCGTGGCTTGGCCCCAGCTCTGGCCCCGACTTTTGGGACCGCTGCTGGCAGTGCTGGCCTACAACCTGACCGTGGTTGATGTGGCGCTGGTGATCGGACCCGGCACGCCTCCCACATTGGCCGTGCTGGCCTGGCAGTGGCTGCAGGATGCTGACCCGGCCACCAACGCGCAGGGTGCTGCCGCGGCCTGGCTGCTGGCGGCCACCATGGCGCTGGTGGCCGTGCTGGTCTGGGGCAGCGTGCGCAACCCCCTTTGGCGCCGTCGCCGAACACGCGGCCCCGACGCGATGCGCGCAGGCGCCCGGCACGCTCCCGGCTCTACCCCAGCAGCAACCGCCAGCAAAGCCATACCCCACCAGCCCCTGGCCCTGCTGCTGGGCATCTACCTGGTCGTAGGTCTGGCACTGGGCTTGGGCAGCGTTGCCGGCAGCTGGCCGTTCCCGCAGCTCTTGCCCGAAGTCTGGAGCCTGGCCGCCTGGCGATCGGTGCTGGCCAGCAGCAGCACGCTTTGGGCTACCACCGGGCTGGCGCTGGCCAGCAGCCTGAGCGCACTGCTGTGGGCAGTGGCCTGGCTGGAGCTGGCGCCGCACAGCTGGCGTCGGCGGGCCCAGGCACTGCTCTACCTGCCCCTGGCGCTGCCCGGCGTGCTGTGGGTGCTGGGGCTGCACCAACTGGCCCTGGCCTGGGGGCTGGACGGCCAGACCAGCGGCCTATGGCTGGCGCACACGCTGGCCTGCCTGCCCTATGTGCTGCTGGCCCTGCAGGGGCCCTACACCGGCTTCGATGCCCGGCTGGCGCAGCTGGCCGCCACGCTGGGCCGCAGCCGCTGGGCCTTTTTGTGGCAGGTCAAATGGCCGCTGCTGCGCGCTGCCCTGGCCGCCAGCCTGGCGGTGGGTTTTGCCGTCAGCGTGGCGCAGTACCTGCCCACGCTCTACGTGGGGGCGGGCCGCTTCAACACGGTCAGCACAGAAGCAGTCACGCTGGCCTCGGGTGGTCAGCGCTCACTCACCGCCGCCTACGCCGGGCTGCAATGGCTGCTCCCCGTGCTGATGTTCGCGCTGGCGGCCTGGCTGGGCCGGGCCCGGCGCTTGTGAGGGCTACCCCGGCCTGTACAGTCCTGCCTGCCATGACCCTAACCCTCGATCTGCACAGCCTGAGCACACCACAGTATGTGTTGCTGGGCGCCTTGCGCTTGAGCGTGGCGCCGGGCTGCGTGCACACCCTGATGGGGCCCAGCGGCTCGGGCAAATCCAGCCTGCTGGCCGCCCTCTGCGGCACCCTGCCCGAGGGCCTGCAGTTTGACGGCGTGGTGCACCTGAACGGCCAACGCATCGACACGCTGCCAGCGCATGCACGCCGGGTCGGCATCCTGTTTCAGGACGATTTGCTTTTTCCCCATATGACGGTGGGCGACAACCTGCTGTTTGCCGTGCCCCGCGGCCCGGCGGCCCAACGCCAAGCCCAGGTTCGGCAGGCCCTGGCCGACGTGGAAATGGACGCCTTTGCCAATGCCGACCCGGCCACGCTCTCTGGCGGCCAACGAGCCCGGGTGGCATTGGCACGCGCCCTGCTGGCCCAACCGTTGGCGCTGCTGCTCGATGAGCCCTTTGCCAGGCTCGACATGGCACTGCGTGAACGCATGCGGGCGCTGGTGTTTGGGCTGGTGCGCACCCGCCAGATCCCAGCGCTGCTGGTGACCCATGATTTGGCCGACATAGCCGACCCGGCGCACCTCACGCATTTGCCGCCTGCGCCATGAGGGCCGGTTAACTGTGCGCCCTGCGCTAACATGGGCTGCTCTGCCCACCGCCCCATGCTTGACCCCTACGCCACCGCTCTGATCCGCCGCCCGGTCACCGCCGCTGGCCGACAACTGGCGCGCTGGGGCCTGTCGGCCAACAGTGTCACACTGGCCGGCTTCGCTCTGGGCGTAGTTGCTGCGATTTTGATAGCTAACAATCTATACCTGGCAGGGGCTGGAGCCATATTTGGCTCAAGAATTTTGGATGCACTGGACGGCGCAGTCGCGCGTCAGGGCCAACCTACCGATGCCGGGGGTTTTCTGGACATTGCGCTGGACTTCCTGTTTTACGCCAGCATCCCCCTGGCCTTTGCCCTGGCCGACCCGGCGCGTAACGCGCTGCCGGCGGCGGTGCTGCTGGCCGCCTTCATGGGCACCAGCGCCAGCTTTCTGGCCTTTGCGGTGTTGGCCGCCAAACGCGGCCTGACCAGCACAGCCTACCCGAATAAATCCTTTTATTTTCTGGGCGGTCTGACCGAAGCCACCGAGACGCTGGCCTGCTTTGCCGCCATGTGCCTGTGGCCACAACACTTTGCGGCGCTGGCTTATGGCTTTGCCAGCCTGTGCGCCATCACCATCGCCACCCGTCTCTGGTGGGGCTGGCGGGCCTTGTCATGACCCGCAGTCGGCTGCTGGTTCTGGGCGCGGTGTTGCTGGCGTTGGCCGGCTTTGTGGCGCTGGACCTGGGCCGCTTTTTCAGCCTGGCCTACCTGAAGGCCAGCCAGGCCGGGCTCAGCGCGTTGTATGCCGAGGCACCCTGGGCGGTACGCGGCACCTACTTTGCGCTTTATGTGGCAGTGGCCTCGCTGTCGCTACCCGGCGCCGCCATCCTGACGCTGGCGGGCGGCGGCATCTTTGGGCTGGGCTGGGGCCTGCTGCTGGTGTCGTTTGCCTCCACCCTGGGCGCCACCGTGTCCTTTCTGGCGGCCCGCTTTGTGCTGCGCGACAGCGTGCAAGCCCGGTTTGGCGCCCGACTGGCCGGCATCAACCAAGGGTTGGCGCGCGATGGCGCCCTGTATCTGTTCAGCCTGCGCCTGATTCCGGTGGTGCCGTTTTTTGTTATCAACCTTGCCATGGGTCTGACCAGCCTGCACCCCTGGACCTTTTACTGGGTCAGCCAGCTCGGCATGCTGACCGGCACGGCGGTCTATGTCAATGCCGGCACCGAACTCGCCAGCATCAGTTCCCTGCGCGATGTCGCCAGCCCAGCGCTGCTCGGCGCGCTGGCCCTGCTGGGCCTGTTCCCCTTGCTGGCCAAGGCAGTCATGCTGGCCCTGCAGCGGCGCCGGGTGTATGCACGCTGGCGTGGCCAGCGGCCCCGGCGCTTTGACCGCAACCTGATCGTCATTGGCGCCGGCGCCGGCGGGCTGGTCTCGGCCTACATTGCAGCGGCCGTTAAGGCCCGGGTGACGCTGGTGGAGGCCAAGGTCATGGGCGGCGACTGCCTGAACTACGGCTGTGTGCCCAGCAAGGCCTTGATCAAAAGCGCCCGGGTGGCGCAGCAGATGCGCGATGCCGGCCGCTTTGGCCTGCAGAGCGTGGCGCCGGTGGTCGACTTCCCGGCCGTGATGCAGCGCATCCAGCGCGTGATCGCCGCCGTTGCGCCGCATGACAGCGTGGCCCGCTACACCAGCCTGGGCGTGGAGGTGGTGCAGGGCCACGCCACCCTGTGCAACCCCTGGACAGTCGAGATCAGGCACCCCGACGCTAGCTTGCAGCGGCTTAGCGCCCGCAGCATCGTGATTGCCGCTGGCGCCCGGCCACTGGTACCGCCCCTGCCAGGTCTGGCCGAGGCTGGCTATGTGACCAGTGACACCCTGTGGGCGCGTTTTGGCACCCTGGCGACCGCACCACAGCGGCTGCTGGTGCTGGGCGGCGGGCCCATCGGCTGCGAGTTGGCGCAAAGCTTTGCCCGGCTCGGCTCACAGGTGACGCTGGTAGAGCAGGCGCCGCGCCTGCTGCTGCGTGAAGACGATGAGGTGGCTGCCCTGGTTGCGGCCGCGCTGCGGGCCGAGGGCGTGCGGGTGCTAACCGGCCACACGGCCTTGCGCTGTGAAACTGCAGCCGGGGCCGACGGACCGGTGAAGACCTTGGTGGTGAGTCAGGATGGGCAAGAGACTGACCTGCCCTTTGACGAACTGTTGTGCGCCGTGGGCCGGGTGGCCCGGCTGGACGGCTATGGCCTGGAGGCCCTGGGCATACCTACCGGCCGCACCATCGACACCAACGCCTACCTGCAAACCCTGTACCCCAACATTTATGCCGTGGGCGATGTGGCCGGTCCCTACCAACTCACACACGCCGCGGCGCACCAGGCCTGGTACGCCACCGTCAATGCCTTGTTTGGCCAGTTCCGGCGCTTCAAGGCCGACTACCGGGCCCTGCCCGCCGTCACCTTTACTGAGCCCGAGGTGGCCCGCGTCGGCCTGAACGAGCAGGCCGCCCGCGCCCAGGGCATCGCCCATGAGATCACCCGCTACCCGCTCGACGACCTGGACCGCGCCATCGCCGAGGGTGAAACCGAGGGCTTCGTCAAGGTGCTGACCGCGCCCGGGCAAGACCGCATTCTGGGCGTGACCATCGTCGGCAGCCAGGCCGGCGAGTTGCTGGCCGAGTACGTGCTGGCCATGCAACAGGGCCTTGGGCTGAATAAAATTTTAGGCACCATCCACCCCTACCCCACATTGGCAGAGGCCAACAAATACGCCGCCGGCGCCTGGAAGCGCGCCCACGCCCCAGAGCGGCTGCTGGCCTGGGTGCGCCGCTACCACGATTGGCGTCGTGGCTAACCATGCTGATGCCCATGCCGCTCACCTTGCACCAACATCGATTTGCTATTTATTTAATAGCTATAACCCTAGGTAGTACGTGGCCTGGAGCCTCTTTTTCTCAAAATTTAACACCGTTTGATGCTGCCGCCGGGGTCGCGCTGCACCCGGCCTGGGTGGTCAGCGGCCTGCCAGCCGACAAAGCTGTGCCACGCAGCCGCTTCAGCCTGGTGCCGCTGGCCGGTGACACCGTGCTGGAACTGAGCACCAACGCGTCCTATGGCGTGATCAGCCACGCCTGGGCCGGGCCGGTACCACCTTACTTAAGCTGGCGCTGGCGGCTTGAACGCGGCCTGCCACAGGCCGATATTGCCACCAAGCCTGGGGACGACGCCGCGCTCAAGGTCTGCGTCATGTTTGACCAGCCGCTGGCAGACATCCCTTTCGGCCAGCGGGCAGCCTTGAGCCTGGCGCGTGCCGTGACCGGCCAGTCCCTGCCTGCCGCCACCCTGTGCTACCTGTGGGACAGCCGCTACCCGGCCGGGAGCTCTGGCGCCAACCCCTATACGGCCCGGGTGCGCTACCTGGTGCTGGACGGTCCAGCCAGCCCCAGCGGCCAGTGGGTCACCCAGCGCCGCAATGTGACCGAGGACTTTGCCCGCCTGTTCGGCCAGGAGAGCCGCAGCACCCCGCCGGTGATCGCGGTGGCGGTCGGCGCCGACAGCGACAATACCGGCGGCCAAAGCCTGGCCTACCTGACCCAAATGCGCTGGAACCCCTGAACCATGAAACACCTGGTCCTGCTTGGCGCCGGCCATGCCCATGTGCAAGTGCTCAAACGCTACGCCGCGCTGATTCGCCATGGCGCGTTGCCGCCCAGGATCACCCTGGTAACGCCGCATCCGCGCCAGTTGTACTCTGGCATGGTGCCCGGCTATGTGGCTGGTCATTACGCGCTGGAACAGTGTGTCATCGCGCTGGAGCCGCTGCTGGCCGGTACCCCGGTGCACTGGCGGCAGCACAGCGTGGCCTCGATGGACGCCGCCAGCAACCAGTTGACTCTGGACGACGGCAGCGTTCTTGACTTCGACTGGCTGTCGGTCAACACCGGCGCCGTGCAAGACCGGCAACGCCTGGAGGCACTCATGCCCGGCGTGCGCGAGCATGGTTTGTTTGTGCGCCCGATTGAAGCCTTTGGCACCCTGTGGCCGCGCGTGGTCGCGCTGGCACAAACCCAGGGGCTCAGGCTGGCGGTGGTCGGCGGCGGCGCGGCCGGCATCGAGCTGGCCATGGCGGTGCGCCACCGTCTGCCTGGCGCTGCTGTCACACTACTGACCGGCGGCGCATTGGCCGCCAATTACCCGGCAGCCGTACAAGCCCGGGTCAGGCAGGCCCTCAAAAGCCGCCAGATCACCGTGCTGCCCGATACGGCAAGCCGCTTCACAGAAGGCGAGGTGCTGCTGGCCAGCGGCGCCCGTCTGGCCTGTGATGTGCCGCTGATTGCCACCGGCGCGCAAGCCCCGGGCTGGCTGCAGAGCAGTGGGCTGGCGCTGGACACGCAGGGCTTTATCGCGGTGGACGCCTGCCTGCGCTCTACCAGCCACCCCCATGTGTTTGCCGCCGGTGACGTCAGTAGCCGGGTCGACCGCCCTATCGCCCGCAGCGGCGTCTACGCCGTGCGCGCTGGTGACGCACTGGCCAATAACCTGAATGCAGCCCTGTCGGGCCAGGCCCTCCAGGCCCACCAACCACCCGAGCACACCCTGAACCTGTTGTCATGCGGCAACCATCAGGCTATCGCCAGCTGGGGCTCCTGGTCCGCGCAGGGCCGCTGGGTCTGGTGGCTCAAGGACCGCATTGACCGCGGCTTCATCCGGCGCTACCAGCTGCCCGACCACCAGGGCTGACCGTCCCGCGTAACCATCACCTGCAGGCGGGTCTGCCCGGCCGTGGACACCGTGCGTGCCACCAGCTCGGTGCACCCGGCGGCCTGGACAAAACGCACCGTCGTGGTGGACTGCATGGCGGCCAGGTCCGGACGCGCCGCGCTGACCGCCGCGCCATAGGCATGGTCGATCACCAGCTCGCTGGCGCCGTCAATCCGGATGCGCTCGTGGCGGGTAGCCTCAAGCCGCACTGTGTCGGTCATCAGCTCGCGGCTGGTGTTCCAGCTCTGCGCACCGCCCAGGTCGTTGGCCGAGGCCAGCGCACTGGCCTGCAGTGGGCCCCATTTGGGCGCAGCATCGCCGCTGGCCACATCCACAGCCTGCACCGGCAGGCTCAAGGCAGTCTGCGCGCCGTGAAACAGACGCAAGCTGGCCGGTACAGGCGTAGGCCAGACCCTCGGAAAGTCGGCACAGGCCACCGACAGCCGCAGCCGCTCGCCCGCCTCAAGCCGGTAAGCCGTGGTGCGTAACGCCACCGGCACCGTGGTCTGCTCACCCGCCACGACCACCCCATCAAGCTTGAGCCAACCGGTGGTGATCAGGGTCGAGGCGCCATTGGCTGCCACTGCCGAGAGTTTGAGCACCACGTTCAAGGGCAGCGCACTGGCCAGCAGGCGCAGGCGGGCCCCCGGCGCACCCATGATCTGCAGCGGCTCGGTCAGCGGCGCTGTAGTGAAGCACAGCGAGCGAGCGTCGTCAGCCGAGTGGTCACGTGGCAAGTTCGGGTCCAGCGCCGTGGTCCAGGGGTCCCAGGCCAGCGAGTACATGCCCACCGTCGGGTCGTAAGCGTAATCGGTCTGGGCTGACGCCGGCACCTGTGGGCTCAGGGCGCCAGTGTCGCCCGGGTACCACGTCTGGAGGGCGGTGCCGGCCGGCGGCCAGGCAGCCTCGGTGCGCCAGTGGCCACGGTTGCCCTGCACATACAGGCTGACAGCAGGCGCCTGCACCGAGCCATGGAGCCCGCCACTGTCCACACCTTTGAGCCAGCGGTCAAACCACAGCTGCATCTCCCACAGGCCCGCTGCGGGCGCTTGCTTCGCAGTGTCAGGGAACTCGTGCTTCCAAGGGCCCATCATCAGCTTTTTAGGCGCACGGATAAGTGCATGGTCAAGTGGCGTGCAGTCAGCGTACAGGTCACGCCAGCCGCAGATGTTGAAGGTGGGACACTCGATGTGCGTCACATCGACGCGGCGAGAGCGCCAAAAAACGTCGTCATCAGGATGCGCCGTAAACGCCTCCAGCCAGGGCGTATTGCCGGCCAGATGCTCGGCCCACACCTTGGCCCAGCGCCCCTGCGGGTCCTGCCACTGGGGCGGCATGAGGTTATAGGCCGCCATACGGGGGCCCCAGTCGGCACGCATCCAGAAGCCACTGGTGGTACCACCCAGTCCCACGACACCCCGGTACAGATCGGCACTGGCATGAATAGGAACGATCGCCTTCAGGTGTGGCGGGCGGGTGGCGGCGGTGGCCAGCGCCGTGATGCCGGGGTAGGACACCCCCCACATGCCCACATTGCCGTCACACCAGGGCTGGGCTGCGATCCATTCCACCAGGTCATGCCCGTCCAGCGCCTCGTCGGCGTGGAAGGCACCGGGGCTCACGCCGCCTGAATTGCCCAAGCCGCGCAGATCGGCGCTGACGCCGGCGTAGCCCAGCGCCGCAAAATGCCGGTGCACGCTGTCCACCGCCAGCCGACCACCCCGTCCATCCTTGTGGTACGGGCCGAAATTGAGCAGGGCCGGCACGCGACTGCCAACCGCCGGACGCAAGATGTCGGCCGCCAGCTGAACGCCATCGCGCATGGGCACCAGCACATTGCGTTGTTCCTGAAACACCGTGGACATAAGATCTCCTGACACGGCCGACACTGAGCGGCCGCCAACAATAAGCTCCCCAGTCAGAGTATCGCAAAGCCCTTTGGATTGTGTCGGATTTGTCACAAATTTGTCTTATGGGTCGACTCCAATAGAACAGTCAACCTATCGCAGCTGGTCCTCAAGCCACGCAGCGCCCGCCCTTTTGACAGCGTCAAACCCACCACGGAGCTACCCCCATGTCAGCCACTTTCGACGACGACAACTGCAACCCCACTAACAACACCCATTTCCAGCAGGTGCTGGAACAATCCCTGGCCAACCCGGCACGCCGCCGAATGCTCCGTGGCGGTTTCGGCTTGGCAGCCCTGTCGGCCTCGGCCATGCTGCCCGGCTGCGCCAGCCTGGCCATGCCAAGCGCCCCCGGCAAAGTCAGCGCGCTGGGCTTCCCATCCCTCGACAAAAGCGTGCTTGACCAGGTGGTACTGCCGCCAGGCTACAGCTTCACTGTGCTTCACGCCGGCGGCGACCCGATCAACACCCGGGTACCACGCTTTAGCAACCAAGGCACCGAGAAGGACGACTGGTCCGAGCGCATCGGTGACCAGCACGACGGCATGGACATCTATTACGTCGACAGCGCCGGCAAATACTCCGACCGTGACACAGGCCGGGCCGTGCTCAGCGTCAACCACGAGAGTTCTGCCGAGTCTCACCTGCTGCACCCAACCGGCCAGACCTCCAACGGTGTCACCGGGCGCAAGTTCAGCCAGTTTGGCGACTGGGATCTGGGCAGCCGCCCCGAGCTGGAAGTGCTCAAGGAAATCAACCTCCACGGCGTCTCGATCGTAGAACTGGTCAAGTCCGGCAAGCAGTGGACCTACAAAGTGGATTCGGCGCTGAACCGCCGCATCACACCGCAGACCCCCGCCCGCATCAGCGGCCCGGCCGCCCAACTGGCCGACATCCGGGCCATGATGGTGACCCGCTTCGACCCCAGCGGCGCCACCAGCCGCGGCACCCTGAACAACTGCGGCCATGGCAAAACACCCTGGGGCACCTACCTGGCCTGCGAAGAGAACTGGTCCCAGTACTTCGGCATGCCCGCCGGCGCCCAGTCGCTTGACGGCAAAACCGTCAGCTCACGCAAACGCTATGGCGTGGTCGATGCCGCTTCGGCTGCAGGTAAAAAGTCTGAGCGCAGCCAGGGCTGGCACACCGTGTCCGCCACTGACAACCGCTTCACGCGCTGGAACATCGCCGCCACTGGCGCCTCGGCCAGCCAAGACTTCCGAAATGAGCCCAACACCTTGGGCTACAACCTGGAAATTGACCCGCTCAACCCAACCTCAGTGCCCGCCAAGCGGGTTGGTATGGGCCGCTTCGCCCACGAAGCGGCGGTGTGCGGCCTGCCTAAAGTAGGCGCACCGCTGGCGTTCTACATGGGCTGCGACTCGCGCAA
>CAMCZF010000045.1 GCA_945885775.1 Rhodoferax sp. OV413 | reverse complement strand
ACTGGCGACATGGAGTTTGGCTTTAGACTTTGCCATGGTGGTTGAGCTTTCTTGGTTCTGCGGTTGTTGAAGTCAGAACCCATATTCTGTAGGGCCTGACGGTTTCAACCACCAACCTCAACCTTCAACTACGAGCGGGACATCGCCTCGAATCGCGACAAATATCGTTTCGTCCATGACTGGCCGTCAAGTGTCGCTACAAGCTCAGTGCTGCCATCGGAACAGGACTATGGCATTGAATACATCAAAAAAAGTCTGCCTGTTTATGCCGCCGTTGCCGAGAATTATGTTTTTTTAGCAGAAAAACTTTCCTTTGAATTGGTCGCAAGCTCGGTGTTAGAGCGAATGCAGACTTTCATGCACGGGGATCATCAAGCCGCATTCAAAACGAATATCTTTAACGCGGTTCGAAACGGCGCTGTACATTTCAACGAAACCCAGCCACCACACCTGGAGGACTACCAGATCACCTACCAGTCGCTGCCCAAGCCAGCTATCGTGCCCTTCGTCAATGATCTGAATTCTTTAGGGGATGTCGTTGCTTGGCAGCGGATTGCAGGCTGCAACCCGATGGTGCTTAGTCGGTGTGAGCAACTGCCACCAAAGTTTCCCGTTACCGAGACCCATTTTCAAGCAGCAATGGGCCCACACGACAGCCTGACAGTTGCAGCCGAAGAAGGTCGGCTTTTTCTTGCAGACTACGCCGTGCTGGAAGGCGTCGAGTGCGGGGTCACGAATGGCCTGCAAAAATACCTAGCCGCACCCCTGGCACTTTACGCGGTCGACATGGTTGACCGGCGCTTACGCTCAGTCTGCATTCAGACTGGCCAAAATCCCTCGATCTACCCCATCTTCACACCTGCGGACCAGTGGCACTGGCGTATGGCAAATCAATGCGTGCAAGTGGCCGACGCCAACCACCACGAAGCGTCATCACACCTGGGGCATACCCACCTTGTGATGGAGACCGTGGTGCTGGCCATGAAAAACGCGTTGGCACCCAACCATCCCTTGGCCGTGCTGCTGAATGCGCACACCGTGACAACCATGGCGATCAACCACTCTGCCAAAACAGACCTGATTGCACCAGGCGGCACGGTCGACACCACCTTTGCACCAAAGATACGGCAGTTTGGCGGCCTGGTTCGCAAGGCCCTACTGAGCTATCCATTGACTAGCGCCAACCCAAGGTCTGACCTTGGTGCACGCGGGCTTCTAGACACTGCCGTTTTGCCGCAACACCCCTACCGCGATGATGCCCTTCCGCTATGGGATGCAATTCTTGACTACCTCACTGAGTACACGTCTCTCTACTACCCAACCGACGCCGAGGTAGGCGCAGACAAAGAGCTCCAGGCCTTCGTCGGGCTCTTATCCGCGCCCGACGGTGGGCGACTGGTGGGCGTGCCATCGGTCGAGACGACGGCGTCGCTCGCTCACCTTCTGTCAACCCTGGTCTTTATTGCAACGGCGCAGCATTCAGCGGTTAATTTTTCGCAATATGACCATATGAGTTACTCGCCCAACATGGGCGGCGCCTTGTATGCGCCAGTGCCGACGATGAGCACGCCCAACACACAGGCTGCTTATATGGCGCTGCTGACACCCCGCAAGGTCGCCGTCAGCAGTGCCAGTTTTGTGTACCTTCTGTCCAATGTGCGTACCTCGCGACTTGGCGAATACGCGCCGGGCACCTTCATTGACCCGAACGTGCAGCCAGTATTGGCAAGATTCCAAGACCGGCTCATCCATTTGGAGGAAGAAAGTAAAGCACGCGACGCCAAGCGCTTGCTGTCCTACCCCTATCTCCGTCCAACCCAAGTTCTACAAAGCATCAGCATCTGAGGCGCATCATGATCCCCTTGCTACCGCAAAATGACCCGTCCATCACCTTACGTGCTGAGGAACTCTTAGAGGCAAGAAAACAGTACGCCTATGACTACCAGTACTACGACACGCTTCAGTTGCCATCGCTTCCGCTGCGCGACAAGGTAGACGCGAGTTACTACACGGGCCTGGGAAAAATGAGCCTCAAATCCGCAGTTAACAAGGTAGAGGCATCAGGCGACATCAACGACAGCGATCATGCGGCACAAGAGACGCATGATTTTTTAGGGCGATTGAAGCGCGCCGGCAGCAACGCGCTGGATTTCGTGCTCGGCATCGCCGAGGAAGTGACTGGGGGCGCAGATGCTGCCAACAATGCCCACCCGGTAGCATCCTTGGCAGAGTACGACCGGGCCTACCAGTCCCTACGCGCGCCACTTGCCATCGGGCAAACCACCAATGACGAATTTTTTGCCTGGCAGGCGATCGCCGGTTGCAACCCGATCATGATTGAACGAATGTCAGCCATTCCAGAAAAATTGGCCATAACGCCGGAAATCTATAAGGCCGCTGTGGGTGACCACGACAATCTGGCGCAGGCACTTCTGGACGGCCGCGTGTTCATCGCAGATTATGTGGCCCTGGATGGCGTCAGCGCCGGCAAGACGGATAAGCACCAAAAATTTGTCTGGGCGCCGATCGCTGTGTACGCCTGGCGGACCAACCATCTGGATCGGCCAGGCGCCCTTGTCCCCGTGTGCGTGCAAGTCGGGCAATCACCTCTGAGCAAGGTGTTTACCCCAGCAGACGGTGCCAGCTGGGAAATGGCGAAGGCTGTTGTCGCCGTGGGCGAAAGCCAAATTCAGGGACTGATGACGCACTTTGGCCTATGCCACCTCGTCATGGAAGCCGTTGCTATTGCCATGAAACGTCAGTTCTCCAAGATCCATCCTCTGCGCTTGCTGCTGACGAAGCACACTGAGAACACCCTGCTGGCCAACGATTACTGCAAGACCTCACTGACCAACCCTGGCGGCGTTGTCGACCGCCTCCAGGCGCCGGTACTTGATCAATCGATGAAGCTGTGCGCAGGGGCTGTTGCAAGCTTCCGTTTGATGGCATCCTCTCCAATAGAGGACTGCGGCCGACGTGGGGTTTTGGACACCAAGGCACTCCCTGTCTACCCGCACCGGGATGACCAGATATTGGTCTGGCAAGCGACGGAAAAGTGGATAGCCGCTTACGTGCGGCTGTACTATGAATCGGATGCCTCTGTCAGTAATGACGTTGAACTCCAAGGCTTTGTGGCCGAACTGGGCGCTGAGAATGGAGGTCGGCTCAAGGATATTGGCCCCATTCTCACTGTCTCTCGCCTGATTGATCTAATGGCCCGTATCGTGTTTAGGGCTTCCGCGTTTCACGCAACCATCAACTACTCGCTGTACGACTACACCTATGCACCCAATGGTCCTACCAGCGCATTTGGGCCTGGGCCGACAGGCGATGACAACGAAGCCGACTTGATGCGCATGCTCCCGCCATGGAACATCGCCTATGAAGTGATTCAAATTTATTGGGCGCTTCAACTCCGCCTCAATCGGCTTGGCGTTTATGACAAGAGCTTTACCGACGATCGCTTGGAACCAGCGCTGGAGGCGTTCCGAGCCGCGCTGTCTGACATCGATGCCCGCATTGATAACCGCAATGCCAGTCGACCCTGGCCTTATGTCTACTCCAAGCCAGAGCTGATCACCGAAAGCATTCACGTTTGAGTTAAGCCATGAATAACAGCCCCTACGCCGAACGAAAGGCCCTCCACAATGGCCGCCTCACGGTGGTCAGCCGCGGGGTACGTGTTGCTGATGGAGAGCGGGTGGTCCTCAAGCGCTTGCGGCAGCTCTACCCACCCACGGCGATTGTTACGGCGCTAAGGCGTGAGCTGGACTTGACCCGGCAGGCGGCCTGCGCAGGCGCGATTGAAGCGTTGGAGCTCAGTGAATCGCAAGGCGTGTTGACTTTGGTGTTTAAGGACATCGGCGGCAGTTCAATTTCGTCCCAGATGTTGGACAGCCGACTGCAACTGACTGACGCCCTGAACATTGCGTTGACGATCAGCGACGCCCTTGGGACGGTGCACGGCCGAGGCATGGTTCACCGGGATGTCAACCCCTCCAACATCGTGCGCAATGTGGACACTGGCCAAGTGAAATTGATCGACTTTGGCCTTGCCACAACGCTGACGCGCCAAGCAGCAGAAGCGTCCGCCGTGGGGCAACTCGTCGGTACCTTGCGCTATTTGGCACCAGAACAAAGTGGGCGAACCGAAGGTCTGGTCGACGCACGCAGCGACTTGTACTCCCTGGGTGTCACGATGTACGAAATGTTGACTGGCCGCGTGCCCTTCAATTTTGATGATCCACTCAGGTTAGTGCATGCACATATCGCTTTGGTGCCGCCCAGCCCTTCCGAATTGAACCCTGACACACCCCAGATTCTTTCAGATCTCGTCATGAGGTTGATCGAGAAACGGGCCGACCGGCGGTATCAAACGGCGCGGGGTCTGTCAGCCGATCTTCAAATCATCATCGCAGCCCTGAGCAGCACCACGCCAGTCATGCCGTTTAGGCTTGGTCAGCAGGACCACGACGGCCGTTTGACCTTGCCAGAACAGCTCTACGGCCGACGGCGCGACATTGGCGCACTGACAGGTGCCTTTCAGAGGGCTGCATCCGGTGGCAGGGAGGTCCTGATGATTGCCGGGCAGCCGGGCATTGGCAAGTCCAGTTTGGTCATGCAGGTGCAACCATCGATACTTGAATGTCGCGGGATTTTTCTGCAAGGAAAATTCGACCAATTCAACCGTGGCGAACCCTACGAGGCGATTTTTTCCGCACTCAAAGCATGGGTTCGAACGCTGGCAGGCGCAGATGAAAAAACCCTGACGGATTGGCGTCAGCGTCTGGGTATCGCTCTGGGCAACAACGGGCGGGTATTGACTACTCTGGTTCCAGAACTGGCCCTGCTGGTCGTAGATCCGCCAACGATTTCAGACATGCCGCCGGCGGAAGCGCATAACCGCCTGGTGCAGACCATGCGCCGCTTCGTCAGGGCGTTGGCCGAACCCTCGCACCCGCTGGTGGTGTTCTTGGATGACTTGCAATGGGCGGATCGCGCTTCCCTGGAACTGATTGTTGGATTAGCCAGCGATCCGGAGGCTAGGCATGTACTTTTGCTGATCGCTTACCGCGACTCCGAAGTGGACGAGGGGCACCCCTTGACGCGGGCGATGGTTGAATTGAAGGCGCATGGTGTAGCGTCAAGAACACTGTCGTTGGGTCCGCTGCCTGACCGTGACGTTGAGCAATTTCTCTCCGATACCCTGCTCACCGACACCTCCAACATCAGTGAATTGGCGGAAGTTGTCCGCCGCAAGACCGGAGGCAACCCATTTTTTGTGCGCCGGTTCATGACAGATTTGAATGAACGCGGTCTGGTAAGCCTTGACCCAGGGAGCGGCAATTGGCAATGGGATCTGCCGTCCATCACCCAACTGGATTTGGCCGACAACGTCGTCGGGCTGATTTGCGGGCGCCTAGCAACGCTTCCAGATGAAACGCGGGCGGCGCTTGAGACCGCAGCGGTGATCGGCAATACGTTTGATCTTGAATTGCTGGCCGAATTGTTAACTCGCCCTGCCAGCGATGTGCAACGGGCACTGCGACCGGCCCTGGACGTCGATCTCATCACCGTATTTGGCGATACCTACTGGGAAGACACAACAGGTGTTGCCCAAGCCTACAGCTATCGTTTTCAACACGACCGCATACAACAAGCTGCCGATTCTTTAATGACGGTTGAAAGTCGCACTGCGACCCATCTGAAACTTGTGCGCCACTTGATCAAGCAACGTGCTGAGGGCACGGCTCCGGGCACCATTTTCAAACTGGTCGACCATATGCACCAGGCCGGCCCGCCTGCAGACTCAGTGGATCGCGCCTTGTGGATCCAATTGCAGGCCGAGGCAGGCTCGCAAGCTCTTGCGTCGGCCGCATTCGCGCCAGCGCATACGCTCCTAGAGCGTGCCATGTCGCTGGCCGGCACCGCCTATTGGAATGAAGATTACCCGAGCGCGTTGTCGCTCACCGCGAATGCTGCGCGCGCTGCCTACCTCACGGGCAACACCCAACGCATGAAAGAACACGTGGGCTTGGTTCAACGCCGCGCGCGATCGGTGTTCGACCGAGCACAAGCTCGGACCATTGAAGTGCAATCCGCCGCGAGCAGCCTTGACCTGGATGGCGCCATTTCTCTTGGCTTGGAGACTTTGGGGACACTCGGATTCTCACTACCCTGGCACCCCACTGAGGCAGAAATCGGGGCTGGCCTGCAGTCGACCTTGACCCGACTTGCCACGGAACCGAGCCAAGCGTTGGTAAATCGTCCAGTCAGCGATGCGCAAGAGGCAACATTCGCCTTGCAACTTCAGACCTTGATGGCAGTGCCAGCATTTGTGGCCCGGCCTAATTTGTTGCCGATACTTGCCTTCGACATGGTGCGTCTTTCGCTGGATCATGGGCCATCTAAAGAGTCGCCCTTTGGTTTCGGCCTACTGGGCCTGTTCCTCTGTGCCATCGGAATGTACGATGCAGCTTATGAGCAAGCCCAAACGACGCTGACTTTGCTCGATCGGTTCGAAGACTGCCCACAAAGGGCTAGGGCTACCCACTTGGCCGTTGGTTTCGTTTTCCCCTGGAAGAAGCCGCTGAGGGAGGTCATTGAACCTCAAATGAAGGTCTATTTCCTGGGCATGGAAAGTGGGGACTTGGAGTACGCCTGCTGGGGCTCGAGCATAGCGAGCGCCAACGCCCTCTGGGCAGGCATACCGCTGGATCAGGTCCGAGTCAAGGTCGATGCTGACGTGGCTGCCTGCCTGTCGTGCGGCCAACAAACCGTGCTCCCAATTGCGTCCTTGTATCAGGCTGGGGTTATCGCACTGCGTGGCGAATCTGCGGATCCCTCAAGATTGATGCACGACGGCTTCAATGAAGATATTGTCCTGCCCGAATACCATTCATCGGGCAACCGTACGGCAATAGCTGTCGCACGAGTGATGCACACGATGCTGCGGTTCCAGTGTGGTGATTATTCCGGAGCATTAACGGCTGCAGCGGAAGGCATCGCGCACGCAGACGGAGTTCTTGCCACTTATGTACCGGTCATTACGCGTTACTTCGGTGCGCTGGCAGCACTGAATTTGTACGAACAGGCCGATGAGCAACGGCGCGCTGAGCTTTTGGACCTGGTAGCGCAACACAGAGCAGCCTTCGGGCCCTGGATTGCCGCCTGTTCTTCAAACCATGCGCACCGTTTGGCACTGATCGATGCGGAGCAGGCCCGGGTCACCGGCGACCTCATCGGCGCAATGAACGGGTACGACGATGCCATACGGCAAGCCGTGGCTCATGGCTTTTTGCAGGACGAGGCGCTGGCCAACGAATTGGCAGGTCGGTTTCACTTGAGGGCAAAACGCAACACCGTGGCACGCGCCTATTTGACAGAGGCCCTGTACGCCTACGAAAAATGGGGCGCGCCCCCCAAGGTCGCGCAACTGATCGCCAGCTATCCTGGCCTGGCGCTCGCTCAGACTCCATCGTCCGATTCAAGCGTTCTGGCGACTATGGTTCATGCCACTTTGAATAGCGTCACGATGACGGAGACGGCCTCCTTTAACCTTGACGTGGTGACTATGGCCAAAGCGATGCAGGCCATAACCTCCGAATCGGACGTGAATTTGCTGGTGGAGCGCATCGTCCGGGTTGCCATGGAGAGTGCGGGAGCAACCAGCGCTACCCTGCTGCTTGAACAGGCGGGCAACCTGATTGTCGCGGCCGAGTGCCATGCAGCAGCGACAGCCGACGGTCATATCAATCAGCCGCTGGGCAATTTGACTCACATTTCACACCAAGTCGTCACGCGTGTATTTCGCACAGGCGAGGCCGTTGTTTTGGCGGCAGAGCAAGCAAGTTCGCAATCGGCCCGCAAACTGGATGGCCTTGAGTCCAACGCCGTCACGGCAGTCGCACTGGCCGACCAAGGCAAGCGGCTAGGCGTTCTCTACCTGTCGAATAACCTGATCAGCGGCGCTTTTCCATCGAGTCGCGTCATCACCCTGGAACTATTGGCTGCGCAGGCGGCCATTGCACTTGGGAAGGCCCGTCTGCTGGCAGAGAGTATCCAGATGGTAAAGGCGTTTGAGCGTTTCGTGCCGAAGGCATTCCTTGGGCATCTGGGCAGGGAACGCGTGATGGACATCGCGCTGGGCGACGCCCGTACGCACCAAACGACCGTCATGTTCACCGACCTGCGCGGCTTCACTAGTCTTTTCGAGAAAATCTCTCCCGCTGATGGATTTGCCCTGCTCAACCTCTACCTGGGGCGGATGACACCCATCATCGAACGGTATGGCGGCGTGGTGGACAAATTCATTGGCGACGGCATCATGGCGCTTTTCCTGGGCTCGTCTGATGAGGCGGTGAAGGCAGTCCTGTCCATGCACTCGGCCTTGCATGAGTTGAACAACAGCGGCGAGTTGCCCGCCGGGCTTCGGCTCCGCATGGGCGCTGGTTTGCATGCGGGCCCGGTAGCGCTAGGTACCGTCGGTTCAGCCGCCCGACTCGATGTCACCGCACTTGGCGACACAGTCAACAGCGCCAGTCGACTCGAAGCCATCACTTCGGCCGTTGGGGCCGAGGTATTGATCTCAGAAGACGTCATGTGGCGACTACTAGACCCGGACGCTATTGATCTCAGGGTGCTCGGTCAAGTGCTGGTTTATGGCCGTGAAGAGCCCATCGCCATTGTGGAAGTTTTTTCTGCTGATCCGGATACCGTTCGGATTGCCAAACGTGAAACTTCTCAAGCCTTTGAGGCAGCACTTGAGGCGTACCGAAACGGCAATTTCGCCAAGTCCATCGATTTACTGACCCAGTGTCTGGAACGATGCCCACAGGACGAAGTCGCACGCCGTGTTCTTGGCCGCGCACGCGCACGCTCAACAGGGCACGCAGCGCCCCTGCGCAAAGGAGAGGTGGAACTGGTCTAGAGACACTGTCGTTGCATTACAGTTCCACCCATGAACACCCCGACCACCCCCCTGCACTGCTTCACGCTCAGCACCGAACACCACGTCGCCCACCTGGTGCTGAACCGGCCGGCCGAGCTCAACACCATGCACCCGCAGTTCTGGCGTGAGCTCGACGCCGTGCTGACTCAGTTGCACCAGGAGGGCACGGCGCGGGCGCTGGTGATCAGCAGCACGGGGCGGCATTTCAGTGCCGGCATGGCGCTGGAGATTTTTGCCGGCGCGATCAGCATGGACGACCATAGCCCTGAGGGGCGCGCCGCCATCTTTGATGCGCTGACCGACATGCAGTCCACCTTCAGCAAGCTCGAGGCCCTTCGCATGCCGGTGATCGTCGCCATCCAGGGCGGCTGCATTGGCGGCGCGGTGGACATGGTGACGGCCTGCTGCATCCGCTACGCCACGGCAGACGCGTTTTTTTGCATTCAGGAGATCAACATCGGCATGGTGGCTGATGTCGGCACTTTGCAGCGGCTGCCCAAACTGATGCCCATGGCCGTGGTCAAGGAACTGGCCTACACCGGGCGGCGCCTGGGCGCGGAGCGGGCTCGGGGCTACGGTCTGGTCAACGAGGTGTTTGACACCCCCGAGGCAGCGTTGGCCGCTGCGTTGCAGTGCGCACGCGAAATTGCGGCCAAGCCGCCTGTGGCGATTTGGGGCACGAAACAAGCAGTGCATTACGCCCGTGATCACTCGGTGGAAGACTCGCTGCGGCAGATGGGCTGGCTGCAGGGCGCGATCTGGAGCAACGCCCATGTGCGCGGCGCCGTGGAGGCCCTGAAGACCAAAAAACCGGCAGAATTTCCGGCTCTGGCACCTCTGCAGGGCTTTCGCGACCTGGCCTAAAGCGCCGTCCACCACGATCAAAGGGTCAAACTGACCGCAAATTGATCCGTATCAGAGCCCGCCACTCACTTAAGATGCTGGTTTGGCTTTTATCAGAATTTCGAGAAGGACGTCCTATGCGCATGAATCTACCTGTCACTCAGCAGGACTTTTATTACCCGTCTGACCAGATGCTGGTGTCCACCACCGACACCAAAGGCAATATTGCACACTGTAACCATGCGTTTGTTGCCGTTAGCGGCTTCAGCTACGAAGAACTGATTGGACAAAGCCATAACCTGGTGCGCCACCCGGACATGCCACCAGAGGCTTACAAGGACATGTGGCAGACCATTGGCCGTGGCCGGCCCTGGACTGGCATGGTGAAAAATCGGCGCAAGAATGGCGACCACTACTGGGTGCAGGCCAATGTCACGCCCATCCTGGAAAACGGCAAGCCCAAGGGCTATATGTCGGTGCGCATCAAGCCGACTCGGGACCAAGTGAAGGCCGCCGAGACCTTGTATGCGCAGATGCGGGCCTCCCGGGAAGCGGGCCAACGCCCCGCCTTTGTGCTTCGATCCGGCGAAGTGCGCTACACCGGCTTGCGCGGCCTTTTCGGATGGCTGAGTCGCGTCACGATCACTGCTCGACTAGGCGTGGGCTTGGTGGGCATGGTCTTGCTGGGCATGGTGCCGCAGCTGCTTGAGTTGTTGGGACTGCACCTGCACGGCTCGCAGCAGGTTGGCCTGCAACTGGCCAGCCTGGTGGTGGGGGCTGTGCTGCTCTTGACCTGGTTCAGCCAGAGCTTTGGCCGAGCTATCAGCGCAGCGGAGCACTTTGCCGACGACCTGGCGGGCTGTAACCTCACCACCTCGGTGTCGGCGGACTTTGCGCCGCCCATGAATTCATTGATTCGCAGTCTCCGCCAAATTCAAGTCAACCTGCAGGCCGTCGTGGGCGACGTGCGCGGTGAGATCGAAACTTTCACCCAGTCCGCCTCAGAAATTGCCGCCGGTGGCCTTGATTTATCGGCTCGAACCGAATCACAGGCCAGCAGCCTCGAAGAAACTGCGGCCTCCATGGAAGAACTGTCCAGCACGGTCAAACAAACAGCAACGACCGCAGCCCAAGTGGCCACGGAAAGCGACGCCAGCACGAGCCTGGTGGCGCGCGGCGGCGACGCCGTGCACAAGGTGGGCGAGGCCATGCGCGCCATCGACCAGTCGTCGTCCAAGGTCCGCGACATCATCGGTGTGATCGAAGGCATTGCCTTTCAGACGAATATTTTGGCGCTCAATGCGGCAGTTGAGGCGGCGCGCGCAGGCGAACAGGGACGCGGCTTTGCCGTGGTGGCCTCCGAGGTACGGGCACTGGCCCAGCGCAGCGGTTTGGCCGCCAAGGAAATCCGGGACTTGATCGCCCAATCGGCCGAACAAATCGCTGAGGGCACACAGCAAATGAAACACGCGGGTGAGACCATTGACGAAGTGGTGCGCTCGGTGCGGGATGTCGGCGCCCTGATCCGGCAGATCACCAACGCCACGCACGAGCAGGCTATCGGCATTGCCCAGGTCAATGAGGCGGTGACCCAGCTTGACACGGTCACCCAGCAAAACGCGGCACTGGTCGAAGAGTCGGCCGCCTCGGCCGACGGCTTAAGCGGCAGCGCCGTGACGCTAGCGCGCGCAGTCCAGGTGTTTCACCTGCCTTGATGGGCTAGCACCCCGCCCGGCTGAGCCCGGCTACTGCCGCGCTGTGCGCACATTGGCCGGCAGGGCCTGTGCGTAGCTGGTGCGAAACGGGTTAATGTCAAGCCCGCCGCGACGCGTGTAGCGGGCGTAGACCGCCAGCTTGTGAGGTTGGCAACGCTGCCAGATGTCCATGAAAATGCGCTCCACGCACTGCTCATGAAACTCATGGTGGTTGCGAAAACTCACCAGGTACTGCAGCAATCCCTCTTGGTCGATGGCGGAGCCGCTGTAGCGGATCTGCACGCTGCCCCAGTCGGGCTGGCCGGTCACCAAACAATTGCTTTTCAGCAGACGGCTGGTCAGCACTTCGGTCACTGGCGGCTCGTCGGTCGCCGCGCGCAGCAGCTCGGGCGCTGGGGTGTACTGGCGGCACGCCACGTCAAGCCGGTCCAGACTCAGACCGTCAAGCTCCTGCACTGGCTCCCGGTCAAACAGCTCAGGGTCGAGCAGCCGCACGCCCACCGACGACTGCACCACAGCGCCACGCCAGGCCACCTCACTCAGATCGGCACGCAGGCGCGCCAGCACGGCAGCGGTATCTGCAAACACCGTGTTGTTGAAGCTGTTGAGGTAGAGCTTGAGCGACTTGCTCTCGATGATGTGGCTGGACTCACAGGGCACAGTGATGTGCGCAATCGCCAGCTGCGGCTTGCCGCGCGGCCCCAACCAACTGAGCTCAAAGGCGGTCCACATGTCGGCACCGAGAAAAGGCAGTGTGTTGGTCAGGCCCAGCTCAAGACGCTTGGCAGAGCGCGGGATCGGGTAGAGCAGTTCCGGGGCGTACTGATCGGCATAGGCTGAGGCCTTGCCTAATTGGGATTCGTGGGCGGTGTTCATGCAGTTTTGAAGTGGGGCAACAGCACGGCCAACAAGCGGTCCACGACCGGCCCGGGCAAGTCGTGGCCCATGCCGGCCACGCCGATCAAGCGAGCGCCGGGAATACGCCGCGCCGTGTCTTCGCCGCAGGCGTAGGGCAGCAGCGGGTCGTCATGGCCGTGAAAAACCAGGGTTGGCACGCTGATCTGCACCAACTGGGCCGCACGTGCGCTGTCGGCCATCACAGCCAGCATCTGGCGCAGGGTGCCCACCGGGTAAAAGCCGCGCTCGACCGCCTGAGCGATGCGCTGGCGCAATTCGGGCTCAGGGGTCACAAACCCTGGGCTGCCAATGACCCCGAAAAGCCGAACATAGTGGTCCACCACGGCCTGCTGGTCACGCCCTGAGGGGCGGCGCAGCAAGGCCGCCATGACCTCGGGGCGGGCCTGTGGCAGGCCCGGTGCGCCGCTGCTGCTCATGACGCTGGTCAGGCTCAGCACCCGGTTTGGCGCCGCCAGCGCCAGTCGTTGCGCAATCATGCCACCCATGCTCATGCCGACCACGTGCGCTTGTTTCACGCCCAGCGCGTCGAGCACGCCAAGGGCATCGGCCGCCATGTCGGTCAAGGTATAGGGCGGGCGGGGCGCAAATCCCAGCTTGTGCTGCAGGCCGGCCCAGAGCAGGTTCGGCTTGCCCAGACTGTCCATGCGCTGGCTGAGGCCAACGTCCCGGTTGTCGTGCCGGATCACTCGGTAGCCGGCGTCGACAAGGGCCTGCACCAGTTCAGGCGGCCAGGCCACCAGCTGCATGCCCAGGCCCATGATCAGCAACACCGCCGGACGCACTTCACCAGCGGCGCCGGGGCCACTGTCCTCAACTTCGATCTGCACACCATTTGCTACTATTTTCATAGCTATAACCCTATATAACACGGGGGCTGGAGGCCCATTTGACCCTTAAACTGACTGGCCGTCACGGCCCCGGCGAAACACCAACCGCTGGGGCTCTGAAGCGCCTGCTTCAAAGGCATAGCCCTCAGCCGAAAAACCTTGCAGACCGGCCGGCGTCAGCAAGCGCTGGCTCACGGCATAGCGCGCCATCAGGCCGCGTGCCCGCTTGGCCATGAAGCTGATGATCTTGTACTGACCGTTGCGATACTCCTCAAACACGCACTCCACCACCGGGGCCTTGAGCGCTTTGAGGTCCACCGCCTTGAAGTACTCCTGCGAAGCCAGGTTGACCACCACCGGAGTGGCATCGGTCTTGAGCCGCCGGTTCAGGTAGGCCGCCACCTCGGCCCGCCAGAACTGGTACAGGTCTTTGCCACGGGCATTGGCCAGCCGGGTGCCCATCTCGAGCCGGTAGGGCTGCATCAAGTCCAGCGGGCGCAGCACGCCGTAGAGGCCACTGAGAATGCACAGGTGGTCTTGCAGCCAGGCCAGGTCCTCATCGCCCAAGCTGCGGGCGTCAAGCCCCTCATACACATCGCCATTGAAAGCCAGCACCGCCTGACGGGCATTTTGGGCTGTCGGCTTGCGGCGCCAGGCCTGGTAACGCGCCACGTTGAGCCCGGCCAGGCTGTCGCTCAGGCTCATCAGCTCGGCGATTTGCTGCGGGGACTGGCCGCGCAGCTGGGTAATCAGCTCAGCCGATTGCGGCACAAACAACGGCGGCGTGTGCGGCAGCTCACGCAGCGGCGTCTCGTAGTCGAGTGACTTGGCGGGGGACAGCAACAAAAGCATGGGGGTCGATCAAAGAATTGCACAGGGTGACACACATTATCAGCGGCACCCGACCGCCCCGCGTTCGGCCGCTCAGGCTGCGCAGACCGACCACAGTCATGCGGGATAATCTCGCCCAATGCCAACAAGCAAGGTCTACATCTGGTTACGCAACCACGGGCTTACGCCGGCATTCGTGGTGTTCCTGATCGCCTTGATTGGTTTGCCCTTTTTTCTGTTTTCAGCACTCAAGCAACACGCTGAAAATGAAGCGATACGCCATGCACGCTCCTTGAGCGGCGTGATCACCATCGTGCGCTCCTACTACGCCGCCAATGTCGCAGGCCGCTTGCTGCAAAGTGACGCCAGGGCGATCATGTCGGAAAACTACCACCGCATTCCCGGCGCCATTCCCATTCCCGCCACGTTGTCGATTGAGCTGGGAGACGCCATCCGGCGGCGGGCCGGCGATGGCTCGTTCATGTTTCACTTTGTGTCAGATGCACCGTTCAAAAACCGGGTCCGCCCCCCACTGGACAACTTCCAGGCCGACGCACTCCGGGCTTTTCGGCGCGGTGAAGGGCAAGATGAGCAATGGCGGCTGGAGACAGATTCCACCGGCGGCCAGCGCATGCGGTTGGCGATCCCGGTTCGGATGGAGAGCGCTTGCGTGAGCTGTCACAACGCCCATCCGGATTCAACCGTCACCAACTGGAAAGTCGGCGATGTCCGGGGTATCCAGGACGTGTCGGTGGATCTGTCGCTGGCCGGACAGGCCGTAGACAGCTGGATCCTGAGCCTTTACCTTGTTTTTTTCGCCGGGTCCTGCCTGGTGGCGCTGCGCGAATACCAACGCGGCAATTCAAGTTTGCGACGCCTGAATGCCGCCATGGTGGCCTCGCGCCTGGAACTCGTTGCCAAAAGCGAGACCTTGCAGGGCACGGTCGATGAGCTTCGGACCACCACAACGGCGCTGGACAAGGCGCCATTCATGATCATCATTTGTGATTCGGCGGGGACGGACATGCCGGTGCGCTATGTGAACGAGGCCTTTCAAAGCCAGACTGGTTACCTCGCCACCGAAGTTCTGGGGCGCCCTTTGCGTTTTCTGCATGGGCCGGATACCGACCCAGACACAGTGCAAGAGGTTCGGGGCTTCATGCGCGGCCACGTTAAATTCGAGACCGACATCCTGAGTTATCGCCGCAATGGCACGGCGTTCTGGAGCCATGTGATTGGTTTTCCCAGCCTGAACTCACAGGGGGCGCTGCTGCACTATGTCGTTTGCCTGACCGATCGCCCGGCGGCGTGAGCCGGGATCGCCCTGTTTCCAAGCCATGAAAAATACACTGAACAGCATCGGTAAGCAGCTCATGCGGCGACCCCTGCTGTATCTCTCTTTGATCGGGTCCGCCATTGTCTTGGCCTTGCTGGCCCTGGTGCTGACGTTGGTCCAGCGAAGTCTGCAGCTGAGCGTCGAGCAATCCACGGCAGCAGCCAACCAGGCGCTGACCCGCGTCTTCGTCAACGAAAACTGGGAGCGCTTGCGCCCCATGCTGCCGCCGCAGGGCAGCAGCGTTGAGGCCATTCGCCAAAACAGCCGCTTGGCCGAGATCGACGCCTTAGTGCGGCGCTTCAACAGTTTCACCGATGTCGTCAAGGTCAAGATTTACGATGTCAACGGGCTCACCGTCTATTCGTCTGACGCCCGGCAGATTGGTGAGGACAAATCGACCAATGCAGGTTTTATGCTCGCTCTGGGCGGGCGAGTGGCCAGTGAATTGATTTTCCGCGGCACGTTTGCAGCTTTCGACGGCGACATTTACGACCGTAATTTGGTGGCATCCTATGTGCCGATTCGCGGTGGCCAGGGCGTAGAGGCGGTGGCAGAAATCTATGCCGACCGCACCAGCGCCATCACCTTGACGGAGCGGGAACTCCAGCGTTTGCTGCTGTGGTTGGTCCCTACCCTGTTTGCCTTGCTGGCGGTACTTGTGCTGTTGGGCACTCGGCTGATAGCAGTGCAGCGCAGCAATGAAACTGACCTCTACCGTTTGGCCGATGAGAACGCACAGGCACGCGCCATTGCTGAAAAAGCCAGCCAGGTGAAATCGCAATTCCTGGCCAACATGAGCCACGAAATACGCACACCCATGAATGGCATTCTGGGCATGAGCGAGTTGCTGGTTGCCGGCAAACTGCCCCCGGCTGAACAGGTCCTGGCGAAACACCTGCTGGCCTCGTCGGAATCGCTGCTGACCATCATCAACGACATCCTGGACATCTCCAAGATTGACGCCGGGCGCATGGAGTTTGAGGCTACGCCCTTCTCGGTGCCCGAGCTGGTGAAAGACGTGTGCGACCTGCTGCAGTTCAAGGCGCAGGCAAAAAAGGTGGGCCTGGTCGCTCACATTGATGACGACGCAGCTGGCCACTTTTTGGGGGACAGCACGCGCTTGCGCCAAGTGTTACTCAATCTGGTGAGCAACGGCATCAAATTTACCCTCAAAGGGCAGGTGCAGCTCAAAGTGCACCGGCTGAGCACGGGCCTGCAGTTCGATGTCATTGACACCGGCATTGGCATCTCACAGGAGGCGATCGGGCGGCTGTTCACCAGTTTCAGTCAGGCGGACACTTCAACGACCCGGCGTTTTGGGGGCACTGGGCTTGGGCTGGTGATCAGCCAGGGCATGGTCACTGGCATGGGTGGCCTGATCGAGGTCAAGAGTACGCCCGGTCATGGCAGCTGGTTCAGTTTCTCACTGCCGCTGGCACCGGTCACTGTGGCAGCGCCCATTCCGGAACCACTGCCCCTGGCGCACGAGGCTGAGCCCCCACCCAAATCAGCGCACCTGCTGCTGGCCGAAGACAACCTGGTGAATCAAAAATTGGCGTCCCTCATTCTGGAGGGGCTGGGCCACACGGTTGACATCGCACCTAACGGCGTCGAGGCGGTTCGGATGGCCCGCGAAACGGCTTATCAGCTGATCCTGATGGACATCCAGATGCCCGACATGGATGGACTGGAAGCGACCCGGCACCTTGGAGCCGACGCCGGCCTGTCAGCCGGTGCACCCATCATTGCCATGACCGCCAATGTGATGAACTCGGACCGGGCCATGTGCCTGGAAGCCGGCATGAACGATTTTTTGGCCAAGCCGTTTCATGCCCGGGAGCTCAAGGCCATGCTGGCCCGTTGGCTGCCGCCGGCCTTAGCTTAGATCGCCGGCCAGCGAGGCCAGCGTCTCGGGCGCCACGCTCAGGTGAGCTGGGTAGTTGGTGTGGTCGCAGCCCATTTTCACGCTGGCACCAGCCTTGACCGCCGCGCACATGGCCGGTGTCAGCTCGAAGCGCACAAAATGCACGGCCGAGGTTTTTTCGTCGTTTTCGCGGTCCAGATCTTCGTCGGCGATGGCATACACGCGCGGCTGGCCCTCCACCTCGACAAACATGTGGTCTTCCACCCCGATCAAGCGCGCCAGCTCGCGCTTGCGCTCATTGACGTCGGGGTACTCAATCATCATGGTGGCTTTCCAGTTGCTGCCGTCCGGCACCAGCGGGGCGTAGGCCTCGATTTCCTGCAGGATGCCTTCTTCTTCGAACACCTTCTCGATGCGCAGCATCTCCTGGATCTGGTAACGGATGGTGGTCTCGCTCTCAAACTGCAGGTTGATGTGCTCACCCAGCGTCACGCTGCGCAGCTTGCGGTGGGCGATGACGGCCGGCTTGTTGGCCTTGCGGTACTTGGTGTAAGCCTCCAGCGACATCAGGTTGTCGGGGGTGATGTGTCCAGTCAGTTGCATGGTGTCCTCATTTCAAACCGTAAGCCTGGCGCACCAGTGACAGCGGGTGCTGCAGTTCTGGCGCGCCCAGGCCGTTGACTTCAAAGCCTTGGGCGATGTGGTGACCGCCTAGCGGGCAATCAGAGCTGATGTAATCCGGCTTGCTGCCGTCTTTCATGGTGGCCATGGCTTTGAACACCGGCTTGCCGATTTTCATGGCCTGTTCGTGAAAGGCCTTTTTCACGCCAAAGGTGCCAGCATGGCCGGAGCAGCGTTCTACCGTGTTAATGGTAGTGCCCGGGATCATCTTGAGCATTTCCTCGGTTTTCTTGCCGATGTTCTGCACCCTGCCATGGCAGGGAATCTGGTAGCTGACGTTACCCAAGGGAGTGCTGAACTCGGTCTTGAGCAGGCCGTCGCGCTTGCGCTGCATCAGGTACTGAAACGGGTCCCACACCGCGTCCTTGACCAGCTGCACGTCAGCCTCTTCGGGGTACATCAGCGGAATTTCTTGCTTGAACATCAGAGCGCAGCTGGGTACGGCGGCCAAAATGGCATAGCCTTCGCGGGCGTAACGGGCCAGCACCGGGATGTTGGCCTCCTTGCTGGCATTGACTGACTCCAGATCGCCCAGTTCAAGCTTGGGCATGCCACAGCATTTTTCTTTCTCGACGATCACATAGGGCACGTCATTGTGGTCAAGGATCTTGAGCAGGTCGTGGCCAATGCCCGGCTCGTTGTAATTGATGTAGCAGGTGGCGAAGATGGCCACTTTGCCCGGGGTCTTGGCACCGTCCTGCACCACCGTGGCTTTGGCCTTGGGCGCAGTGCTGCGGAATTTGCGCGTAGCCAGGGC
>CAMCZF010000044.1 GCA_945885775.1 Rhodoferax sp. OV413 | reverse complement strand
CGGTCGTTGGCCTTTCTGAAAGAAATAATGTGCGTGCGCTGTGGCGTGGGGCAGCAAAACACCACCACCATCAAGCGTCCTTCAATCCTGTTGTACCCAATGAATCGCGGCTCTGGGTAAGCCTTGCGCGTGTCTTCTCGCACCATCATTTCCGCATCAAACATGACCCGCGCAGTCAAAAGAGGCAGACCACGCTCGCGTATGTTGGTGTCGTTTTTGATGACGTTTCACGTGAATTCCATTTGCAGAAGTATATGCATTTATGTATGCATAAGTTAATGTGGGAGTCCAAAGTAGTCATGTCCACTTTGATATTCGAAGGGGTGTCTGGTGGTTGATGGAGCGGTCTTGATAAGCGAGAAGGGGGCGCAGCGATTGGCGGTAAGCAAGCGGGACGTTGATGGGTAGGTCAGCCAGGCGGTGGCGGCCCAGCCCCAGGCCCAGACGGGCCCGCTTGGGCGAGTTGGTGCAGATCGACGGCTGCCGCCACGACTAGTTTTGAGGTGCTGCAGCGCCACGTCAGCGGCCACGGTACGCCCCCGGCCAATACAGCGAACGCCGCAGCATCTTTACCAAGGTGCCTGTCGGGCAGAGCATAATTTGAGAAACTCCATTAGATGGTTTTGACGGTTGGCAGCAGCCTCAATGGCTCCCCCCCGCATTGACCCGCGAGCCCTCATTCCAGTTTGTCGGTTGCGTTCAACAGGGATTTTGTCGAGGACGTCATTAGGATGCTATTTCGAACTGTTTTTTGGATTTCCAGTCTGGCCTTCACGCACGCCACCACTCCGGCCATGGAGGCGAAAGTTGTCGACGACACGCTGATCCTGTCTGGCCCTGTGGTTCAGGGCGATATCCAGAGGTTCAAGGAGGCCCTGGCGGCCAACCCGGGCATCGGCACCGTGGTGCTGCGCAATTCTTGGGGTGGCCACGTGGACTCCGGCTACCGGATCGGGGAACTCATTCGCGAGAAGGGTTTGTCCACCGTCGTCTCTGGTCACTGCGTCTCTTCCTGCTCGCGCATGTTCCTGGGCGGCAAGGAGCGTCGTTTTTCCAATGACTTCAGTTTGGAACGCACCTTCGTGGGCTTTCACGGCCACTACGACGCCAAAGGCCAACTCAACCGCGCACTGGTCGAGCGCTTCGGTTTGCTGGAATGGATCATCAAGTTCTCAGACGGTAAAGCTGATCGTGAACTGGTGCAACGCTGGATCAACATCGAACTCAACACAGGCATGGTCGCGTTCATGCACCCCCAGACCCGGACGTTCTTTCGCACCGAAAAAACGTTCAACTGTGTCGGACGGGAGCAATCACGCCCCCTGGGGTGCAGCACGCTTGCCGTCACCGCACTGGACATGGGTGTCATCACCGACCTGACGCTCAGTCGTAGCCCGGACCAATAAGGGGTCAGATGAGGGAAGCGCTGGCCAACACACCCTCAGCCTGAATACGCCCGAGCCAGTGGCGCAGCCTTGCGCATGGTTAAACCAGACACTTAACCCGAGCCAAACCCACAGCGAGCCTGTGAGATATCTCAAAGATCAATAAGCAAGGCTCACCTGGTGAGCCTCACTGGGGCGTACCATGGGACTTGTTAAAACAAGGCAAAGTAAAGCCGAATAAACCGTAACCCAGGACAAAAGCACATGAAGAACGACCTATTCCTCATCCCGGCGCTTTTGCTTTGCGTGGTTGCCTGCGGCGGAGGGTCAGGCACCAGTCCTGGCCAGCCCGCTGGAACGGGGGGATCGCTGACCGCCGACCCAGTTGTCAACCCTGCGCCTGCGCCAATCACCATCAACGGCGTTGCCATGGACGGTTACCTCAAAGGCGCCCGCGCGTTTTTGGATTTGAATGACGACGGCAACTACCAAGATGGCGAACCGATGGCGATGACAGACAGCGCTGGCGGCTTTGCCCTGAGTGCCACTGCGGCGCAAATCGCGGCCCACAGCGTGGTCGTATCTGCCATAGCCGGACAGACGGTTGACCAAGACAACCCCGGCGTTGCGCTCACCAAAAGCTTTACCATGCTCGCCCCACCCGGCAAGCCAGAGGTGGTCTCGCCCATCACCACCAGCGTGGTGGCCAAAGTGGCCGCCGGGCAGACCCTGAGCCAAGCGGAGACTGCGGTAAAAAGTGATTTGGGGCTTGCGGCTGTTGATGTTTACAAGAACTACGTCAGCGCCAAAGCCAGTAACCCCGACTACCAAAAAATGCACAACATTGCCTCTGCGATGGCAGAGGTGGCTAAAACCGTGGAGGCATCCAACCCAGCATTCACCCGCAGCCAAAAACTCCAGCAGGTGAGCAGCAGCGTCAGCACCGAGGTGCTGACCCGCCTACCGGCCATCAAGGAGGCCCTTGACGCCAACGCCGCCAAGACGGTGATCGTCGGCAGTGTCAGCGTCAGCGCCTTGCAACTTTATGCCGCTGCTGCCAACCTGACATCTCAGCTTGACATGGCCTCCAACACCCTGACCCTGCGCTGGAACGACAGCTTTCCCGTTCCCACCCGCTACGACATCAAATCGCAGAACACCGATGGCAGCTTTACCCTGCTGGAGAGTGTTATGGGTGCGCTTGGCAGCAACAGCGTTCTGAGCTGGCAGCGGGTATTGACCAGTAACGCCGTCTACCGTGTGGAAGCGGTGGCGTCGTCCACTTCGGTCATCCTCATGACCCCGCAAAAACAAAGCACAGTTGCTGGCACGGTGCCCACCAGCACCCCGACCATTGAGGTGAGCGTGGACGAACCCGCCTCGGGCTCGGTGCAGTTGTCCATTGGCGGGGGCCTGACGTATCAGTCGGTGGCTTGGTATTCTGATCTGCGGCTTATCGGCACATCAACGAGCGGCGTGGGCAACCCGTTCACCTGGAACACCAGCACCGAGACCAACAACACCCATTTGGTGATGGCCAAAATCCAATTGGCAACCGATTCTTTCACCGAAGTGCGGCGCAATATCAGCGTGGCCAACTCCAACCTGGCCCTGAGTGCCACGGTAAACGGCACCACCGGCACCATCAACATCGATGTCAGCGCAAGCTCGGAGTACGGCGTCGCCCGGGTTGAGGCCGCCTTTGATGGCGCCACAGCCACTTCGCTGACCGAGCCCAATGCCTGCTCGCGCTATTGCAACGGCAACAACCTGTTTCGCTTCAACGTGAACGCGGCAACAGCGGGTTCTGGCAGCCACAGCATGGTCATCACTGCGATTGACAAGAAAGGGGCACGCAAAAGCCAGACCGTGCAGGTGCCCATCGCTAACCTGCCCCTGCTGACCCTGAGCAGCCCTGGCGACGGCGCATTGGTCAATGGCATCCTTCGGGTGAGCGGCACCAGCACAAGCGACAAGGCCGGTGCGGTGACCGTCACCGCATCCCTGCGTGACTATCAATTTTTGAGCACCACCGATTCGAGTTTTACCGGCACCATGGATTTGACCAGCCTGGCCGCAGGCCCCTACACCCTGACGCTGCGGGCTACCGACAGCAGCAAAGCCGTCACCGTCTTGCAGCGCACGATCTCAGTCACCTCGAGTGCGGCCTTGGCTTACACACCGTTGTTTGACCTGGGCGCTGGGGGCCAACTTATCAAGGTGGATGAGGCCAACCCTGCGCAGCTACTTTACAAGGCTGAAGACGGCAGTTACCGGGTGCGCAACACCACAGCTGCGACCGAAGTCACCCTGCAAGGTGCCAGCGGCATCCCCCATCTGTACAACTGGGCCATGGATGGCGGCTATGTCTACGTCGAAGGTGGATTCCTGGGCTCAACCGGCACTGGCTACGCCGATTGCCCGTTGGTTTGCATCTACCAATGGAGCCCGAGCGGTCTCAAAACCAACCTGTCCAGCAACAACCCGAATGCGGTCAGCAGCAAGGTCGGGGGTGGGCGGGCGTACGAGCAGTACCCCAGGGCACATAGCGGCAATGTGATCTGGATAAATGCAGCTGGCAGCAATCCTGGCACATTCACCCTTTATCGGGTTGCCAATGGCACCTACAGCACCATCACCCAGCCAAGCGGTGCCAACTACCTCATCAACACTGAGTACGACTTTTTTGTAGATTCCAGCGGGAATGTCGTATTTTTCTATGGTGCCCAAACCGGCGGCTCGGGAACGGCCTCGACCTTTGATGTCTACCGATGGTCTTCCACGAGCAACACCTCAACCCAACTCAGTAGTAGCGGCGCACGGAACATCTACCCTAAAACCGATGGACTGCGGGTGGTCTGGCAGCAAACCTTAACAGCTGGCGACGGGCCGACCAAACTGCTGTCGCAGTCGGCCAGCGGGGGCGCCGTCTCCACGCTGACATCGAGTGCAGGTAACCATCTATCGCGGGACGGTGTAACCGCTTGGCTTGAAACCAGCACCTCAACCAGCAGTGGGCGCCTAGGGGGCACAGTGACCACGGTCACCGGGCTCAAAGCGATCTCGGGCAGTGATGAGGTGTCGACCATCTCCAGCCTCGCAGGGGTCAACCTGTATGCGGTGGGAGGTGGCCAGGTGGTATTTGGTGAAGCAGGCAAGATCTACAGCTGGAACGCGAGCACCAAAAAATCAAGCCTGCGCTTGGAAACCCCGCCAGGGCAGGTGATGGTCAGCGGAAGCATCATGTATTTTGTGATGGGCTCGACCCAAAAGGTCTACAAGCTGGCCTTGGATTGAGCGGGAGTTCACCACACGCCGACCCATCACTCAGCACGCCACCACCTTGGCGACCTGGCGATCCAAACCCGCCATCCCCGAAATGACCGGGGATCCATGACTTACTGGATTCCCGCAGCAGACTGCACTCGACCTGATCGGGGGCGGGTATAACGGGACAGGGGAGTCAGGCTTGATGGCCTGGACCAGCCAGGCACGCCGGCCCCGCCAACCCTCAGCGAACAGCGTCAGCACTCACCAACACACCCTTGGCCTGAACCCGCCCAAGCCAGTGCCGAACGCGAGGCAGCCAGCCTGGGTGGGCCGGCAGCGCCTCGCCCCATACGGCAGGCAGGCAGCCCAGGGTGGCGACCAGGGTGTCCAGGTCGTCGCCAGCGGCGCGCGCCAGCGCCATCAGGCTCTCGGACAAAGGGTCGGCCAGCACGTAGGCGCGGCCCTGCTCGTCCACGCCACGGCAGTAGCGCAACCAACAGGCAGCGGCAAAGGCCAGTCGCTCCACGGGCAGGCCGGCCTGCAGCGCAGCCAAGGCCGAGGGCACCCAGCGTTGGCTGATCTTTTGTGAGCTGTCGGTGGCAATCTGATGCACGCTGTGCTGCAAGGTGGGGTTGGCAAAACGCTGCAGCAGGGCGTCGCGGTAATCAGGCCAGTCTGGTCGGCGCAGCAATGGTCCGAGCTCATGGCTCATCAGCCCGTGCACCAATTGGTAGACGGCGGGTTGGGCGATGCAATTACTGATGACCGGCAGGCGGGCCAGTGCGCCAATGCAAGCCATGGCCGAATGGCTGCCGTTGAGCAGGCGCAGCTTGGCTTCTTCAAACGGTGCCACCTCGTCTACCACCTGCACACCCACCGCACTCAGGGTGGCGGCGTCGGTGTCGTCCACAAAATTGCGCTCGATCACCCACTCCCAAAACGCCTCGGTCCGCAGCGCGGCCTGGTCCGGCACGCCAAGCGCTTGCGCGGCCTCGGCGCTAGTGACGCTGGAGGCTGCCGGCACGATGCGGTCCACCATGCTGTTGGGGAAGGCGCAGTGGGCGGCGATCCAGTCGGCCAGACCGTCTTCTGATCCACGGGCAGAGTCATTGGCAGGGTCATTGGCGGCGGCCAGGCACAGAGCGCGCAATTGGCGGCCATTGCCCGACAGGTTGTCGCAGCTGGCCACCGTGAGGCCGCCCAGCCCAGCGGCACGACGCGCGCGCAGACCCTGCACCAGCAGGGCGGCCAGGGCCGGGGTGTAGGCTTTTTCCGTGACGGTGAGCGTGACCCAGCGCGTGCTGGCCGCCGCCATGGCCTGCACCACGGTGTGGGGCGATTCGCTGGCCACGCAGCTGTGCCAGAGGGCGCCACTGACCCGCCAGCTGCGCTCTTGCGCGCTGGCGGTCTGCACCGAATACAAATGGTCTTGCGCAGCCAAGGCCTGCGCCAGAGCGGGCTGGCGCATGGCCACGCCCAGCACGCCCCAACGTCGGTCACCCTCGGCCAGCAGCCGGTCAAAGACCAGCGCTTGGTGGGCCCGGTGGAAGGCGCCCAGGCCCAGGTGCACCACACCGGGGGCGCCGTCGCGCGGGTAGGCTGGTACTGCCACGCCGTGGGCCGCCAGACCGGGTAGGCTGGCGCTGCTCAGCATGTCAGCACCACGCCGACCTTGCGCCCGGCATCCAGAATTTCTTGCCAGGTCTGGTCGTCCACCACAATGCCGTCGCGCTGCCGCTGCGCCCGCGCGGTGCGCTCAGGGTCACCGGCAATCTGCACGCCCTCCCCGTCTGGGCCAGCCGGTGAGGCCTGGACCCAATTGACGAAGGCCAGCGCCTCCTGCTCAAAACTGGCTTGGGTACCCAGCCTGGCCGGGTCAATCAGGATGCTGAGCATGCCGTTCACCACCGCGCGCACCGGCGTGGCCTGGGCGTCATGCCATGTGCCGTTGCCACTGAGCGCGCCGCCCAACAGCTCACAAGCCACCGCCAGGCCAAATCCCTTGTGCTCGCCAAAGGTCAGCAGGGCACCCAGCAGGCCATTACCCTGCGGCACCACCACCACGCCCGGGTTGGTTGTGGGCTTGCCACGTTCGTCAATCAGGGTACCCGGTGCCACCTGCTGGCCCTGGTTGTAAGCCACCCGCATCTTGCCCTGCGCCACCCGGCTGGTGGCAAAGTCCAGGATGAAATGGGCACCCGCCTCAGCACGGCCTGTGCTGCCGGCCCGGCCGGCCAAGGGGATGCCGATGCAGCAGGGGTTTGTGCCAAACCGACCGTCGGCGCCACCCCAGGGCGCCACCACGGCGCGCGACAACACGTTGACAAAGTGCAGCGACACCAGGCCCTGCGCCACCGCCATCTCGGCGAAATGCCCGATGCGCCCCAGGTGGTGCGCCTGGGCCAGCGACATGATGCAGCTGCCATGCGTCTGGGCGCGTTCAATCGCCATCTGCATAGCCTGCTCGCCCACCACCTGGCCGTAGCCGCGCCGCCCGTCGAGCGCCAGCATGCTGCCGATGTCTGCGGTGACTCGGGCAGCCGCGTTGGGCTTGAGGCCACCTTCCAGCACCGCATCCACGTAGCGCGGCAACATGCCCACGCCGTGAGAGTCGTGGCCGCTCAGGTTGGCCATCACCAGGTTGGCAGCCACCGTATCGGCCTCAGTTTCTGAACTGCCGGCCGCTACCAAAATAGTAGCTACAGACTGTTGCAGCGCAAGGGCTGCGAGCATTTTTGACATATATTTTGGTTTACATGACGGCGCCGAGTTGCCAGGGCACAAATTCATTCTGACCGTAGCCGTGGTGCTCGCTCTTGCTCAAATTCCCGGATGCCGTAGCCAGCACCAGCTCAAAAATCTGCTGGCCTTTCTCGGCAATCGACACGCTGCCGTCGACGATGTCGCCGCAGTTGATGTCCATGTCCTCTTCCTGGCGCTCCCACAAGCGGGTATTGGTGGCCAATTTGAGCGAGGGCGAAGGGGCGCAACCATAGGCAGAACCACGCCCTGTGGTGAAGCAGATCATGTTGGCGCCGCCGGCGACCTGACCGGTGGCGCTGACCGGGTCGTAGCCCGGGGTGTCCATGTAGACGAAGCCCTTAGCCAGCACGGTTTCGGCGTACTCATACACCGCCTGCAGGTTGCTGGTACCGCCCTTGGCCACCGCGCCCAGGGATTTTTCCAGAATGGTGGTCAGGCCGCCGGCCTTGTTGCCGGGCGAGGGGTTGTTGTTCAACTCGCCATTGTTGATGGCGGTGTAGTTCTCCCACCATTTGATGCGCTCGATCAGCTTGTGCGCCACCGCAGGCGACACGGCGCGCCGGGTCAGCAGGTGCTCTGCGCCATAAATCTCAGGGGTTTCCGACAGGATGGCGGTGCCGCCGTGCGCCACCAGCAGGTCCACCGCCACGCCGAGCGCCGGGTTGGCGCTGATGCCGCTGTAGCCATCCGAGCCACCGCACTGCAGGCCGATGCTGATGTGGGCCGCGCTGCACGGCTCGCGCTGTGCCTGATTGGCCGCCGGCAACATGTCGCGGATCAGGGCCACGCCCTTGTCCACCGTCTTGCGCGTGCCGCCGGTGTCCTGGATATTGAACACCCGCAGCGTGTCGCCCTCGCGCAGGCTGCTCCGGGCCAGCCAGGCGTTGATCTGGTTCGACTCGCAGCCCAGCCCCACGACCAGCACCGCGCAAAAGTTGGCGTGTGTCGCGTAGCCGGCAAGGGTGCGCTGCAGCACCTTTAAACCCAGGCCTTCGCTGTCCATGCCGCAGCCCGAGCCATGGGTCAGGGCCACCACCCCATCCACATGAGGGAAATCGGCCAGGGCCTCCGGGTGGTTTTGCCTTGAAAATTGATCGGCAATGGCCCGCGCCGCCGTGGCCGAGCAATTGACGGAGGACAGCACGCCGATGTAGTTGCGCGTTGCCACCCGGCCATCGCTGCGCCGGTAGCCCATAAAGCTGGCATCCAGGCGGGCTGGCTCGGGCTTGAGGTCGGCGCCAATCGCGTAGTCACGGGCAAAGCTGCCCTTGCCCTCGCCCATCCACAGGTTGTGCGTGTGCACATGCTCCCCGGCGGCAATCGGCCGACTGGCAAAACCAATGATCTGGTTGTAGCGCCGCACCGGATCACCCGTGACGATGGCGCGGCCGGCAATCTTGTGGCCGGCCGGAATCAAACCACGGGCCGTCACGCCCTCGACTGTGGTGCCGCCCACCAACTGGCTGCGGGCTATCAGGACATCGTCAGAAGGGTGGAGTCGGATAAACGGGTTCATGTCAGCCCTAGTTGGGGATTTCAGTAAAACTGCCGGGGCAGCCACAGCACCACATTGGGAAAGTAAGTGATGATGGCGAGGGAGCCCAGCAGTGGTACCAGCCAGGGCAGGATGGCCATGGTGGTTCGCTCGACCGACAGCTTGGCCACCCGAGCCAGCACAAACAGGACCATGCCCATGGGCGGGTGCAAGAGGCCGATCATCAGGTTGAGCACCATCACCAGACCGAAGTGAACCAGGTCAATGCCGAGCTTCTGGCAGATGGGCACCAGAATAGGCACCAGGATGGTGATGGCGGCAGTGGGCTCCAGAAAGCAGCCCACAAACAGCATCAACAGGTTGGCAATCAGCAGGAACACCCAGGGCTCTTTGGTGAAGGCCAATACCCAGCTCGCAATGGCGGTGGTCACACCCGTTGCGGTGAGCATCCAGCCAAAGATACTGGCGGCCGCCACAATGAACAGCACCGTGGCCGTGGTCTCCACCGTGTCCAGGCAGACCTTGACGAACATGGTCCAGGACAGGGTCTTGTACCAGCCCAGGCCCAACACCATGGCCCAGACGCAGGCGGCAATGGCGCCTTCAGTCGGGGTGAAGATGCCGGTCGTCATACCGCCAATCAGCAGCACCGGCGTCATGATGGGCAGCACCGCCTGAAAGTTGAAGAAACGGTCGGCGGCAAACAGCACAACCAGCCCGGCAAACACCGTGACCTGCGGCGGAAAGCCGAGCTTGGTGATCAGCACCCACAGCGCCAGCGGCCAGCCCACCACCACCGCAGTTTCAGCCAGCGCCTTGATGACCCGGGGCCACTCGAACTTGATGTCTGAGCCCCAGCCGTTCTTGTGGGCAAAGTAGGCTACTGTGAGCATCATCAACAGCGCCATCATCAGGCCCGGCAGGATGCCCGCCAGAAACAGCGCGCCAACGCTCACATTGGCCATCATGCCGTAGATCACAAAGGGCAGGCTCGGCGGGATGATGGGGCCCAGCGTGGCCGAAGCGGCCGTGACACCCACCGCAAACTCGGTGTCGTAGCCATGGTCTTTCATGGCCTTAATCTCAATGGTGCCGAGGCCAGCAGCATCGGCAATGGCGGTGCCGCTCATGCCGGCAAAAATCACTGAGCCCAGCACGTTCACATGGCCCAGGCCACCCTTGAGCCAGCCAACCAGCGCCAAGGCATAGTTGTAAATGCGGTTGGTGATGCCAGCGTTGTTCATCAAGTTGCCAGCCAGGATGAAAAAGGGCACCGCCAGCAGCGGAAAACTGTCAATGCCGCTGACCATGCGGTGAATCACCACAAAGGGCGGCGTGGTGTCCTGCCAGAACAGGTAGATCAGCGAGGCACCGGCCATGGCAATAGCCACCGGAATGCCGCCCGACATGAGGATGAGAAAGATAATTTTGAGCATGGTGTTCTTCTAACGGTCGTCCATCGTGCTCTCGGGCCGCTCTAGCACACAGTAGCCACGCCGCCAGTGCACCCGCAGCACCCAAAAAGAGCGCACAAACATGGCGGCAAAGCCGAGCATGACCACCCCGTACACGATGTTCATGGGCAGGTCAATCACGGTCATCTTGTAGCTACCGAGTTTTTGCATCATTTGCCAGCTCATCACCACAGCCAGGCCAAAGAATACGATACGCATCACATCCACCAGCAGGCCCATGGCGCGGGACAAGGGCCGGGGCATAAAACGGTAAAAAAAGTCGACCTGAATGTGGTTGTTCTTGGCCACGCCAATGGTGGCGCCAACGAACACCGTACCAATCAGCAGGTAACGCGCGATCTCTTCAGTCCAGGATGCCGAGTTGTTCAGCACATAGCGCGTGAAGAACGGGTAGAACACGGTCAGCCCCAGCGCCCAAAAGAGCGCCAGGGCCACCCAGGCCTCTACCGGCGTGCCGGACAAGTCCACCGCCTCGTCGGCTGCGTGGAACTGTCCGTCATCCCCCATGACTTTGGGGCCGGCGTCAATGTCCATCAGCGGGCGGCCTGGATCTTGTCAAAGTCGGCCCGGGTAAAGCCCATGGACTCAAGCGGCGAGTTTTTCAGGACCGCGTCCTGGAAGCTCTTGCGGTCCACATTGACCACCTGCAGGCCTTTCTTGCGGAACTCTTCGACCAACTCGCCCTCACGCTTTTTGATATCGGCGGTGGCACGGGCTGCTGCTTCGCGCGTGACGTCGGTGAACAGGGTCTTCTCGGCATCTGTCAGCTTGTTCCAGACGTGCGGCGCTATCTGGGTTGTCAGGCCGTCGACGATATGGCCGGTCAGCATGATGGCCTTTTGCACCTCGAAGAACTTCTTGGCCTCGATGGTGGTCAGCGGGTTCTCCTGTGCTTCAACCGTGCCATTCTGCAGGGCCAGATAGACCTCGGCAAAGGCGATGGGGGTCGGATTGGCACCGCAGGCCTTGGGCGTGGCGGTGTAGGCCGGCACGTCGGGCACGCGGATCTTGATGCCCTTCATGCCTTCGCAGTTGGTGAATGCTTTTTGGGCCGTGGTGTGGCGCGCGCCGTAGTAGGTGTAAGCGGTCACCTGGATGCCGGTCTTGGCCCGGAATTCATCGACCATTTCCTTGAACACGGCACTCCTGGCGTAAGCCAGCAGGTGGTCGCCATCACGGAAGATGAAGGGGTAGTAAGCAATGCCAAAGCGCGGGTAGCTGCGCGCCGCAAACGATGGACCGCTGATGATCATGTCCACCGTGCCCAGCTGCAGGCCCTGGTTGATGTCAGTTTCCTTCCCCAGGGTGGACGCCGGGAAGACCTGGATGTCAAACTTGCCGTTGCTGCGCTTCTTGATTTCTTCTGCGGCCCACAACGACTGAGTGTGGTAGGCCTCGGATGTCTCGTAGACGTGGGCCCACTTGAGCTTGGTCTGGGCCTGCGCCAGGCTGGCGGCGCCCAGGCTCAGTGCCAGTGCGGCACCGGCGGCGAGGGCTTTGAGAGCGAAACGTTTTGTCATGAGAGTCTCCTTGGGTTGTTGAAGGGTTGTGAAAAACAGCTGGGCTACTGACACTTACTTTCGGGTGCGGCGCCAGCTCGCACTGAATCGGGCATGGGATTTGTCCATGTGGCAGTGCATGGCATCACGGGCAGCTGCTGGGTCACGGCTTCGGATGGCGGCGAGTACAGCCTCATGTTCCTGCATCGCGGCACGCCAGGACGGCACCGTCTCAAAATGGCCACCCAGGCGCTCATGCACCGGGCCATGGCGCGAATCCCAAAAAGTCTGCACGGTCTCCACCAGCACGCCATTGCCGCAGGCCTGCACGATGGCGGTGTGAAAGGCGCGGTCGCCAGCCAGCGGGGCCAGACCCTGCTCGGAATCCTGCGCCATGCTGTCGATGGCCTGGCGCATGGCGGCAATGTCGCGCCGCTTGGCCTGGATGGCAGCCAGCGCGGCGGTTTCACCCTCGACCACACGCCTGGCCCGGATCAGCTCCAAGGGCCCCCATTCGGGCGGCAGCGGATCGGTGGGCACGGTGCGTTGGCTCACCGCACGCTCACGCACGTAGACACCTGAGCCAGAGCGCACCTCGACCCAGCCCTCTACCTCCAGCGCAATCAGGGCTTCGCGCACCGTGGGCCGGCTCACACCCAGTTGCTTGGCCAGGTCACGCTCGGCCGGCAAGCGCGAGCCCGCCGCAAACTCGCTCTGGCCCATGCGCAGACGCAACTGTTCCGCGATCTGGCGGTACAGGCGTTGTGGCTCGATGGTTGGCAGCGGCATGGCAGCAGGGGTTACAGGGTTAACGTGGATGGGACAGGTGGTCAGACCAATTTATGATCGCAGTTATCCGACCGCCGGCCATCGGGTTGAACCCTAATACCCCGTGACTTGGAACCGGCTTTTTAAACAGCCCTAGGAGATCACCGATGAGACCCGTACCAAGCGTCAACTTCAAATTTCTGGTCCAAGCCTTCACGGCTGGCTTGCTGACGCTGCTTGTCACGGGGGTATCAGCGCAAACCTGGCCCAGCAAACCAGTGCGGGTGATTGTCCCATTCCCTCCGGGCGGTGCCTCCGACGCCTTGGCCCGAACAGTGGCCCAGAAAATGAGCGATCAGTTGGGCCAGCCCTTCCTCGTTGACAACAAGCCCGGCGCCGCGAGCACCATCGGTATTGCAGAGGCTGCAAAAACGCCAGCTGACGGCTACACCATACTGATGGCGGCCGCACCCTACGTGATCACCCAGTACGTCTACCCCAAGCTGAGCTATGACGTGCGGAAGGATTTTGTCCCCTTAGGGCTGCTGCAGACCACGCCGACGCTTCTCGTGGTCAACCCGGCGCTGGGTGTCAATACGATGGCTGATTTTCTCAAGCTGTCCAAGTCCAAACCCGGCCAGATTTCTTACGCGACGCCGGGCGGCGGCAGTCTGCCACACCTGATCGGCGAGTTGTTCAAGCAGCAGGCCGGCATCGACCTGATGCATGTGCCTTACAAGGGCGGCGGGCCCGCACTGGCCGACCTGCTGGCCGGTCATGTCAACAGTTCATTTCTGTCGCCGATCGAGGTCAATGCACACATCAAGAGTGGCAAATTAATCGCCCTCGGAGCCAGTTCACTCAAGCGCACGCCTGCACTGGCCGCACTTCCTACATTTGCCGAGGCTGGTGTGACTGATTTTGAGGCGTTGGCCTGGTTCGGTTTTGTTGGCCGGCAGGGCACGCCGCCCGAAGTCTTGGCAAAGTTGTCGGAGCATCTGCAGCGGGCCCTCAAAAGCCCAGAGATCCGCGACAAGATCGCCCAAAGTGGCGATGTGCCGGCAGGAACGGTGCAAGAGTTCGCCGAACTGCTGGGCCGCGAGCATGGGCGCTGGGAGCGTACCGTCAAGGCCGCCAACATTAAGCCGGAGTAGTGACCTATGGCCGCTACGCGCCCCAACATTCTGTGGTATTGCGCTGACCAACAACGCTGGGACACCATTCATGCTCTGGGCAATGCCCATATTCGCACCGACGCGCTCGATGCTCTTGCTGCGTCGGGTGTAGCCTTCAACAGGGCCTACACCCAAAGCCCGATCTGCACGCCGGCACGCGCCACCTTCCTGACCGGCCGCTACCCGGCGTCACACCACGTGTACCGCAATGGCAACGCTTACTTTCCAGCACACGAAAAATTGGTGACTAAGCGGCTGGCCGACGCCGGCTACGACTGCGCCCTGGTGGGCAAGCTGCACCTGGCCGCCGCCAAACATTACGAGGTCCGCACCGATGACGGCTACCGGGTTTTCCATTGGAGCCACCACCCCACGCCCGACCAGGCTTTTGGCCATGACTACGAAAACTGGCTGAAACACGAAAAGAAGGTGGACCCGACTGAGCTGTACGCCAACGTCAACTATTTTTGCGGGCCAGGTGTTGCCAGCGAATACCACCAGACCACCTGGTGTTCAGAGATGGCCATTCGTTTCATCACCGAGCGCCGTGACCGGCCGTGGATGATCAGCGTCAATCCGTTCGACCCGCACGGCCCCTTTGATGCCCCACCCGAATACCTGCAACGATACCGGGCGGCCGACCTGCCGCTGCCACGGTTTCGGCCGTCAGACATCGAGCGCCAGCGTGCCTTTGCGGGCATCGACCAGCAGACCAAGCAGGCCGAAGACCCACGGGTGCGCAAGACCATCGTGCCTGTGTCGGCCGACGGCCATGACGCGATCGCCTCAGCCCACAACGACTATGACGCGCTGGAGGTCAAGGCCAATTACTACGCCATGATCGAACAGATCGATGACCAGTTTGGCCGCATCATGCAGACCCTGCGCGACTCAGGGCAACTCGAAAACACCATCGTGGTTTACATGAGCGACCATGGCGAGATGCTGGGCGACCACGGCCTCATCCTCAAAGGCTGCCGGTTTTTTGACGGTCTGGTCCGGGTGCCGCTGATCATGTCCTGGCCCGGGCAATTTGTTAACGACTTGCGCAGTGACGCCCTGGTCGAAACCATTGACGTGGCCCCGACACTGATGGCCGCCTGTGGCCTCGAAGTCCCCGCCAGCATGCAGGGCAAGTCTCTGCTGCCACTTCTGACCGGCCAGACCGATCCCAACCAGCACAAGGCAGCCGTGGTCAGCGAATACCGGGACGCCATGGGGGGCCATGCCGGCCACAGCCACGCCTCCATGGTGTTCGATGGCCGGTACAAAAGCATTTTTTACCACGGCCATGACCTGGCCGAGCTCTTCGACAGCGTAGCAGACCCGGAGGAGTACGAGAACCTGTGGCTGCAGGATGGCAACGAGGCACTGAAGCTGGCTCAAATGCGAGGCCACATGAACGCCCTTATGGCCACGGTGGATGTCGGCCCGCCGCGCTTCGTCAACTACTGAGCCGCACCAGCACACACACGGCCATGGCAACACCTCTCACCATCGACGCCATCCGCTTGCGGCAAGTCAACCTGCCGCCCAAGGTGGTGCGCACCGACGCCATCCAGTCCTTCGTGACGCAGGAAACCATCCTGCTGACGCTGCGCTGCAGCGACGGCATCGAGGCCACCGGCTACGCCTACACCATCGGTACCGGCGGCTCGTCGGTGCTGGCGCTGCTGCACGACCACCTGGCGCCGCGCCTGCTCGGCCGCAACCCGCTGCACATCGAGGCCATCTGGAAAGACCTGTTCTTCCACACCCACGCCACCGCCGTGGGCGCCATCACCAGCCTGGCGCTGGCCTGTGTGGACACCGCGCTGTGGGACTGGCGCGCGCGCAGCCAGCAGTTGCCGCTGTGGCAACTGTTGGGCGGCGCGCAACACCGGGTGCCGGTCTACACCACCGAGGGCGGCTGGCTGCACCTGGGGGCCGACGAGCTGGTGGCGCAAATCCTGCAGGCCCAGGCGCAGGGCTTCAAAGGTGCCAAGATCAAGATCGGCCGGCCGCACGTCAGTGAGGACGTGGCGCGGCTGGCCGCGGTGCGCGAGGCCGTCGGCCCCGGGTTTGAGCTGATGACCGACGCCAACCAGGGCTTCAACCGGCCCGAGGTGGTGCGCCGGGCGGCCGCTTTTGCCCCGTTTGACCTGGCCTGGCTCGAGGAGCCACTGCCGGCTGAAGACGTGGCCGGGCACCGCCAGTTGCGCCAGCACACCGCCATTCCAGTGGCGGTGGGCGAATCGATGTACCACCTGGCCCAGTTCCGCGAGTACCTGGAGCAAGGCGCCTGCAGCATCGTGCAGCCTGATGTGGCCCGCATCGGCGGCATCACGCCGTGGATCAAGGTGGCTCACCTGGCCGAGGGTTTTGATGTACCGGTCTGCCCGCATTTCCTGATGGAGCTGCATGTGAGTCTGTGCGCGGCCGTGCCCAACGCGGCCTGGGTGGAGTACATCCCGCAGCTCGATGACATCACCAGCAGCCGCATCCGCGTCGAAGGCGGCTACGCCTACCCGCCCGACACCCCCGGACTGGGCATCGACTGGGACTGGCAGGCCATTGCCGGGCGACAAATCTACGACCAATCACTTCACAGGAAAATCCCATGAGACTACAAGGTAAAACCGCGCTCGTCACCGCCGCCGGCCAGGGCATCGGCCGGGCCAGCGTGCTGGCCATGGCCGCTGAAGGCGCACAGGTGATCGCCACCGACCTCAACCCGCAACTGCTGAAGGCTTTTGACGGCGTCGCCAACGTGCGCACCGCCGTGCTGGATGTGCTGGACAAGGCTGCCATCCAGAGCCTGGTGGCCGGCCTGCCACCACTGAATGTGCTGTTCAATTGCGCCGGCGTCGTGCACAACGGCAGCATCCTGCAAGCCAATGACGACGAGTGGGACTTCGCCTTCAACCTCAATGTGCGCGCCCAGTACTGGATGATCCAGGCCGTGCTGCCGGGCATGCTGGCCGCTGGCGGTGGCAGCATCATCAACATGGCCAGCGTTTGCAGCAGCCTCAAGGGCCTGCCCAACCGCTTCATCTACGGCAGCAGCAAGGCGGCCGTGGTCGGGCTCACCAAGTCGGTGGCAGCTGACTTTGTGGGCAAGGGCATCCGCTGCAATGCCATCGCACCCGGCACTGTGGACACGCCCTCGCTGCAAGACCGCATCAACAGCTACCCTGACCCAGTGCAGGCGCGCAAGGATTTTGTGGCCAGGCAACCGATGGGTCGCCTGGCCCAAGCGCCTGAGATCGCGCCGATTGTGGTTTACCTGGCCAGCGACGAGTCGGTGTTTGCCAGCGGCCAGTTGTTTGCCGTGGATGGCGGCATGACGATCTAAGACGTCGGGGCCCGAAAAGCGCCCAACGCTTACTCGCCGAGGTAGGCTGCGCGCACCTTGGGGTCTTTGAGCATGGTCTTGGCATCACCCGTCATGGTGATCACGCCAGACTCCATCACATAGCCCCGATCAGCGATAGACAGGGCCCGGCTGGCGTTTTGCTCTACCAGCAGCACGGTCACCCCCTGCGCGTAGACGTCGCGCACCACCTCAAAAATCTTGTCGACCATGATGGGCGACAGGCCCATGGACGGCTCATCAAGCAGCAGCACCTTGGGACGGCTCATCAGCGCCCGGCCCATGGCCAGCATTTGCTGCTCGCCACCGCTCATGGTGCCGGCGAGTTGGTCGCGGCGCTCCTTCAGGCGCGGAAAAATAGTGAACACCTTGTCGATGTCTTGCAGAATGCCAGCCTTGTCGTCGCGGATGTAAGCGCCCATCTGCAGGTTCTCGGTGATGCTCATGCGGGCAAACACACCGCGCCCTTCCGGCACCATGGCCAGGCCCTGGCGCACCAGGTCCCAGGGGCCCTGGCCACGAATGCTCTTGCCCAGGTACTCGATGTCACCGTCGTTGATCGGCAGGCTACCGGTGATGGCCTTCATGGTGGTGGTCTTGCCGGCGCCATTGGAGCCGATCAGCGACACCAGCTCACCCTCGCGCACCTCAAAATCAACACCTTTGACGGCTTGAATACCACCATAGGCGACCTTGAGGCCGGTAACCTTGAGCAAAGTGTTTGTCATGCTTGTTTCCTTGGGGAACAGGGTCTGCGCGCTGCGCTGAGCGAGTTAACTCGTGCCAAGATAGGCCTCGATGACTTTTTCATTTTTTTGCACTTCGGCAGGCGTGCCTTCGGCAATCTGCTTGCCGTAGTCCAGCACAGTCACCCGGTCGCACAGGCCCATGACCAGCTTCACATCGTGCTCGATCAGCAGGATGGTGCGGTTGTCATTGCGAATTTTGTCGATCAGCTCGCGCAGCATCACCTTCTCTGTGGCGTTCATGCCAGCGGCCGGCTCGTCCAGAGCGATCAGTTGCGGGTCTGTCGCCAGGGCCCGTGCAATCTCCAGCCTGCGCTGATCACCGTAGCTCAGGGTGCGGGCCTTGTAATCGGCAAAACGGCCGATGCCCACGTAGTCCAGCAACTCCTGCGCACGCGAGGCAATGGCCAGTTCCTCGGCTTTGAAGCTGGGGGTACGGAAAATGGCACCCAGCAGGCCCGACCCAGTGCGGATGTGGCGGCCCACCATCACGTTCTCCAGGGCGGTCATCTCTGCAAACAAACGAATATTCTGAAAGGTGCGCGCAATGCCGGCTTTGGCCACTTCATGCACCGCAGTTGGCTGGTACGGCTTGCCGGCCAGCGCAAAGTTACCGCTGTCGGGTGTGTACAGACCGGTCAGCACGTTGAAAAAGGTGGTCTTGCCCGCACCGTTAGGGCCGATCAGGCCATACACCTGACCGCGCTGAATGCGGATGCCCACATCGCTGAGGGCCTGCAGCCCACCGAAGCGCTTGGAAACACCGGTCACCTCAAGTACTGTGTCTGTCATGGTGC
>CAMCZF010000043.1 GCA_945885775.1 Rhodoferax sp. OV413 | reverse complement strand
TATTTTTGGAATTCGGTGCTGATGGCGGTGCCGGCGGTGCTGATCTCCACCGCCTGGGGCGCCATCAACGGCTATGTGCTGAGCCTGTGGAAGTTTCGCGGCAGCGAGTTGTTGTTCGGTTTCATGCTGTTTGGCGTGTTCATGCCCTTTCAGGTGGTGCTGCTGCCCATGAGCCAGGTGCTGGGTTACCTTGGGTTGTCCAGCTCACTGGGCGGGTTGGTGCTGGTGCACTGCCTGGCCGGGCTGGCTGGCACCACGCTGTTCTTTCGCAATTACTACACCGCCATTCCCAAAGAGCTGATCAACGCGGCGCGCATTGACGGCGCGGGCTTCTGGCGCATCTTCTGGCGCATCGTGCTGCCCATGTCCACGCCCATTTTGATGGTGACGCTGATCTGGCAGTTCACCAACATCTGGAACGACTTTCTGTTCGGCGTGGCCTTCAGCAGCGCCGACAGCAAACCGATCACCGTCGGCCTGAACAACATGGCCAACACCTCGAGCAGCGTCAAAAGCTACAACGTCGACATGGCGGCAGCCGTGATCGCAGGCCTGCCCACCATGCTGGTCTATGTGCTGGCCGGCCAGTATTTCGTCAGAGGGCTCACGGCCGGCGCCGTGAAAGGATAGTCAAAATGGCAGCAGCAGTGCAGATCGCGGGCATCCGCAAGGTGTTTGGCAAGGGCGAGCGCGCGGTGGAGGTGCTCAAGCGCATCGACATCGACGTGGCCCCGGGCGAGTTTCTGATCCTGGTCGGGCCCTCGGGTTGCGGCAAGTCCACCCTGCTCAACATCATCGCCGGCCTGGAAGAGCCCAGCGAAGGCGAGCTGCACATTGCCGGGCGCAATGTGCTGGGCGTGGCCCCGGCGCAGCGCGACATTGCCATGGTGTTCCAAAGCTACGCGCTCTACCCCACCATGAGCGTGGCCGACAACATTGGCTTTGCGCTGGAAATGCGCAAGGTGCCCAAGCCCGCGCGCGCCAAACGCATTGCCGAGGTAGCCGCCATGCTGCAGATCGAGCATTTGCTGGCGCGCCGGCCGGCGCAGCTGTCGGGCGGCCAGCGCCAGCGCGTGGCCATGGGTCGGGCCCTGGCGCGCGACCCGCAGCTGTTTTTGTTTGACGAGCCGCTGTCCAACCTGGACGCCAAGCTGCGCGTGGAGATGCGCGCCGAGATCAAACGCCTGCACCAGCTCATCGGCATCACCAGTGTGTCTGTGACGCACGACCAGATCGAGGCCATGACCCTGGGCAGCCGCATTGCCGTCATGAAAGACGGCGTGCTGCAACAAATCGGCACGCCCGACGACATTTACAGCCGCCCGGCCAACACCTATGTAGCCGCCTTCATTGGCTCACCCACTATGAATTTCATAGCTGGAACCCCAATAACCACGGGGGCTGGAGGCCTTTTTTCCTTTGAAGGTGGGCAACTGGCGCTGCCCTGCCCGGCCACCGCCCGGGCTACTTTGGGCCTGCGGCCCGAGCACCTGCAGCTGCAGGCCGATGCCCCCTGGCGCGGCCAGGTGCTGTTGGTGGAGCCCACCGGCGCCGACACCTGTGTGGTGGTGCAAACCGCCAGCGGCCCGGTCACAGTGCGGGTGGCGCCACAAACCCCGGTGCGAGTGGGCGATTCCATCGGCCTGGCGGTAAGCGTAGCGCACGCCAACTGGTTTGACACCGAGACCGGGCGGCGACTGGCCTGAGGGCAGGCTCCCCGCCACGTCATTCCCGCGAAAGCGGGGATCCATGACTTCCTGGATTCCCGCTTTCGCGGGAATGACGGGTGGGTGCGCGGGAATGACGGGTGGGTGCCCTGAATGAACCGGCTGGGCGAATCCATCAGCCTCACGGGGAGCGCAGCACTGCATGCACAAGCAGTGACAATAAAATTGTTCCCCAAATTGCCATTAATTGATAAAATTCGATACACTTTGTAGTCCGTATACCGCAACACCCGGCTTCACTTGAACACCGCGTACCACTCGGCACCCCTTAGCGGCTTTGACCCCGTGGGCAGCGGCATGGCGCTGAGTATCGACATGCCGCTGCTCAATGCCTTGCAGGACGGCGTTGTGCTGCTGAATCGGGCTGGCCAGGTGATCGATTTCAACCGAGCCGCACGGCCCTGGCTCACGGCGTGCACCAAGGCGCAAGCTGGGCTGGCCGAGCACATTCAGCAACAGATCAAGCACCCCGGTCCGGGCCCAGTGGCCATTGAGCTGCTTGAACCCTTCGAGCCGCTTGGCGGGTGCGGTGAGGCTTCCATGGCACCCGCACTTCACCTGTGCCGCCATGGCGCGCAGGGCTACGCCTTGGTGATCGCCACTGGACAGCCGCAGCCCAACACCGCCCCAGAGCCGCAGACTCGCCTGTTTGACCTGCTCGGCGAAGCCATTCGGCACGAGTTCACGCACTGGCGCAGCGCGCTTGACGGGGCATTACCCATGGCGCAGCAGGCGCCAGCATGGGCCGAGCTTGCCAGTCAGTCGCAACGCCTGAGCCGCTTGCTGGTGGTGTTTGACCAACTGTCCTCAATGCGCAGCGAGCAGTTGCCCAAGCAAAGCGAGCGTCTCTCGCTAATGACGCTGACACAAGCCGTGCTGGCCAGCATGCCGCAGCGGCGGGCCGACTATGCGCTGATGGTGGCGCCGGGCGCATCAGCCAAACAGCACGGCATGCTGTACGGCCACGCCACGCTGCTGACCGCCGGTCTGCGTGCGCTGCTTGAAAGCCTGGACCAGGGAGCACCGTCGCACGGCCAGATCGAGCTGTGGGTGCGCCAGAGCGGCCGCCATGTCGTGCTGAACAGCCGCTTTGCCAGCGGCAGCGGCGTCAGACGGCACAGCTCGACCCAAGCGCCCGTCACCCGTCAAGCGCCAAGCCTGCGGCTGGATGCAGACCTGCGCTTGCCGCTGGCCCGACGCATCGTGGAACTGCATGGCGGGCAGCTCAGCACCGAGTCGCTTGATACTGCACCTGGCAGGCCCCAGCGCCAGGGCATTGCCGCCTTCACCCTGTTGTTGCCCCCAGGCGCCGCCGGCGAGCCCCAGCAACGCCCCGAATGCATCGACTGCCCAACCTCTCAGCAAGCCGAAGCCTATGCCCGCGACCTGGCCTCACTGATGTCCCGGCCCGACAGCGCCGCCGATATGTCGGGCGAAGAAATCGCCTTTTTGATGCACGTGATCACCCACCCAACCGCCCCTGAAACGGGCATACCAACACCATGAAAAAAATTCTGATTGTTGACGACCATGCCGACATGCGTCGCCTGCTGGCCATTTCTGCGGGCAACGACTACGAGGTCCTGGAAGCCGAAGATGGCGAGAGCGCCTTTGAGTCGGTCCGGCGCCTGCGTCCTGATGCGGTGTTGCTGGACATCATGATGCCCGGCGCCATGGATGGACTGCAGGTGCTCGACGCGATCCGGTCCGATCCAACGCTCAAGCACATTCGCGTGGCCATGGTCACCGCCCGCGGCCAGGCCACCGACCTCAGCGCCGGCAAGGACCACGGCGCTGACGCCTACTTTGTCAAGCCGTTCAGTCCGCTCAAGCTCTTAAGCTGGTTAAGGACTCAGCTCAACTGAGTGTTGGTCGGCCATGACAACACCGCCTAGCCCCGCCAGCCCGCAAAAATTAGACCCCCTGCTGGCGCGGCTTTTGATGAGGCCCCTGAAACAGCAGCTTTACTTGGTCTGGATTTTGGGGATAAGCTGGGCGATCTTGCTCTCATCCGCAGCCCTGCTCACGCACCAATTTTTCATCAAGGGTCGGCTGACCGCGACCGCAGAAATTGCCATCACGGGAATCATCGGTGGGATGCATAACTATCTTGACTTGCTGCTAGACGGCCGAGACCAAGAACTGCAACAGGCCGGTCAAATGGCCGTACAACAAAGCCCCGCACCAAGCAAGTTGCCCGGGTGGGCCCAAGCTGAACTTGACGCCAAGTTGGCGACCACCTTCGTTGTGTGGGCTGACGGGCAGACTGACGCGCGCAGCCCGCCCTTGAGCCCGCCCCAGCTCAAGATGGCGGCTGAGGCACTGACCGAGCACCAGCGCCAAGACACCGGTCAAATGCGGATTTCCGAGCCATTCCAGAGCCAGCCAAATAGCGCTTGGAACCTGCAACTGAGTCGCCGAATCAATACAGACGGCGGCCGTTTCCAGGGCATCGTGCTGAGCTACTGGTCTGGTACCGAGCTTGAGTCCTATCTCGCGGAGACATTTTTTCTGATGGAAGGCAAGAGCATCCTGATCAACCAAGCGGGCCAGGTGCTGGCCAATTCGTCTTTAGCCGGCACAAGCTACGGTGGTTCGGTGGCAATGGCGTCGCTACTTGGCAAGCCCTACAGCGGCAATGCCGATAAAAACCGTGGCAACTACCTGGGCACACTGACTGGCATCGACGACACAGCTCGCCTCTATGTCTGGCGCAAGTTGACAAACCACCCGTTGTACATCGTTAAGGGCGTCGCTGAGGCCAGTATTTTCAATTTTGCTCGGCCCGGTACGCTGCTGATCATCGGTCTGATTTTTCTGGTCAACGGGCTCATCCTGTTATCCACGGTCTGGATGCACGTTTATGTGCGTAAGGTGAATGCCACCCTGAAAGAACGCCAAGACGCCGCGCAGGCCCTGCGCAGCAACGATGAACGCATCAATTTTGCGCTAGTTGGCAGCGACAGCGCCGAGTGGGAGCTGCATCTGCCCGAGGGCCGCCTGTCTGTGTCGTATCACATGGCCAGTCTGCTGGGCTACCCGGTGCGAACCGGGCCTTATGAGCCGCCGGATTGGCGGGGGTTTGTTCACCCGGATGATCAGGCCAAACTGGCGCCTATGTTTGCATTGCGTGACAGCACCACGGACTTAGCCCAGGTTGTCACGCTTCGCGTGAGGGCACAAAATGGCAACTACCGTTGGCTGCAGTACCGCGGCCGCACCACCTTACGAGACGCGGCCGGCAAAGCGACCCGTTTGTCGGGCCTGGCCACAGACGTCACCGAGCAGCAGATCACCCAAAGCATCGTGCGCGACCGGACGGCCCAGCTCGATGTGATCTTCAATTTGAGCCCCGATGCCTTTGTGTCTTTTGACCATCACCTCAAGGTGAAGTACGCGAACCCGGCCTTTGGGCAGATGACGGGCTGGCGAGACGAGGCCATCAAAGGCATGAGCGAGGCCCAGTTTTCAAGGCGGCTGAGCCAACTGTGCGTTGCCGAACACCCGTTTGGCAGCCTCGCCGCCATGCGCGCAGCGACCCTGGCCGGCGGCAAAGCGACTCCACAAGTCATCGAACTCAACAGCGTGCCGCAACGCATCCTGCGAATCAACTTGCAGCTGAGCGACGCACCCACGGTCTCCCAAATCTTGTACCTGCGTGATGTCACCCATGAAACCATCGTGGAGGCCATGAAAACCGAGTTCCTGGCTACCGCAGCGCATGAGCTGCGCACACCCATGGCCAGTATTTTGGGTTTTGCCGAGATTCTGTGCACCCACCCGCTGCAGCAGGCTGAGCAGCTGGAGTTTGCGAACATCATCTGGCGTCAATCCGTGCACCTGGCCGGGATTCTGGACGACCTGCTGGACCTGTCGCGGATCGAGGCGCGCGGTGGCAAGGGCATGGTGTTGGAGTCCTTTGACCTGAACGCCGAGCTCGACCAGGTGATCAAGGCTTTCCCCCTGCCAGAGGGCCGCAACGCCCCTGCGGTCAAGCTGCCGCAGCTGATCTGCAAGGCCGACCGCGACAAAACTCGCCAGGTGCTGAACAATGTGATCTCCAACGCCTACAAGTTTTCTGGCCCTGAGACAGGCATCACCATCACGCCGGCCAAGCCGGCTGTGCACCCGGTCAGCGGCCGGCGGCTGCTTGGCTTGGTCATCCGGGATGTGGGCATCGGCATGACCCCCGAACAACTGGGTCGCGTGTTTGAGCGTTTTTACCGTGCCGACAAAACCGGCACCATTCCCGGCAACGGGCTGGGCCTGAGCATTAGCCGCGAGATCATGGAACTGATGGGTGGCCAGATCATTATTGCCAGCGAGCCACAACAGGGCACCACGGTCTCGCTGATGTTTGAGCAGCTCAATGAGCCACCCCTGCTGCGGCCACCGGCCGAGCCAAGCCCATTGCCAACACCCACTACGATGGTCTGACATGGACATTTACCTGCCCCTCCAGCCGACCGTTCTCCTGCTCTGCGAGCCAGCAACGGGCCAATCGCCCCTGGCGCAGGCGCTGCAGCCGCTCTGCACCCTGCAAACCCTCGCCCCCAGCGGGCTCAACATCACAGGCCTGACCGCAGCACAGTCGCCCGACCTGATCCTGCTCGACGGTGACCTGCCGGGCACCGACAGCCACGCGCTGTGCCTCAGGCTGACGCACGACCCGGTCACGCAGCGCATTCCCGTCATCATGTTCAGCCGTCAGCTCAGCACCGCCGATGAGCTCAGGGGCTTTGAGAGCGGCGCCATGGATTGCATTGCCCTGAGCGTGCCGCTGGCCATTCAGGTGGCCCGGGTCAAGGCGCAACTGGCGCGCCAGGCCGGTGGTACCGTGCTGGGCAACATCAATCAGCTGCTGGAACAAGACATCCTGAGGCGCTCCCAGCAGGTCACGACCACGCAGGATGTGACCATTGCCGCGCTGACCGCACTGGCTGAAACCCGCGACAACGAAACCGGCAACCACATCCGGCGAACCCAGCACTATGTGCGGGCCCTGAGCCGGCAGTTGCAGCAGCACCCCCGCTTTGCCGCTTTTCTGACCGACAGCAACATCGACATGCTGTTCCGCTCGGCGCCGCTGCACGACATTGGCAAGGTTGGCATCCCGGACCGCATTTTGCTCAAGCCCGGCCGTTTTGATGCCGACGAAATGGCCATCATGAAAACCCACACCACCCTGGGCCGCGATGTGATCGAGCACGCCGAACGGCTGATCGGTGCCAAGGTGGATTTTTTGACCCTGGCCAAGGAAATCGCCTATTCGCACCAGGAAAAATGGGACGGCTCGGGCTATCCGCTGGGCCTGATCGGCGACGCCATTCCCATTTCAGCCAGGCTGATGGCCTTGGCCGACGTGTACGACGCCATCATCAGCCGGCGCGTCTACAAGGAGGGCATGCCCCACGCCACAGCAGTGAATATCATCGTCCAGGGCAGGGGCCAGCATTTTGACCCCGACATTGTGGACGCCTTTTTGAGCCTGCTGGACGAGTTTCAGGACATCGCCCGGCGCTTTGCTGATTCGGATGAAGACATGCAAAAGAAACAAGATTACCTCACCGTCGCCACGGCCCTCAGCCCCGGCACAGGTGCCGAGTCATGAGCGTCAACCCTGACAGCCCCACCCTGTTGGCGCAGGTGGCAGATCTGCAAGCCCAGGTCCAGCTGATGCAAAGCGCGTTGTCCCATATGGCCCAGGGGGTAATGGTGCTGGGCAAAGACGGCCGAATCAACTACTTCAATGCTCGGGTCTGCGATATCTGCAACGTGACCGCGGAATTTTTGGCCAGCAAGCCCCTTATTCGCGAGATGAAGGATATGCAGCAACAGCGGGGCGATTTTGGCCCTGATCTTTCGCTGGTGGAGCCCAGCGCCCGTGCCTATGTGGCAGGCTGGGGCGCGACGGTGGACCACACTGCCCCCATCCAGTACACGCGGCAGACCCGCGAAGGTCGCTACATCGAGGTGACGTCCTTGCCAATGCCCTCAGGCGACTACGTACGCACTTTTTCTGACGTCACAGTACGTGAAAAGGCCAAGTCGCAAGCCGAACAAGCGGCCGACAACAAGGGGCGGTTTATGGCCATACTCAGCCACGAGCTGCGCACGCCGCTGACCACCATCTTGGGCATGAACGCCTTGCTTCTGGATTCAAAGCTGGACGCAGACCAACAAGACTATGCCCAACGGGTGGGCACAGCCGGCAGCTTGATGCTGTCGGTGCTCAATGACGTGCTGGATTTTTCAAAGGCCGAGGCCGGGAAACTGCGTCTCGACATGGAGCGGTTCGAATTGGCCCCCCTGTTGCGCGGGGTTGTGCAATTGATGTCCGCCGAAGCACAGCACAAAGGCTTGGCGCTGGAGCTGGCCCTTGACCCCGCACTGCCGCAGTGGCTGCAGGGAGATCCCCTGCGGCTCAAGCAGGTGTTGCTCAACCTGGCGGGCAATGCCATCAAATTTACCGCTCGAGGCAGTGTGCGCATCAGCGTCACCTTAAGCCAGCAACTGTTGCGCCGGGCATGGGTTCAGTTTGAAGTGACAGATACCGGCATCGGCATCGCGCCGGGGCACCAGGCCGGCATATTTAACCAATTTGAGCAGCTCGGTGCCCTGTCCCAGGCAAACCCTGGCAGCACTGGCCTGGGCCTGTCCATCTGCCAGACGCTGGTCGGGCTGATGGGCGGCTGGCTGTCCGTCACCAGCACCTTGGGGGAGGGCAGCCAATTCTGGTTTGGCATACCATTTGATCAGTCTGAGGACAAGGCTAGCAGCCTACCGTCGAACCCGCCGGTGGACCGTCCCCTTGGCCCGCCAACGGAACGACCCCAGCGCCTGGCAGGCCTGCGGGTGCTGGCGGTGGATGACAATGCCAACAATCGCTTTCTCGTGCGCTTGATGCTGACCCGAGAGGGCTGCCAGGTCACGCTGCGTGAGGACGCGGAATCGGCCTTGAACAGCATCCAGCAAGCACCCACTGGGTTTGACGCGGTGCTGATGGACGTCCAGATGCCAGGCACCGATGGGCTGATGGCCACGCGCACGATCCGCCAGACGCTGGGCCTGGGCACCCTGCCCATCATTGGCATGACCGCCGGGATATTTGCAGAGGACCAGAAGGCCTGCATGGAGGCCGGCATGAACCGTTATGTGAGCAAGCCTTTCAACCTCGAAGCACTGGTGCTGAGTCTGCAAGCTGTGCGGCCTCTCAGCGCAGACGGCGCTTTGGCTTAGCCTGCCACGGGTGACTGAAGACGGTCTGGCATGCTCAGGCTGTAGGACCGGCAGCTGTTGCTGCCCTCAAGGCGCGCCACCGACAAGGCCACGGCCGCGTGGTCCAGCAGTGTCGGTACATCGGTGCCGTCACGGGGGAAAAAAGCGCAGCCGATATGGGCGCCCAGCACCAGGCGGTCTTGCGCGAGGGGCATGGCTTGGGTCAGCGCGCCCAGCAGGCGTTGGGCAATCGGCGCCAGATCTTCATCGGTTTTAGGGCCTACCATCAGGGCGGTGAAAGTGTGTGGCCCGCTGCGCGCCAGCTGATCGCAGCCCCGAATCACTTGCAGCAAGCGGTTGGCGCTGGCTTGCAGCACCGCATCCAGCACACCGGCGCCATGGGTTTCGGCCAAAGGCAGCACGCCGTCGAGCTCAATCACCAGCAGCGCCACGCGCGCGCCGCCCTGCCAAGCCAGTGCGATTTGCTGCTCGGCTTTATGGCTCAGCAGCGCCATGGTCGGCAAGCCGGTCAGTTCATCGCGCCAGGCTGCGTCAAACAGCGTGTGGGCGGCCTGCCGGCGTGCTGGCTCAGCGTCGCCAGCCAAGGCCTGGGTGGCCTGGACCAGCTGCGCGTGGGTTGCGGCCAGGCTCTCGTGGCGTCGCTCGAGTGCGCTGTAGCGGGCCAATAGGGCTGCAAAGTCTTCACTGGTTTGGCGCAGCTGCTCGGCCAGGCCCTGGTCGTGGTTCATGGTGCATGCCTTCCAGGGGTGAGCTGCGGCAGTAGCGCCGCCAGGTCCTGCGCGTATTGTTCGGTTTGCCGGGGCGCCAAACAGCTGGCGCAGGCCGCCAGCCGGCGGCCGTACAAGGGCGCTCCGGTGGGCAGCGAGAGCACAAAAGAGGCCATGCCGCGACGCTTTGGGTCGGCTTGGTCTGCATCCAGCGCCACGCTCTTGAGCTGGCCGCCGTGCAAGGCCACGATGCGCTGGCAAATGACCATCCGGATGTCTGGACTGAAAGAGGTGAAAGTGGCCTGGGCGGCGGGGCTGGCCGGGGCGGCAGGGCGCCCGGACTGGCCCAAAAACGGGCGGCACTGACCGGTCATCACGACAAAGCCACCGGCCTGCCGGACCCTGATCTCAACCTGCGCCTGCACCGGCGCGCTGGCGCCCATTTCCTCCAGCAGCGCGGTCAAAGCAATGCCCAGCCAACGGGCGTCACCAAACAGCATGCCTTGTTTGCCGTCGGCATCGCTGAGGTCGCGGTTGACGCAATAGTCGCTGCGGCGTGAGGGCAGCGCCGCGATGGCGGCGTCGACCAACGCCCCCATAGGGACCCGGTCACCCTGAAAAAACGCATCCTGCTCGTGCAGCTCGCATAACTGCTCCATGGCGACCAGCAGTTGGCTCAGGCGCAGCGATTGCTGTTGCACCTGGGCCAGATGGTTGGCGCTGTCAGCGGGCACTGGGGGTTCGGCCAGTCGCTGGCGCAGGGCGGCCAACTCATGGCGAAAGTCTTGCCCAAGCAGGGCAAAAAAGCTGTCCGGTCCAAGGTCCGCCTGCGAGCTCTCGGCGGTAGCCGAGGCTGGCGCCCTGGCGGTCGGTGGGGGTGCCGTGATGAAGATGGCGAAGGCGCTGGGATCGTTCCGGCACAGGAAAAAATCAGTGCCACCGGCGGCCTGTTGGAAAACCCCGTCCACGGCCACCGGCAGCTGCAGTTGGCCTGCACGAGCCTTGCCAATCAGCGCCGCCAGTGCGCTGGCGCCAGTCAGGCAGGCCTTGAGCCAGGGCTTGGCCGCCCGGTTGTAGTCGGTCACCTGGCCACCCGAATTCAGCAGAATGACCCCTTCGGTCATTTTTTCCAGCATCACCGGGTGTAGCACCACACTCATGAAGCCACCGGGTTCTGACGTCCTTGCTTTTGCGTCCAAACGGTGGACGCGATGGCCAGCAATTTGTCAAACGAAATCGGCTTGGGCAGGACCAGGATATTGGGCGGCACACCGCCGCGCTGAGCCAGCTCGTCCGGGCTAAGGCCGCTGACCACCACCACGGTCATGCCTTCATAACCCGCCTTGCCATTCAGGATGCCGATCATCTGGAAGCCGTCGACCCCAGGAATATTGAGGTCAATGAACAGCAGGTCTGGCTTCAGGCGCTCCACCGCCAGCAGGGCTTCGATTCCGTTGTCACTGGTTTCCACCAGAGGGGCCATCGGCCAGCGGCCGAGCATGGTCTGGTACAGGCGCAGCAAATCGCGGTCATCTTCCACCACCAGCACCCGCAAGCGCTCTGCGGTCCCCATCTGGGGCGCTGCGGTGGCTGGGACTTCAGGCTGGGCCACAGGACTGGCGTGCAATATCTTGTTGATCGACTCGCGCGTCACTCGCCGGTGCCCACCAGCGGTCTTCCAAGCCTTCAGCAGTCCGCTGTCAACCCAGAGTTGCACGGTACCCACCGAGATGGCGAGGATCGAGGCCGCCTCAGTGGTGGTGCAAAATACTTTTTCGACTTTCATGAAGGTCTTGGACGAAGGGTGAAACGCGCGCGTGCCGATTTATTGAATTTTATTGTTTTTTTACAGATATTCAAATATTTTGTTAAAAATAACTGATCAATTTTGGGGCCGATGCCGCAAAAATGCTTCAAACTCGATCGGCGCCATCGGTCGCGCAAACAAAAAGCCCTGCGCATAGTCGCACCCGGCTGCCAACAACAGGTCGCACTGCGCTTGGGTCTCCACCCCTTCGGCCACCACCACCTTGCCCAGTTCGTGGGCCATCACGATGATGGCCTTGCACAGCGCCAGATCGGTTGACGCCGGCGCCATCTGGCGGACAAAACTGTGGTCAATCTTGATCACGTCAATGTCGAACTTGTGCAGGTGCGACAGCGAGGCGTAGCCGGTGCCGAAATCGTCCAGCGACATCTGGATGCCGGCGTCGCGCAGCGCCTTGAGCCTGGTGGTCACGCGGGCACTGGTGTCTTGCAGCAGGCCCTCGGTGATCTCGGCCACGATGCTCTCACCGGGTAGGCCAAGCTGGTCCAGCTGACTGTCCCAGCTTCGGCTGGCGCGGTCTACGTGATGAAATTGCACCGGCGATTGGTTGATGCTGATCTGAAAATCTGGCTCCAGCGTGGCCCGCCATTGCCGCACCTGCTCCAGCGCCTGTGCAAACACCCAGGCTCCGATTTCAACAATCAGTCCACTGGTTTCAGCCACCGGAATGAAAGTGGCCGGGCTGACGAGGCCGTGGACCGGGTGCTGCCAGCGGATCAGCGCCTCGGCCTTGTGCACGCGCCCGGTGGCGAGTTCGACAATCGGCTGGTAGAGCAGCCGGAACTGTTGTTCAGCCACGGCCGTGCGCAGCTCATTGGCCATGCGCACCCGCGTCAGCGCCGCCTCCTGCAAGGCCGGTGTGTAGAAACTGAACCGGTTGCGCCCGGCGCCCTTGGCCGCGTACAAGGCCTGATCGGCGTTCTTGTACAAATCCTCGATCTCAGTGGCGTCGTTCGGGTAAAGGGTGACCCCCACACTGCCTGAAACAAACACCTGCTCGTCGTGCAGCTGGAACACAGCCGCCAGGGCGTCCAGTATTTTCTGCAAGACGCGTTCGAGCTGACTGTTGCTCTTGAGCTCAGTCAGCAGCACGGTGAATTCGTCGCCCCCCATGCGCGCCACGGTGTCGGTCTCGCGCACGCAGGTCTGGATTCGGCGTGCTGCCTCCACCAGCAGCAGGTCGCCAAAATCATGGCCCAGGGTGTCATTGACTTCCTTGAAGTGGTCCAGGTCAATGAACAACACCGCCAACTCACCACGACCACGCCGGCTCTGGCGGATGTCTTGCTCAAGCCGGTCGCGCAGCATGCGGCGGTTAGGCAGGCCGGTGAGGGGGTCAAAGTGGGCCTGTTCCCAGATCACTTTTTCGGCGTTTCGGCGTTCGGTGATGTCGTGCACCATGGCCAGGCGTCGGACCTGCTGCCCCTGGTCCCAGACCGTGTTCATCACAATGTGCACCCAAACTGTGCGACCCTTGGCGGTGAGTGCCTCGATTTCCAGGTCCAGCGGCGGGTCGCCCGGCCGGACTTCGTCGGTGGCTGTGCGCAGGCGGGCCTGCGACTCCGGCGTCAAGAAACGTCTGGTGTCACCGGGCACCGGCTGAAAGTTGTGCGGTGAGGTCTCCAGAATGCGGTGCAGCTCGTCAGTCCAGATCACCTTGCGGGCCACCAGGTCGAACTCCCAACCGCCAATCCGGCTCAGGGTCTGCATGGCCTGCAACAGCTGGGCTTTTGCCTCCAGCTGCAGGTTCAGGGCCTGCAGACGCTCCTCCACCTGCTTGCGCTCGGTGATGTCGGTGTGGGTGCCTATCATTCGCAGCGGGACGCCCTGGGCATCGCGGCTGACCACCATGCCATGCGCCATCACCCAGATCCAGACGCCGTCTTTGCGCTGCATGCGCACATCCACCGCGTAATGGGAGGTGTGGCCCGCCAGGTAGGCGACCCGGGCCGCATGCACCCGAGCCGTGTCGTCGGGGTGAAGGTGGGCAAAGAAAGCCTGCACGTCGTGACCGACCTCATGCTCGGCGTAGCCCAGCATGGCATTCCAGCGTGGCGAATGCGATTGCTTGCCGGTCACCAGGTCCCAGTCCCAGACGCCCGCGCCCGAACTCTCCAGCGCCTGCCGCCAGGGGTTGGTGACCTCACTGTCCCAAGGCGCCAGTGGCCCCGGGGCAGAAGGGCTTGCGGCGAATGCGATAGGTTCGGTCTGGGCTCTTGTCATGGTTGCTTCCGGCAGTTGGCGTGCCTCGCCTCGTCCGGGCGGTTTGCACGCGATGCCAGCATCATACGGCTAGCGGCTAGCGGCAGTCAGCGGCAACGTCAGGCGGATGCACAGCCCGCGCGGCTGTGCCGGCAGTGCCACGGCCTCTCCCCCGTGTCGCTGGGCAATGGCCGCCACGATGGCCAGGCCAAGACCACAGCCGCCAGGGCGTTCACTGGCGCGCCAGAAGCGCTCAAACACATGGGCCAGGTCAGCCGGGGCCAGCCCTGGGCCGTTGTCCTCGGCCTCCAGCACCGCCGCACCGGCCTGACGGGTCACGCGCAGGGTCACGACCGCGCCGGCGCCAGCGTAATTCAAAGCATTGTCGAGCAGGTTGTTCAGGGCTTCGCGCAAGAGCAGCGGCTCGCCCTGGATCGACAGGGCGTCTGCCCCTTCATAGCCCAGATCCACACCGGCGGCCAGGGCCCGCGGCGTCCAGTCGCGGGCCACCTCACGCGCCAGCGCCGCCAAATCCAGTGACTGCAGCCGCACCTCGGCCTCATTGCGCGCCAATGAGAGCAGTTGCTGCACCAGGTGGGCGCTGCGCTGGGCCCCGGCCAGCACCTTGCCCAGGCGCTCTCGCAGAGCCGGCGGGTCGGCCTCGGCCAGCGCCAGCTCGGTCTGGCTGATCAGGCCGGCCAGCGGCGTGCGCAGCTGGTGGGCTGCGTCGTTCAGAAAGCGCTTTTCCTGGCCCAGGCTGCGCCGCACGGCCGATAGCAGTTGGTTCACGGCCCCGGCCAGGGCATGCACCTCTTGCGGCGCCTGCGTCATCTCGATGGGGCGCAGCGCAGACAGGCTTTGCGCGTGCCGGTCACCCAGCTGGGCCTGCAAGCGTTTGAGCGGCTGCAGGCCGCGCGCGATGCCGCCGTAGACCAGCACACTCAGCACCGCGCCCAGCAGCAGCAGCGGCACCAGCATGTCGGCCACCAGCTCGGCCGTGATGCGCTGCTGCACCGCCAGACTTTTAGCCACCTGCACCCGCATGCGCTGCGGCGCCAGCGAGTCGCCGTAGTCCAGGTCGAGCAGGGCCACCCGCATCGGCTTGCCGTCCACCGTGGCGTTGTACAGGCGCGGCACACCACTGGCCGGCTCGGCCTGGTCAGCCGGGCCGGGCAATAGGCCGTTACCGAGCAGAAACTTGCCTGGTGGGGAGGAGACGGTGTAGCTGACGCGGTCTTTTGGGTCCTGCTCGATGATGTCTTGCGCCGCACGTGGAAAGTCAATCAGCAGGCCCGAGCCCACCGGCTTGACCTGCCGCGCCAGCGACAGCACCGATTGGGTGAGCGACTGGTCAATGCCTTTTTCGGCGTAACTCAGGGCGATGCGGTAGGCCAGCACGCCGCCCACCAGCCACAGCACCAGTTGCGGCAGCAACAGCCACAACAGCAGCTGGCGCTGCAGTGACAGGCCCTGCCCGGCGACTGGCGCGCTCATGCGCGGGTTTGTTCCAACAGGTAGCCCAGGCCACGCACATTGCGGATGGTGAGGCCAGAGTCCTCCAGCTTGCGGCGCAAGCGGTGGATGTAGACCTCCAGCGCGTTCGATGCCATGCCGCCGCTGCCGGCGCCGCTATCGCCAGACTCGGTCTGCCACGCCGCCAGCACCGCCTCACGGCTGACCACTTGGCCGGCCTGTGTCACCAACAGGGACAGCAACACCCATTCCCGCTGCGTTAGTTCCAGCGGCACATCCCCCACCCAAGCCAGCGGCTGGTTGGCATCGACGCGCAGCCGCCCATGCTGATCGGCCGGCAGCTCCAGCGAACCACCAAAGGCCGGCAAGCGGGCCCGGCGCAACAATGCGCCCAGCCGGGCCTGCAACTCGGCCATGCTGAAGGGTTTGGTCAGGTAATCGTCAGCGCCGGCGTTGAGCCCCTGCACCCGGTCGTCTACGCCGTCGCGCGCGGTCAGCACCAGTACCGGCAGCGCGCTGTGGCGCAGTCGAATCCACTGCAACAGCTCCAGGCCGCTGACCCGGGGCAGACCCAGGTCCAGAATCACGCCGTCAAAACGCTGAGCGTCCAGCAGCCCCTGCGCCAAAGCGCCATCCGCCGCCGGCGTGACCATATGGCCGGCCTGCGCCAACTGCGCCCCGAGCGCGTCACGCAGCAAATCGTCGTCTTCTACTACCAGCAAATTGGCCATGGCCAAAGCATACCAAGAACACAACGGTTGGCGGCCATCCAGAGCCCGTCGTCCCCGACCTGATCGGGGACCCATGCACCCCTGGATTCCCGGTCGTAGCCGGGAATGACGAGACACGTGGCCGGGAATGACGAGACACGTGGCCGGGAATGGCGAGACACGTGGCCGGGATTGACAAGCTACCGTCATCCCCGGCTTGATCGGGGATCCATGCCAGTTTGCATGGCCGCCACCCGCGCCTGGTACACAGCCTCACCAATCTGCTTGCCGCTGGCGCCAGCGGCCTGCGCCGCCGCCGCCACGGTAGCGCTGGGCACCGCCTGCGCCGCCGCCAGCGCCGCCAGCAAGCGTGGGCGCTGCGGGTAGGTTGCATCCTGCAAACCCAAGCGGCCACGGGCATCACACTCACAGGCCAGCAGCACCTCGGCAAAACGCTGCGGCTGGCGCAGCGCATCACAGCGCGTCAGCAGCCCCATCAAGGCGGTAGCGTTGAGGCCGGCGCTGCGGTGGATGTTGCCCTGCTCGCGCGCCACCACCTCGGCCAGTTCGCGGCAAGCCGTCGGCACGCGCCAACGTTCGGCCAGGCGGCGCAACAAGCCCAGGTCATGGCACAGGGCGGCAAAGCGCACCGGCAGCGAGGCGCCCAAGCGGGCACACTGGTCCAGCACCAGCAGCAAATGCTGCCCGGCATCCACCTCGGGCAGCAAGCGCACCAGGGCACCACAGTCGCGCAGCACGGTGAACATACGTGACGGTGTGGCGGCCATCAGGCCGGTGGCCAGCTCCTGCCAGACCCGCTCGGGCACCAGGTGGTCCACCTCGCCGGCCTGCACCATCTCGCGCATCAGCTGCAGGGTCTCGGGCGCCACCGTGAAGTCGGCAAAGCGCGCTGCGAACCGAGCCACGCGCAAAATGCGCACCGGGTCTTCGCGGAATGCGGGGGTGACATGGCGGAATACCCTGCGCGCCAGATCGGCCCGCCCACCCCAGGGGTCGACCACGGCACTTAGTTCAGCATCAAAAGTGCCGTCAGCCCTTATGCAGCTTGCCTCTATAGCTATGGAATTGATAGTAAGGTCGCGCCGCGCCAGGTCTTCTTCCAGGGTCACATCGGGCGCGGCGTGCACGGCAAAGCCGTGGTAGCCCGGGCCGGTCTTGCGCTCGGTGCGGGCTAGCGCGTACTCCTCATGGGTCTGCGGGTGCAAAAACACCGGGAAATCGCGCCCCACCGGCAGGTAGCCTTGCGCCAGCAGCTGCTCGGGCGTGGCCCCCACCACCACCCAGTCGCGGTCTTTCACCGGCAGCCCCAGCAGGGCATCCCGCACCGCGCCGCCAACCAGGTAAGTGTGCATGGTTGCAGTTTAGCGGCGCAGGCACCAGGGCCGTGGCGCCTGCGCCCCAGCTCAGCCAGCGCGGGAGTGCTCGTCGAGAAATTCGCAGGCGTTACGCACACCGCTACCGGGCCGCGCGTTCTCCTGCCCGCGCAGGTCGACCCGGCGGATCTTGCCCGAGATGGTCTTGGGCAGGTCGCTGAACTCGATGCGGCGCACCAGCTTGTACGCCGACACGCGCTCGCGCATGAAGCGGAAGATCGCCGCTGCAGTGGCAGCGTCGGGGGCATGGCCAGGCGCGAGGATCACATAGGCCTTGGGCACAAAGCCGCGCACCGGGTCGGGCGAGGGCACCACAGCGGCCTCTGCCACCGCCGGGTGTTCAATCAGCGCGCTCTCCAGCTCGAACGGGCTGATGCGGTAACCCGAGGCCTTGAACACATCGTCGGCCCGGCCAACGTAAGTGATGTAGCCCTGCGCGTCACGCTGGCCGACGTCGCCAGTGTGGTAATGCCCATCGCGCATGGCCTCGGCGGTCTTGTCGGCGTCGTCGGCATAGCCGTTCATGAGTGCGGTGGGCCGGTGCGCCAGGTCAATGCAGATCTCGCCTTCGTCGGCCGGTTGGCCGTCGGCGTCGAGCAGCACCATGCGGTAACCAGGCAGCGGGCGCCCCATTGAGCCGGCCTTGAGCGCCGCCCCGGGCGGGTTGCCGATCTGGGCGGTGGTTTCGGTCTGGCCGTAGCCGTCGCGAATGGTGAGCTGCCAGGCTGCGCGCACCTGCTCGATCACCTCGGGGTTGAGCGGCTCACCGGCAGAGATCAGCTCACGCAGCTGAACCGGCCAGGCCTTCAGGTCCTCCTGAATCAACATGCGCCAGACGGTGGGCGGTGCGCACAGGGTGTTCACCCGGTGCTCAACCAGCGTGGCCAGAATGGCCGGGCCATTGAAACGCGGGAAGTTGTAAATAAAGACACAGGCCTGGGCATTGAGTGGGGCAAAAAAGCAGCTCCAGGCATGCTTGGCCCAGCCGGGCGAGCTGATGGTCCAGTGGACATCGCCCTTGTTCAGGCCCAGCCAATACAGGGTGGACAAATGGCCCACCGGGTAGCTCTGTTGCGTGTGCTGAACCAGCTTGGGTTTGGCCGTGGTGCCCGAGGTGAAGTACTCGAGCAGCGGGTCGGTGACGCGGGTCGGTTCGGGCGGGCTGAAAGCAGTACTGGATTGCCTAGACTGCCAGTAATCAGTCCAGCCCGGCGGCAGCGGCGCCGACTCGCCCGACACGCTGACCAGCGACAGGCCGGCCGTGGCCTGCTGCGGCAAGTCGATGATCTTGGCCATGCCGGCAGCGTTGGTGATCACATGGCGCACCTTGCCCCGTTCCAGCCGGTCGGCCAGGTCGTCGCCCGACAAGAGGGTGGTGGCCGGGATCAACACCGCGCCGAGCTTGATGGCGGCCAGCATGGTTTCCCACAGCGGCACCTCGTTGCCCATCATCAGCAAGATGCGGTCGCCCTTGCGTGCGCCCAGCGCCACCAACCAGTTGGCCACTTGGTTGGAGCGCTGCGACAGCTCGGCATAGCTCAACCGAAATTGCTGCCCCGAGTCTTCCACGATGTGCAGCGCCGGCGCCGGGTTGTCACGGGCGATGCTGTCAAAGTAGTCCAGCCCCCAGTTGAAGTGCTCCAGCACCGGCCACTTGAAGGCCTGGACGGCGGCGTCGTAATCGGTGCGGTGCGTCAGCAGCAGGTCGCGGCAGGACAG
>CAMCZF010000042.1 GCA_945885775.1 Rhodoferax sp. OV413 | reverse complement strand
CCATGGGGCCGGAACAGCAGAATCAGGAAGAGCAAGGAAAAAATGATGGTGTCTGTCAGGCCTGAAGGCAGGAACGCCACCGTGAGGGTCTGCATCATGCCCAGCAGCAAGCCGGCCAGCAGCGCACCGGGAATACTGCCCAAGCCGCCGAGAATCACCACAACGAAGCCGCGCAGCAGGTAAGGCTCACCCATCACGAAGTGAATGCTGTTGAAGGCCAAGCCGACCAGCACACCTGCGGCGCCGGCAAGTGCACCCGACATGAAGAAGGTCTGGAAGTAGACAAAATTTGGATTGACGCCGACCAGGGTTGCGGCCCGCTCGTTACCGGCCACCGCCCGAACCTGGCGCCCGAAAGCTGTGCGGTAGAGGTAGGCTGTGATGCCCACCACCAAAATCGCTGCGCAGGCGGCCATGATCAGTTGCAGAGCCGAAACCCGCAGACCAAAAAACTCAAAAATCACCACCGGCATGGTCTCAAATGGGAAGCGCATGATCTGGGTGTTAGAGATCTTTTGCGCCACGGCCATGATAGCCAGCCCGGCACCGATAGAGGTGATGATGGCGCCAAATTCGAGCTCAAGCGGTCCACTCTTGCGAAGTTTGCGAAATGCGCCGAATTCGATCAGCACCGAGAGCAGCCCGCTGCCCAACATAGCCAGCAAAAAGCCTGCCCACAGCGGCCAGCCCCCAAGCACTGAATACAGTGCAATAAATGCACCGGTCATGAATACAGCGCCATGGGCGAGATTCAGCACCTGGTGGATCCCAAAGACCAGTGTGAAGCCAATGGCGAACAAGGCGTACACCCCCCCGACGATCAGCCCATTCAGAAGCTGTTGGATGATCATTCCGCACCCCCGACCAGGCTTGGCAAATCGGCCATCTGCGCGCCCATGCTGGTAACCATCATGACCCTGGCGCCTCCCGTGGCAGCAGTGCGAGCAGGGCGCGAGAGGCGCCGCCATCCACGATCAATTCGTGGCCGTTAATGTAGCTCGCAGCGTCCGAAGCCAGAAAAATCACCGCGTCCGCGATGTCCTCGGATCGGCCCAGACGCCGAGTTGGCACCGCTTTTTCTCGAAGGCTACGCACAGTCTGGTTTGCAAAAAATGGTGCTGACAGTCCCGCGTCAATAAAACCCGGTGCGACGGCGTTGACACGCAATCCGAGGGGACCCCATTCAACAGCCATCAATTCGGTGAGTTTAGCCAGCCCTGACTTCGATGCAGGATAGGCCCCACTGTTGGGTGCCGGCGTGACACCATTGATCGAGGTGATGTTGACGATGCAGCCTGAGCCGCGCTGGGCCATGCGGCGTGCAGCTGCCCGGCCGACGATGAAGCCGCTGACCAGATTGACGTCCAGGACCCGGCGGAAGTCGGCTAGTGACTGGTCCATCAAGGGCGCGAACCGAGCAATGCCCGCGCAGTTGACCACGAGATCGGGTGCCCCCCCGAAGTTTGTAGCGGCAAGGTCAAGCGCAGACTCGACGGACGCCTCATCGGTTACATCGCAGGCCAGGCCGATGGCGCCCTTCAGTTGGGTAGCCTGGTGTTTTGCTCGGATGCCGTCTTGGTCGACCAGGACCACTTGATAACCAGCGGCCATAGCCCGCGCGCCAATTGCCGCGCCTATGTCGCCGCCGCCGCCGGTCACAAATGCGTGCTTCATCGTGTTGCTTTCAAGGTGATTGCTTCATCAAGGTGGTGTCCGATCGCGAGGCCTGGGCAATTGACCAAGCCGCTTGACTGGGGATATCAGCGCAGGTACATTCAACGAAATCGATCCAATTTATCTTGATCTAAATTAAATCGTATCACTGCCGGATTTTCTGCACAAGGGTGGTTGCCCGGTATTTGTCGCAAGTTTCGATGCAAGGGAATGAAAACATGAAGAAGCCAGGACTGTCTGCGGCCAAGGTGGTTGATCTGCACGCGCACATCGTTCTTGAGAAGACGATTGGCGCGGCCGGTGAATACGGTCCCTTTATGGGGACTAACCCCGACGGATCACCGTTCTTTCAGGTCGGAAAAAACTACCGACTCAATGGCGTCAAGTACGTTGGCAGCCCCTTCATGGATGTCGACGTCCGTCTTCGTCGTATGGCAGACCGCGGCATCGATTTTCAAGTGGTATCGCCTAATCCCTTGACTTACCTGCACTTCATTCCGGTCGATCAGGCTGTGCAGTTTTGTCAGATCCACAATGATGCCCTGGCTGCCGTCTTGCAACAACACCCCGACAAGTTGGCAGGGCTTGCCGCACTGCCGTTGCAGTCGCCTGCAGAGGCAGCGCGTGAATTGCGCCGCGCTGTGACCGAGCTGGGCTTGATGGGTGCCTCCTTCGGTTCCGATGCGCCGCAGCCGCTCGATGACGCGGCAATGGATGTGCTTTATGCCGAGGCGGTCCGCCTGAATGTGCCACTGTTTATTCACCCCGGGCCCGCCGGGATCGATGGTCCGGCCGGCGATTCGGCCTTGAAGCGCTTTGAGTTGGACATCATTGCCGGTTTCGCCGCGCAGGAAACCTTGGCCGTGGCCACCCTGATTTACGGTGGGGTGCTGGATCGACACCCGGGGCTGGACATTTGCCTGAGCCACGGGGGTGGCGGTACGGCGCTGCTGGTGGGGCGGATGGCCAAGGGGGCTCGCAAACGACCCTGGTCACCCGCAGCCCTGCGGCCGGAGGGCGCTTTTGAGCAGCGGCTCAAGCGGCTTTGGTTTGATACCCATGTGGATCACCCCCAGATCATCCCGCTGCTCGCGGCGGTGGTTGGTGGCGATCACCTTGTTTATGGCACCAATTTTGCTGGGTGGGACGAACCGGATGCTGACAAGGCGCATTGGGCAGATGTGATTGCGCCTGAACTGGCCGTTAACGCCCGCCGGTTGTTAAGGGCGTAATGCGATGAATCAGGCGATTCTTCTCGACAACGCACAGGTCATTGATGGCAATGGGCGCGCGCCGTTTTCAGCGGCCGTCTTGATCGAGGGCGACCAGATTGCTGCAATGGGCGATGAGGCCTTGCGCCGGGTTGCCCATCTCCAGCACGCCCGGCAGATCGACCTTGCCGGCAAGACCGTGATGCCTGGGCTGATTGATGCGCACTGTCATCTTTCGTTTGATGACGCCGCCTCCAATCCAGAGATTTTCTACCAACGGCGCAATGCCTTGTCGGCCCTGGTGGCTGCTTACAACGCGAAGAAGCTGCTGCGGGCTGGTGTGACCGGTATTCTCGACCCCGACTCGGTGTTTGAAAACATGGTCGATGTGCGGGATGCGGCGGAGGCGGGCATCATTGAGGCACCCCGAATTTCCTGCGGCTGTTATGCCTTGATCACGGCGGTGGGCGGTACTGCCGGGCGACTTATCAATGACACCGGCATCACCGGTTACTACAAGTCGGTGCAGGGCAAGGACGAGATCGTGGCCGAGGTGCGGCGCCAAGTCAAGGTCGGGGCGGACTGGATCAAGGTGCATGTCTCAGGCGTCGTTCCGCGCTACGCCCACCTGGGCGAGCAGTGCAGTTGGACGCAAGAAGAGTTGAACCTGATCTGTGAGCTGGCGCACGATCTGGGCGTGCCGGTGATGGGCCACTGCCGGGGCAGCATGTCGACCTACCGTGCCGCCAAAGCAGGCGTTGATCTGATCTTTCATGGCACCGGCATGGATGAGCAAGCCCTGGGTCTGGTGATCGATAAAAAAATCCCGATCTGCCCGACGTTCACCTTCCAGGCGAATATGGTCGACTACGGCCATCGGCTGGGAACTGATCCTGCACTTATCAGCTTGTTTGAGCGTGAGATCACTGATTCGGCGGCTAGCATGCGTCGCTTGGTCGCTGCTGGGGTGCCGCTCTTGACCGGCAGCGAGGCCGGTTTTTCCATGGTGCCTTATGGCCATTGGCATTTCAGGGAGATGGAAGTCTTCATGCGCTACTTCGGCATGAGCAGCTTGGAGGCCATCCATTGTGCGACCGGTGCCGGGGCCTTCGCCCTGAAAATGGCTGGCCGAACGGGGGTAGTGGCACCCGGCATGAAGGCTGATCTTTTGGTGGTCGATGGCGACCCCTCGCAGAACGTGGCTATTTTGGGCGAGCCCGGTCGGATCAGCCAAGTGTTCCTTGATGGCAAAACTGTCGATCTGTCGCCGCCGCGTGAGCGCAAAGTGCTGGGTGGCTGGCGCATGCCCTCGATGGGACAGCAGCTCACGCGTGAATTTGCATTGAGCGGGACCGGTCAGAACCCGCCCGCACAGCCTGAAGAACTTTAAACCCAACGGAGACTTACCATGGTGAACTTAGAAGATCTGCTGCGACGCATTTCAATGTTAGAGGCGCGCGCCGAGATATCGGAATTGGTTAGCGCCTACGCCATCGCCTGTGACGAACACGACATTGAGCGACTGAAGACGCTTTTTTCGCCAGATGCTGTTCTGGACTCCCCCAGTAAATTGCTGGCGGCCAACGGCCGTGACGCGATCTTGGCGATGTATGTGCGCATTTTCAAGATCCGTGGCCCGGGCTACCACTGGACGCATGACCATTTTGTGAACTTCGACGCCGCTAACCCAGATCGTGCGACTGGTTTGGTGCTGAGCCATGCTGAGACCTGTCCCAACCAGGAGGTCAGTCTCTCTGCAATGCGCTACGAGGACGAGTACTGCAAGCTTGACGGCCGCTGGGTTTTTCGAAAGCGCATTCTGAAGTTTCTCTACTACGTGCCGGCCAAGGATTACACCCATGTGTTCAACAGCACCACGCGGGTGACCATGGGCGGCAACCAGCTGCCGGCAGACTTTCCGGAGTCGCTGCCAGCTTGGCAGGCGTTCGAGCGCGAACATGGCCGTGGGGCTTGAAGCGCCTTGATCAGCGGCTAGATCAACGGATTGAGCAAAATAAATCAGGGGAACAAACATGGCAGTTGACAGTGAATCGATGGCCTTGGTCAAGCGGGCGCTCAATCACCTCAAGCGCAAAGGGACTGACCAAGCGGCAGACACCCTGAGCCAACCGTTGGCGTCCTACATCGATCCCGCTCAATACAAAAAAGAAGTCGACCGTCTGTTCAAGCATTTGCCGCTGGCCTTGGCCCTGAGCTTGGAGTTGCCCGAGCCGAAAAGCTACAGGGCCATGACGGTGATGGAGGTGCCTCTGATTCTGGTGCGTGGTGCCGACGGTGTGGCACGGGCTTTTTTGAATGCCTGCCGGCATCGCGGGGCCCAGCTGTGCCAGCACGGCACCGGGACAGCCGAGCGCTTTGTCTGCCCTTACCATGCCTGGCAATACGACATTCAAGGCAAACTGACCGGACTCTACGGCGCCTCAACCTTTGGCGAGGTGAGTGCCGAAACCCACTCGTTGACCGAATTGGCTTGCGCCGAGCGTTCCGGACTTATTTGGGTGAAGTTGACGCCCGGCGAGTCTTTTCAGATTGATGACTGGCTGGGCGATTTCTCCACGCAGCTGGATACCCTGAACCTGGAGCGCTGGTACCTCTATGACCAGCGTGACATTCCCGGACCGAGTTGGAAGGTGGCTTGGGAAGGTTACCTAGAGTCGTATCACCACAACACCGTGCACGTCAACACGGTTGGCAAATTCACCATTGGCAACCTCACACTGCACGACACCTATGGTCCGCACCAGAGGATCGTGTTCGGTCGTCGTAGCCTGGCCGACTTGCCCAGCACGCCAGAGGCCCAGTGGGAGCCGGAAACCCATATTCGCCGCATCCACCTCGGGTTTCCTAATTTGGCCATATCGGGCGTGCTGGGGGACCACTGTTTGGTCAGTCAGGTCTTCCCCGGACCTACACCCGATACCACAGTGACCCGGCAATCCGTATTGGCGGCCAAACGGCCGGTGACCGAGCAAGAGAAGCAGGCTACCGAGGCATTCAGCCAGATCGTGCTGCAGGCTGTGCGCGATGAAGACTATGTGATCGGTGCCGGCGTTCAGGCTGGGCTTAAGTCGGGCGCGAACACCGCGTTCACGATTGGCCGCAACGAGCCAGCGGTCCAGCACTTCCACAAGACGGTCGCTGGGTTCATGGCGCCTTCTGGTGGCCCGGACCACCCGGCCTGATCATGGCCACACGTGCGCCAGCGCCGACAAAATCCGTCCCAGCCGAGCTGCCGGCAGGGGCCGATGGTGCGGAAAGCACCGTGGCGTCAGCGGTCGCCTCGCCGCCCGAGGTGGCTTTGGCCGATCGGCTGACTTTTTTGTTTCACGTGGCTAGCGCGCGGGTCGCCACCATTGGCAACCGGCATTTTCGCGAACATGACCTGAATCATTTTTCAGCCCGGATTTTGGTCTTGCTGTTGGAAAAAAAAGAATTGCGCACGGGCGAGTTGGGTGAACTGATGGTCCTGCCGCAGTCCACCATCTCGAGCCAGTTGCAGGGCCTGCACAAAAAGCGTCTGATCAGGCGGCGGCGTTCCAGACAGGACAACCGCACGGTGTTGGTGACCCTGACGCCAGCCGGTCTGGAGCTTGCCCGCGACTGCAATGAATTGAGCTTGCGGGTTCATTACGCCATGTTGCGCGACATCCCGGCGCGTGAACAGGCGGTGGCCTTTGGCTTCTTGCGCAAAATAAACGATCGTCTCCTGGCGCTGGAGGCGCAGGATTTGTACCCGTTTCACGTCCCGGAGCAGTTGCAGCAACTGGCCAGCGACGAGCAACCCGTGCGCGCAAAGAAACGATTGAGTGTTTAGGGTCGGCATTGGCGTATGTTGTGCCAAGTGCAACAGAGGTTGTTTCATGAGCAGATGGGGAGAAGAGTCATGGATTTGGGATTAACGGGCCGATGGGCCCTGGTGTGTGGTGCCAGCAAGGGTTTGGGCTACGGCTGCGCGGAGGCACTGGTGCGGGAGGGCGTCAGCGTGGTGGTGGTCGCACGGACCGATGCGCCACTGCAGTTAGCCGTCCAGCGGCTGCAAGCGTTGCGTGTGGATGCCTCAACACAACAGGTTGTTGGTGTGGCCGCCGACATCACCTCGGCCGCCGGGCGCGCTGCTGTTTTTGACCATCCAAGCGTGCCAGGCACCAATTTCGACATTGTGATCACCAACGCGGGTGGACCGCCGCCGGGTGACTTACGCGATTGGCAACGCGACGACTGGATCGCCGCCGTTGACGCCAACATGCTGACGCCAATCGAATTGATCAAGTCTACTGTGGATGGTATGGCTGCCCGCCGGTTTGGCCGGATCATCAACATCACATCCACCACCGTCAAGGCGCCGATCGACAACCTGGGGCTGAGCAGTGGCGCCCGCAGCGGGTTGACCGGCTTCGTGGCTGGGCTGGCCCGCAGTCCATTGGCTCAGGCCAATGTCACCATCAACAACCTGCTGCCAGGCGCCTTTGACACCGACCGGCTGAGAAAGACGGTCGAAGCAGCCGCGCAAAAGCCTGGTCAGACCATCGACCTGGTGCTGGAGCGGCGGCGTCAATCCATTCCGGCCGGTCGCTTGGGAACGGCGGATGAGTTTGGCGCCATTTGCGCCTTTATCTGCAGTCAGCATGCGAGTTACATCACCGGACAGAACATCCTGGCCGATGGTGGTGCCTACCCGGGCAGCTTTTAACCAAGGACGGCGAACCATGATCAAACACATTGTTTTTTGGCGATTGAAGGACTCTGCGCACGGCAACGACAAAGCCAGCAATGCGCGCCTGATCAAGGCGAAAATTGAGGCGCTGCGCGGTCAGATTCCTGGCTTGCTGCATATCGAACTCGGCATCAACGTGGTGGTGACTGACAGCAGCAGTGACATCACTCTCTACTCGGAGTTCACCAGTTTGGAGGCGCTACAGGGCTACCAGGTGCACCCGCTGCACCAGGCCATTGTTCCCTTTGTCGCTGAAGCGCAGAATGAGCGCAGGGTTGTTGATTTTGAAGTCTAGAGCCCGAGCCAGCGGCTGACCGAACGTGACGCCGTAAGCTGGCACCCCACCACTGCTGAGGTGCAGGTCAGTCGCACCATGCGACACAATGCCAACATGACCACCGCCGCGTCGCCTCCCAGCCCAGCCCGACCGTTGACTGGCCCACAAAAAGCCCTGCTCAAGCTCGGCCTGCGGCGTGACATCGACCTGGCCTTGCACTTGCCGCTGCGTTACGAGGACGAGACCCAAATCACCCGCCTGAGTGAGGCCCGTGACGGCGACGTGGTTCAAATCGAGGCCACGGTGACCGCCAGTGAGGTGACTCTGCGGCCGCGCCGGCAACTGCTGGTGACGGTGGACGACGGCTCTGACACCTGCACGCTGCGATTCTTTAGCTTTTACCCCTCGCAGCAGCAGGCGCTTGCGACTGGCAAGCGCATCCTAGCCCGTGGCGAGCTACGCGGCGGTTTTTTGGGCCGGCAAATGTTGCACCCGTCGTTTAAGACGGCTGGTGGCGAGCTGCCGCAAGCGCTGACGCCGGTCTACCCGACCTCGGCCGGTCTGCCGCAGGCCTACCTGCGGCGCGCCGTTCAAGGTGGGCTGGCACGAGCCGAACTGACCGACACTATTCCCACAGAGTATTTAAAGAAAATCGGGCCCCAGCCCTTGTGGGGATTGAAGAGTTCGCTATCATTTTTACATTATCCGGCGCCCGATGTGGCGCTGGCGACTCTGGAGGACCGCAGCCACCCGGCCTGGCAGCGGCTCAAGGCCGAGGAACTTTTGGCGCAGCAGTTGTCGCAATTGCAGGCCCGCCGTGCCCGTGCCGCCCTGCGCGCGCCGGTGCTGGCGCCCCAGCCGGGCACAGGTGCGGGGCTGGCCGAGCGGCTGCAGGCGGCGCTACCGTTTGCCTTGACCGGGGCGCAAAAACGGGTGCAAGCAGAGATTGCGCGCGACCTGGGCCGGTCGGTGCCAATGCACCGCTTGCTGCAGGGCGATGTGGGCGCGGGCAAAACCGTTGTGGCGGCGCTGGCGGCGGCGCTGTGCATTGACGCGGGCTGGCAGTGTGCCCTGATGGCGCCGACCGAGATCCTGGCCGAACAGCATTTCGCCAAGCTGGTGGGTTGGCTCGAGCCCCTGGGGGTCAAGACGGCCTGGCTGACCGGCAGCCAAAAACCCAAAGAGCGCCGCGCCATGCTGGCGCTGATTGCCAGTGGAGAGGCGGCGTTGGTGGTGGGCACGCATGCCGTCATCCAGGACAAGGTGCTGTTCCATCAGCTGGCGCTCGCCATCATCGACGAGCAGCACCGCTTTGGTGTGGCCCAGCGACTGGCCTTGCGCGCCAAGCTCAGCGCCGAGGCACAGGAGCCGCACCTGCTGATGATGACGGCCACCCCGATTCCGCGCACCCTGGCCATGAGCTACTACGCTGATCTGGACGTTTCCACGCTCGACGAGCTGCCCCCTGGGCGCACAGCCATCGTCACCAAGGTGGTCAATGAAAGCCGGCGCGACGAGGTCGTTGACCGTATTCGCGGCCAACTGGCGGCGGGACGGCAGATTTACTGGGTTTGTCCCTTGATCGAGGAGAGTGAGGCGCTGGACTTGAGCAATGCCACCCAAACCCATGCCCAGCTCAGTGCGGCGCTGCCTGGGGTGTTTGTGGGACTGCTGCATTCCAGGTTGACTGCGCCTGAGAAAAAGGCGGTGATGGCGCAGTTCACCAGCGGCATGATGGGCGTGCTGGTCAGCACCACCGTGATCGAGGTGGGGGTCGACGTGCCTAACGCCTCGCTGATGGTGATTGAACACGCCGAACGCTTTGGCCTGTCACAGCTGCACCAGCTGCGCGGTCGCGTCGGGCGCGGCGCAGCCGCCTCGGCCTGTGTGCTGCTCTACAGCACGGGGGACGCGCCGCGCTTGGGTGAGACCGCGCGCGAGCGGCTCAAGGCCATGGTGGAAACTGGCGACGGCTTTGAGATTGCCCGGCGCGACCTGGAAATTAGGGGCCCAGGCGAGTTTTTAGGTGCACGCCAGTCAGGCGCAGCGCTTTTGCGCTTTGCCGACTTGGCCACCGACAGTGCCCTGCTCGCCTGGGCGCGTGAGCTGGCGCCCGACTTGCTGGACCGGCACCCGGTGCAGGCCGAGCGCCATGTGGCGCGATGGCTCGGTGCAAAATCCGAGTACCTGAAAGCCTGACGCGGCAGACACTGAGCGGCAGATGCCGGGAGCACAATAGCGTCATGACTCTGACCGAACTCAAATACATCGTGGCGGTAGCCCGCGAGCGGCATTTTGGCAAAGCCGCCGAAGCCTGCTATGTGTCGCAGCCCACCCTGTCGGTTGCCGTCAAGAAGCTTGAAGAAGAACTGGAGGTCAAGCTTTTCGAGCGCAGCGCCAATGAGGTCACGGTCACCCATCTGGGCGAGGAAATTGTTCGTCAGGCGCAAAGCGTGCTGGAGCAGGCGGCAAACATCAAGGAAATCGCCAAACGCGGCAAGGACCCTTTGGCCGGGCCATTGACCTTGGGCTTGATCTACACCATTGGCCCTTATCTGCTGCCTGATCTGGTGCGCCAGATGATCAAACAGACGCCGCAGATGCCCCTGATGCTGCAGGAGAACTTCACTGTCAAACTGCTGGAGATGTTGCGCACTGGCGAGATCGACTGCGCCATTCTGGCCGAGCCGTTTCCCGATGCCGGCTTGGCCATTGCCCCAATGTATGACGAGCCCTTTCTGGCGGCGGTGCCCTCCAACCACGCCCTGGCGGCTCGCAGCAGCGTCAGCTCCGACGAGTTAAAGAACGAGACCATGTTGTTGCTGGGCAGTGGCCATTGTTTTCGCGATCATGTGCTGGAGGTCTGCCCTGAGTTCGCGCGTTTTTCCAGCAATGCGGAAGGCATACGCCGCAGTTTTGAGGGCTCATCTCTGGAGACCATCAAGCACATGGTGGCAGCCGGCATGGGTGTGACGCTGGTGCCGCGGCTGAGTGTGCCCAAAGAGGCCTTGGGCGCTAGGCCCCGGCGCAAACGCGACGAAGACCCCTACATCAAATACCTGCCATTCAGCGGTGATGCGCCGACGCGGCGCGTGGTGCTGGCCTGGCGGCGCAGTTTCACCCGCTATGAGGCCATTGCTGCGCTGCGCAATGCCATCTACGCCTGCGAATTGTCAGGCGTAGCGCGCTTGTCCTGAGCTTGCGTCCCGGTCCCCATTGATCGTCATGCGCAGACCCGCGAGCCGAATTGCTCTGTACCTGAACCTGATCCGTTGGGATCGGCCGGCCGGTTGGTTGTTATTGCTCTGGCCCACGCTGAGTGCCCTTTGGATCGCCGCGCGGGGCTTTCCTGGTTGGCACCTGCTGCTGGTTTTCACCTTGGGTACCGTGCTCATGCGCAGCGCGGGTTGCTGTGTCAACGATGTGGCCGACCGCGAGTTTGACCGGCACGTCAAACGCACCGCCGGCCGGCCGGTCACAACTGGCGCAGTGACGGTGCCAGAGGCGCTGCTGCTGGGAGCCGTGCTCGCGGCGCTGGCCTTTGGTTTGGTGCTGACCACCAACGCCACCACCATCGCCTGGTCTTTTGTGGCACTGGCGGTGACGCTGGCCTACCCCTATGCGAAACGTTGGGTCTCCATGCCGCAGGCGGTGCTCGGGGTGGCCTTCAGCTTTGGCATTCCGATGGCCTTCTCTGCCGTATTGGGCAGTCAGAGCTTCAGCCTTGGCGCCATGGCCGCCAGTGTGCCGCCGCTGGCGTGGCTGTTGCTTCTTGGCAACTTGTTCTGGGTGCTGGCCTATGATACCGAGTACGCCATGGTGGACCGCGACGACGACCTGCGCCTGGGCATGAAAACCTCTGCCATTACATTGGGCACGCGAGACGTATCCGCGGTTATGGCGAGCTATGCTTTTTACTTGTCAATTTGGGCTCTAGCCCTTGTCCAGTATGGGGTTAATGCTTTTTTTTGTATAGCATTTATCCCCGCTCTGGCGCAAGTGCTGTGGCATTACCGCCTGATCAGGGCTCGCAGCCGGGACGGTTGCTTTCGGGCTTTTCGCCTGAACCACTGGCTGGGCTTCACCGTGTTTGCCGGCATCGCGGCCAGCTATTCCGTAGCCTGAGCGATCCGCTCAGGCCGCGCCAAATTCCTGGCCCATTTCAGTGGCCCGGCTACGCGCGGCGTGCATGGCCCGAATAAATTGCCCACCGACGTCGGTCTGCGCCATCATGGAAATCGCCGCATGGGTGGTGCCGCCGGGAGAGGTGACGCGTTGGCGCAACACTTCGGGAGGCTCGGTAGACGCCCGTGCCAGTTCGCCCGCACCGATGAAGGTCGCCACCGCCAGTCGGTAGGCCTGCTCGGCCGGAAGGCCCATCTCGACCCCGGCCGCGCGCATGGCCTCCATGAAATAGAACATGTACGCAGGGCCAGAGCCCGACAAGGCGGTTACGGCATCCAACTGCTCTTCAGCGGCGAGCCAAAGCAACTCGCCGGTGGTGGCGATCACAGCATCCACGCGCGAGCGCTCGGCTGCCGTCACCGTGGCCCGGGCAAACAGCGCGGTCATGCCCCGGCCAATCAGGGCCGGTGTGTTGGGCATGGCGCGTACCACGCGCTCGCTATTCAGCCATTGGGCGATGCTGTCGGTCCGGATACCGGCCGCCACGCTCAGGTGTAAGGCCTCTAAGGTGTGGGGGCAGACCGCAGCTGCCGCCTGCCGGAACATCTGCGGCTTGACGGCCCAGATCACCAGTGCTGCTTGGCTCAAAAAGGGCCCCGCCTGCGGCTGGGCCAGCACCCCGTGATGCGCTTGCAGCGCCGCGCGGGCTTCGGCAAAGGGCTCGACCACATCGATCATCGCCGCCGGGGTGCCCTGGCGGACCAAGCCACCGATGATGGCGCTGGCCATATTGCCGCCGCCAATGAATGCAATACGTTCAGTCATGGTTGTTTGGGTTTCAGTGGGATTGGTGATGACGATCCAGCCACAAGTCTACCCACTGCGGCCGCGATCATGGCTAAGCCCCAAGCCTCAGGCCACAGCCTGCCGCACCGCATGCTCCCAGCGCGCCATCAACTCGGCTGCACGGGCCGGCGCTAGTGTGGGCAGAAAGCGTCGTTCTGCGCGCCAGAGCTCGGCCAGTTCATCGGTACTGCGATAAACCCCGGTGGCCAGTCCGGCCAGGTAGGCCGCACCCAGGGCGGTGGTCTCTGTTACGGCTGGTCGCACCACCGGGATGCCCAGCAGATCAGCCTGGAACTGCATCAGCAGGTCATTCACGCAGGCCCCGCCATCCACCCGTAGCTCGGCCACTGGGGCTCCGCCGCCCTGCACCGCATCACGACTCATCGCCAGCAGCAGGGCTGCGCTTTGGTAGGCAATACTTTCCAAGGCTGCGCGCGCGATGTGGGCCGCGGTGCTGCCGCGGGTCAGGCCGGTGATGGTGCCACGCGCGTCCGGCTGCCAATAGGGCGCGCCCAGCCCGGTGAAGGCGGGCACCATCATCACGCCCCCCGAGTCCGGCACGCTTTGCGCCAGTGCCTCCACCTCGCTGCTGCTCTGAATGGCGTGCAAGCCGTCGCGCAGCCATTGCACCACGGCACCGCCGACGAACACGCTGCCTTCCAGTGCGAACTCTGGCTGAGATCCGGTTTGGGCCGCGCTGGTGGTGATCAAGCCATTGTGCGAGGTCTGAAACGTGGCGCCAGTGTGCATCAGCATGAAGCATCCCGTGCCATAGGTATTTTTGACCAAGCCGGCCTTGAAGCAGGCCTGCCCGAAAAGCGCGCTTTGCTGGTCGCCAGCCACGCCGCCGATCAGGATCGCATGGCCCAACAGCGCTGGGCTGGTCTCGCCGAACAAGGAACTGGATGCCCGCACGGTGGGCATCATGCTGTGTGGAATGTCCAGCATATGCAGCAGCTCGGTGTCCCATTGGTTGCTGTGCACATTGAACAAGAGGGTGCGCGAGGCGTTGCTGACGTCCGTGGCATGCACCGCGCCGGCGGTCAGCTGCCAGATCAGCCAGCTGTCAATCGTGCCAAACGCTAACTCGCCCGCTTCGGCCTGGGCCCGAGCGCCCGGCACGTGGTCCAGCAGCCAGCGCAGCTTGGTACCCGAGAAATAGGCGTCGATCACCAACCCGGTCTTGGCCTGCACCATGGCCGCCATCCCGCGCGCGCGCAGATCTGCGCAGGTGGGTTCTGCGCGCCGGTCCTGCCAGACGATGGCATGGTGGATCGGAACCCCGGTGCGGCGGTTCCAGACCACGGTGGTCTCGCGTTGGTTGGTGATACCAATGGCCCGCACCTGACGCGCCGTGACACCGACCTTCGCCAGTGCCTCGCGGGCAGTCGCCAACTGGGTTTGCCAGATCACCATTGGGTCGTGTTCAACCCAGCCGGGTTGAGGGTAGATCTGCGGCAGCTCCTGTTGCGCCATGCTCAACGCCTGGCCACTGGCATCAAACACGATGCTGCGGGAACTTGAGGTGCCCTGGTCCAGGGCAAGCAGGTAAGTCATGGTGGCGGGTCTCCAGTTGAAATGGGTCGACAGTGCGATGCGACAGAGGGGGTAAGTGCGTTAGGCGGCGGCCAGGTCGACCCGAACCCCGGCCTCGGCCAGCAGGGCAGGGAACGGCTCGGGCGGCGCGGCATCGGTGAAGAGCCGGTCGATTTGCGTCAGCTTGGCGACCTCCACCATCGCTGGCCGGTTAAATTTACTGCTGTCGGCGGCAAGCCAGACCGCCCTGGCGTGCGCCATGATGGTCTGAGACACCTTGACTTCGCGGTAGTCGAAGTCGCGCAGGGTGCCGTCGGCTTCAATGCCAGAGATGCCGATCAGTGCAATGTCCACCTTGAACTGGCGGATGAAATCAACGGCGGCCTCGCCAACAATGCCCTGGTCATGGCTGCGCACCACGCCGCCGGCCACAATCACTTCGCTCTTCGGGTTGGCGCTGAGAATACGTGCCACGTTCAGGTTGTTGGTGATCACGCGCAGGCCGGTGTGCTGCCCCAGTGCCTGAGCCACGGCTTCGGTGGTGGTGCCAATGTTTAGCATCAGCGAACAGTTGTGCGGCACGGCTGCGGCCACTGCCTGGCCAATGCGGGCTTTGCCGGCAGCGTTCAGGTTGACGCGTTGCTGGTGTGCCATGTTCTCGATCGTGGAGCCCGGCGCCCGGACGCCGCCATGAAAGCGGCTCAGCAGTCCGCCCTCTGCCAAAAGCTGCACGTCCCGTCGTACGGTTTGCAAGGTGACGCCCAGCAGGAGGGCCAACTGCTCGACCGTGACCGTGCCCTGTTCTTGGGCAAGGGCGAGTAGCCGCAGTTGTCTTGGGTGGTGAGTCATCAAAACGAACTATAACGAACAATAAAAAAATAAAACGAATAAATTCGAACAATAATCCAGCCTCTACTTGTTCCCCATTGAATATTGTGCCCATGCCTGTCGCCTCACCCCCGCTGCAGACCCGCCGTGCCGAACTTCTGGCTCGACTGGCGCGGCCGCACCACTATGACCTAGCGATTGTCGGCGGGGGCGCCACCGGCCTGGGCGTGGCGCTCGACGCAGCAGCCCGAGGACTGAGCGTGGTGCTGGTCGAGTCGCACGACTTTGCCAAGGGCACCTCTTCACGGGCGACCAAGCTGGTGCATGGCGGGGTCCGCTACCTAGCTCAAGGCAACATCGCGCTGGTGCGCGAAGCGCTGCATGAGCGCACCACGCTGCTGGCCAATGCGCCCCACCTGGCCCAAGCCCTGCCGTTCGTGATGCCCTCTTACCGTTGGTGGGAAAGGCCTTTTTACGGCCTGGGTCTCAAGGTCTACGACGCGCTGGCCGGCAAGGCGGGCCTAGGGAAGACTGAATTCCTGAGCCGAGCGGAAACACTGCGGCACTTGCCAACGGCTCAGGCCAAAGGCCTGCGCGGAGCCGTCAAGTACTGGGATGGCCAGTTTGATGACGCGCGACTTGCGGTGGCGTTGGCGCGCACAGCGGCGGCGCGCGGCGCCCTGTTGGTGAACTACTGTGCAGCCGTCGATCTGGTGTACCACCAGGGCAAAGTCGCCGGCCTGTCATGCCGGGACCAGCTCACCGGAGAGGCCTACACCCTCAGCGCAGCGTGTGTGGTCAACGCTGCCGGTGTTTGGGTGGACGAATTGCGCCAGCGTGACGGCGCTCTCACCGCTGCGCCGGGCAGTCGGGCCACGCCTGCCTTGGTGGCACCTAGCCAGGGTGTGCACCTGGTTGTGGGGCGTGAGTTTCTTGACTCGGACGTAGCCCTGATGGTGCCCAAGACCGCCGACGGCCGGGTGCTGTTCGCTGTGCCCTGGCTGGGCAAGGTCATTTTGGGCACGACCGACACGCCGCGCACGGACCTGGCGCGCGAGCCGCTGCCTTTTCCTCAGGAAATCGACTTCATCCTAAATGAAACTGCGCGTTACCTGGTGCGCGTGCCACGCCGAGCGGATGTGAAAAGCGTGTGGGTGGGCTTGCGTCCCCTGGTTAAACCGCCTGACGAGGCTGGCGCCAACACCAAGGGCCTGAGCCGTGAGCACACGGTGCTACTCAGCCAGAGTGGCCTGGTGACTGTCACTGGCGGTAAGTGGACCACCTACCGCGCCATGGCCGAGGATGTGCTGCAAACCTGCGCCGACGCTGGCCTGATCCCTAGGCGAGCGGCAGGCATCACCACACGACTGCGCCTGGTGGGCGCGCAAACCGGCGAGCCAGGCGTTCACTCGGTTGTCGCAAGCCCGGGACCGCAGTCCTACGGGGATGAGCAAAGTTGGTTGCTGGCGATGCCGGGTGCTGAGGTTGCCCTTGGGTGGGGGCTGACTGAAGGGATGGTTCGCTTTGCGGCCAGGCATGAATACGCGATCACTGTAGAGGATGTGCTCGCCCGCCGCGCGCGCTTGCTGTTTCTGGATGCGGCTCTGGCCGCTAGTCTGGCGGCCCGGGTTGGCGAAATCCTGGAGCAAGAGACGGGTTTGGCGCCACAGGCTGACGAATTTATCCAGCTGACGCATCAATATTTGTGTGGGCCTGCTTAAAAAGGCTTGACGAAGCCACAAAAGGCTTGCACAATAGAGGGCTTCGCTTCAGAAACCTTTGGCGAAGTATCTGCCCAACGGAAGCAGCGTGAGTGGTTCATGCTGGGGACGACGGGTCCAAGACTGATCAGAAATGCGGTTGTATCTGGCACTTGCCAAGAAACACCGAGGATCTGATGCAAGTTGGGAATATTTGAAATGATCCAAACAGAATCTCGACTGGAAGTTGCCGACAATACCGGCGCCAAGTCCGTGCTGTGCATCAAGGTGCTTGGCGGGTCCAAGCGTCGTTATGCCAGCGTTGGCGACGTCATCAAGGTCAGCATTAAAGAAGCTGCCCCGCGCGGCCGTGTCAAAAAAGGCGAAATTTACAGCGCTGTCGTCGTTCGCACTGCCAAGGGTATTCGTCGCAGCGACGGTTCACTGGTCAAGTTCGACGGCAACGCAGCCGTGTTGCTCAATGCCAAACTGGAGCCCATTGGGACCCGCATTTTTGGCCCGGTCACACGTGAATTGCGTACTGAAAAATTCATGAAGATCGTATCTCTGGCTCCAGAAGTTTTGTAAGGACGCGCCATGAACAAGATTCGTAAAGGCGACGAGATCATCGTGATCGCGGGTCGCGACAAAGGTAAGCGCGGCAAAATTTCATTGCGCGTAGACGACTCACACGTCTTGGTCGAAGGCATCAATGTAGTTAAAAAGCACACCAAGCCTAACCCTATGAAGGGTACGACCGGCGGTATCGTCGAAAAATCCATGCCCATTCACCAGTCAAACGTGGCAATCTTCAATGCTGCGGCTGGCAAGGCAGATCGGGTTGGTATCAAGTCATTGGCGGATGGGAAACGCGTTCGCGTTTACAAATCCAGCGGTGAAGAAATCAAGGTGGCATAACCATGGCTCGTTTGCAACAACACTATCGCGAAAAAGTCGCGCCGGACCTGATGGCCAAGTTTGGCTACACGTCCCCCATGCAGGTTCCTCGACTGACCAAGATCACGCTCAACATGGGTGTGAGTGAGGCAGTAGCTGATAAAAAGGTCATGGACCACGCGGTCAGCGACCTGACCAAAATCGCCGGCCAAAAGCCCGTTGTGACTAAGTCGAAAAAAGCTATCGCCGGCTTCAAGATCCGGGAAGATCAGGCCATTGGTTGCATGGTGACACTGCGCGGCGTGCAGATGTTCGAGTTTCTGGATCGGTTTGTCACGGTGGCCCTGCCTCGCGTCCGTGACTTTCGGGGTATCTCGGGACGCGCGTTTGACGGTCGTGGTAACTACAACATCGGCGTTAAAGAGCAGATTATTTTTCCTGAAATCGAGTACGACAAGGTCGACGCCTTGCGCGGTCTCAATATCAGTATCACCACAACGGCAAGAACTGACGAAGAGTGCAAGGCGCTGCTCGCAGGTTTCCGTTTCCCCTTCAAGAACTGAGGTGACCCGTGGCTAAGATGGCTTTAATCGAGCGCGAACTCAAGCGCGACAAACTGGTTGCCAAGTACGCAAAAAAACATGCGGAACTCAAAGCGACGGCGGGTGACGCCAAGCGCAGCGACGAAGAGCGGGCAGTTGCTCGCCTGGCGCTGCAAAAGCTCCCGCGCAACGCCAACCCGACGCGTCAGCGTAATCGTTGTGCGATAACGGGGCGTCCCCGCGGTACCTTTCAGCACTTCGGTCTTGCCCGCGCCAAGATCCGCGAAATGGCGTTTGCAGGGGAAATCCCCGGCATCGTCAAAGCCAGTTGGTAAGCGGCAGGAGACATAACTATGAGCATGAGTGATCCCATTGCTGACCTGCTGACGCGCATTCGCAATGCGCAGATGGTTGCTAAAACGACCGTCAGCGTGCCATCTTCCAAAGTCAAGGTTGCCATTGCGCAAGTTTTGAAAGACGAAGGCTACATTGATGGCTTCAAGGTAAGCACCGTCAAGGGCAATCCTGAGCTTGAAATCGCGCTCAAGTACTACGCCGGCCGCCCTGTGATTGAGCGCATTGAGCGCGTCAGTCGCCCCGGCCTTCGCGTTTACCGTGGCAGCGATGCCATCCCGCAAGTCCAGAACGGCCTGGGTGTGGCGATCGTCACCACCCCCAAGGGTGTGATGACTGATCGCAAAGCACGTGCTACCGGTGTCGGTGGCGAAGTCCTTTGCTACGTCGCCTGAAGCGTGACATT
>CAMCZF010000041.1 GCA_945885775.1 Rhodoferax sp. OV413 | reverse complement strand
CGCAATGCTGTGATCTTTTGCACCGCCTCCTGGATGTAGTTTTCACCGAAGGCGGTCTGCTCAGCAGACCAGCCAGACTGCACCGCCTCGGGGCCGAAGGTCTTGGACACTGCCAGCAGACTGACCGTGCCCGGGTCCCGCCCTGCAGCCTGACAGGCCGCCGCTATTCGGGCGTGAACTTGCTGCAAATTGAACTGAATCGTCGTCATAATTGCCCCAAGCGTAACAAACCTTCAGGATGGCCGTGGATATCACCCAATTGTTGGCATTCAGTGTCAAGAACAAGGCCTCAGACCTGCATTTGTCCGCTGGCCTGCCGCCCATGATCCGGGTGCATGGCGATGTCCGCCGCCTGAATGTGGAGCCGCTGGACCACAAACAGGTGCACGCAATGGTGTACGACATCATGAACGATGGCCAACGCAAGACCTTTGAAGAATTCCTGGAAATCGACTTCTCTTTCGAGATCGCTGGCTTGGCGCGTTTTCGGGTCAATGCCTTCAACCACCAACGCGGTGCCGGCGCGGTGCTGCGTACGATCCCGAGCAAAATCCTCTCGCTGGAGCAACTCAACGCACCCAAGATCTTTGCCGAACTCGCGCTCAAGCCACGCGGCATGGTGCTGGTGACGGGTCCAACCGGCTCGGGCAAGTCGACCACACTGGCGGCCATGGTCAATTACCTCAATGAAAACGAATACGGCCACATCCTGACGGTGGAAGACCCGATCGAATTCGTGCACGAATCCAAAAAGTGCCTGATCAACCAGCGCGAGGTCGGCCCGCACACGCTGAGCTTTGCCTCGGCACTGCGTTCGGCGCTGCGCGAAGACCCGGACGCTATCCTGGTGGGCGAGATGCGTGACCTCGAAACCATCCGCCTGGCCATGACGGCCGCCGAAACCGGCCACCTGGTGTTTGGCACGCTGCACACCTCCAGTGCGGCCAAGACAATAGACCGGATCATTGACGTGTTCCCGGCCGAAGAAAAAGAAATGGTGCGGGCCATGCTGTCGGAGTCGCTGCAGGCGGTGATCTCGCAGACGCTGTGCAAGACCAAGGATGGCCAAGGCCGGGTGGCGGCGCATGAGATCATGCTGGGCACCAACGCCATTCGCAACCTGATCCGCGAAGCCAAGATTGCGCAGATGTACTCCAGCATCCAGACCGGCAACAGCGTGGGCATGCAAACGCTTGACCAGAACCTGACCGACCTGGTCAAGCGCAATGTGGTCAGTGCCGCCGAGGCGCGGACCAAAGCCAAAATTCCTGAAAACTTCCCGGGCTAAGGCGCGGCTGACATCGACCACCCCTATGAAGGCTTTTTTCACCCACCTGTTGCAAAAAATGGGGCTGGACGAGCCGACGCAAGGCCGTGACTCAAGGCTGTTTGACGCCAGTGTCAACGGGCTGGAATCGGACTCGCGTGCTGTGGTGCCGTGGTCTACCCGGGCGCTTCAGATCGACGCATCCGCTCTGGATGCCGACCGCGCCATGCGGCAGTTGCAGGCGCTCTGGAGTGCCGACAAGCAGATGCAGCAGATGCCTGAGCAGACCGTGGCCCGTCTGAAAAAATACATGCACTTCGCCCAGGTCCCAGCCAGGCAGGAATTCATTCATCAAGACGAGCATGGCAACTTTCTGGTGGTCCTGCTCAAAGGTCAGGTTGCGGTGGAACGAACCCAAACCTGGGGCGAACGCCTGCGCCTGTCCGAGGCTATGCCGGGCGAAATGCTGGGAGAAATGTCGCTGCTCGACCAAGGGCTGCGCTTTTCCGCCTGCATCACGCAGACCCAATGCGACATGGCTGTTCTGACGACCGACGCCATGAACGACATGGTGGCTGAAGATGCCTACTTGGTCGCCTGCCTGATGACCGTCTTGGCCCGCAAGATGTCACTTCGACTGCGAGTGGTCGGTGCCCGCCTGAGCGAACGAACCTAAACCCTGGAGCCCCTGCCATCATGGAACTCAACCAAGCCGGACAGTTTGTCGGAGAATTGTTGAAGCTGATGCTCAGCCGTAAAAGCAGCGACATGTTCATCACCGCGGACTTCCCGCCGTCCATCAAGATCGACGGCAAACTGACCAAGATGTCCCCGGACCGGCTGTCTGGCGAGCAGACGGCGGCACTGGTCCGCTCCATCATGAGTGATCGCCAGGCCGCCGAATTTGAGGCCACCAAGGAATGCAATTTTGCGATCTCGCCAGAAGGCATCGGCCGCTTTCGCGTGAACGCGTTCGTGCAGCAGGGCAAGGCCGGCATGGTCATGCGCATGATCCCGACCACCGTGCCCACCATCGATGGGCTGGGTGTGCCACAAGTCCTCAAGGAAGTGGTCACCGCCAAGCGTGGCCTGTGCATCCTGGTCGGCGCGACAGGCTCAGGCAAATCGACGACCCTGGCCGCCATGGTGGACTGGCGCAATGAGCAAACCTACGGCCATATCATCACGATTGAGGACCCGATCGAATTTGTACACCCGCACAAAAACTGCATGGTGACCCAGCGCGAGGTCGGGCTCGACACCGACAACTGGGACGCCGCCCTGAAAAACACACTGCGCCAAGCCCCAGACGTGATTCTGATGGGTGAAATCCGTGACCATGAAACCATGGAGCATGCCGTGGCCTTTGCGGAAACCGGGCATTTGTGCCTGGCCACGCTGCACGCCAACAGCGCCAATCAGGCCCTGGACCGAATCATCAACTTCTTCCCAGAAGAACGGCGCGGGCAACTGCTGATGGATTTGTCGCTTAACCTCAAAGCCGTGATTTCGCAGCGCCTGGTGCCCAAGCAGGATGGCAAAGGTCGCGCTGCCATCGTGGAAGTCCTACTCAACTCCCCCTTGATTTCCGACTTGATCTTCAAAGGCCACGTCACCGAGATCAAGGAGATCATGAAGAAAAGCCGCAACATGGGCATGCAAACATTTGACCAAGCCCTGTTTGACGCCTTTGAGGCCAACAGCATCAACTACGAAGACGCCCTGCGCAATGCTGATTCGGTCAACGATTTGCGGCTGCAGATCAAACTCAACAGCCAACGGGTCAAGTCCACCGACCTGAACGCCGGCACCGAGAATTTCGCGATCGTTTAAATACCCCCGCGCGCGGCAATCTTCGACGGGTTGCGGCCAAAACAATAACTTTTGAACTTCAACCTTTGCAAAGAGCGCCCATGAGCAGCATTAATCTTAAAGAGTACGCCAGCACCCCGAGCCGCAAAACCGCCTTCCTTGGCCTGGGCGTCATGGGTTACCCGATGGCAGGCCATCTGGCGCAAGCCGGCCACCAGGTCACGGTCTACAACCGAACTGCTGCCAAATCAATCGCCTGGTGTGCTGAATTTGCCGGGTCAGTGGCCCCAAAACATGCCCAGACCCCAAGGCTGGCAGCGCAGGGGGCAGACCTGGTGTTTTGCTGTGTCGGCAATGACGACGACCTGCGCAGCGTGACGCTTGGTGCCGATGGCGCTTTTGCCGGCATGCAGCCCGGTGCCATCTTCGTCGACCACACCACGGCATCGGCCAGCGTGGCACGCGAACTTTGCGGCGCGGCCAAAACTCTGGGGCTGCACTTCATTGACGCTCCGGTCTCAGGCGGCCAGGGCGGCGCGCAGAACGGCCTGCTGACCGTGATGTGCGGTGGCGACGCGGCAGCCTTTGCCTCAGCCCAGCCAGCGGCCATGGCGTTTGCCCGCGCCGTCACGTTGCTGGGCGAGAGTGGCGCAGGTCAATTGGCCAAAATGGTGAACCAGATTTGCATTGCCGGGCTGGTTCAGGGCCTCAGTGAGGCCATCGCCTTCGGTGAGCAGGCGGGGCTGGACATGCTCCAGGTGCTGGACGTGATCGGCAAGGGTGCGGCACAAAGCTGGCAAATGGACAACCGGGGCAAGACCATGGTCGCCGGCAAGTTTGATTTCGGCTTTGCAGTGGACTGGATGCGCAAGGACCTCGGTCTGGTGCTGGATGAGGCCAAACGCAACGGCGCGCGTTTGCCCGTCACTGCATTGGTGGACCAGTTTTATGCCGATGTGCAGCACATGGGCGGCAAGCGCTGGGACACCTCCAGCCTGATCAAGCGCCTGAAGTAGGCTTAGCGCCCTCAGGGCGCCGACTTGGGCAACAGGGCCTTGAGTTCATCCTCGCTAATGATCTCCAGCAAGCGCACCACTTTTTGCACACCTGGGGTGTTCCGTACCACCTCGGTGGCACGGTTGGCTTCGCGCTGCGTCACCCGCCCCATCAGGTAAGTGGTGCCCCGCTCAGTCACCACCTTAAACGAGTTGGCAAACAGATCCCTGGCATCCACCAGGCCGGCCCTAACCCGAGTGGTGACCAGTGCGTCGGACCCGCGTTGCGTTAGGCCGCTATTGCCCAGCACGGCCAATTCATTGACGATGCTGCGCACATTTTCGACTTTGGCCACGATTTGCTCCACCAGCACGCGGTCCTGCGCGCTGGGCACCTCACCCGTTAGCAGCACCTGCCGGTTGTAGCTGGTGACACTGATATGGACCCGATCGACCAGATTGTCCCGAATGCGGCTGGCAGCCCGCAGCTCGATGCCTTCGTCCTCCAACTGCGCACCCGGGGTGCGCCGGTCCGTCGCCACCAATGAGCCCATCAAGGCGCCGCCTACCACCATCGGGGCACAGGCGCTCAAGGCAGCGCTTAGGCAGGCCACTAGCACGAGTTTGTGCAGTAAAGAATGTTTCAAATGAATCATGGGGAGGTCTCCTGGTCGCCAAGTAACTGGGCATCAACGGCATCGCAAATACAGTGCAATGCCAAAATATGAACTTCTTGAACCCGCGCGGTGCGCTCGTGCGGCACACAAATATGGACGTCGGTATCGCGCAAGACCTGGCTCATTTTGCCGCCGCCGCGCCCGCTCAAACCCACAACAACCATCTCACGTTCGTGGGCGGCCTCAATCGCCGCCAGCACGTTACCCGAGTTGCCGCTGGTAGAGATGGCCAGCAGCACATCCCCGGGCTGGCCCAAGGCACGCACTTGGCGCGAGAAAATGATGTTGAAATCGTAGTCGTTGGCAATGGCGGTAATGATGGAGCTGTCGGTGGTGAGGGCCAGCGCCGCCAGCTCGGGCCGCTCGCGCTCAAAACGCCCGACAAACTCGGCCGCAAAATGCTGGGCATCGGCGGCCGAGCCGCCATTGCCGCAGGCGAGCACCTTTCCGCCGCTGGTGACACAGGCCAGCATGGCCTGCACCGCCGCTGCAATCGGACCGCTCAGGACTTGGGCTGACTGGTACTTCAGGTCAGCGCTGTCAATGAAGTGTTGTTGAATTCGTAGTTCAAGCATGCGCCGATGATACCCGCCCGACAGACGTCAACCCGCATCAAATGCCGCTGGCAGCCACTGCAGGCCCTGTGGCTCCAGCAGCACCACATCAAAGCGGCAAGGCGGCGTGACCGACAGGCGCATCAGGTAATGCCGGGCTGCAAAGATGATGCGTCGCTGCTTGGTTGCACTGATGCTGGCACCCGCCCCGCCATGGCTGGCGCTGGCCCGTCGACGTACCTCGACAAACACGGTGGTGCCGTCTGCGGTACGCATGATCAGGTCGATTTCGCCACCGCCGCGCCCAGGCGTCCGATAATTGCGTTGCACCAGCCGCAGGCCGGCTTGCTGCAAATGGCGCAAGGCAGCGTCTTCGGCGGCATCGCCGACGCTTTTGGTGCTCGCCGAGGCACCCGCAGTCCTGTCATGAGGAAATACCATTGAGCTCCACCTATGCCCATGCTTTAAGCGCCGCCGCTGACGCCGCTGCTGGACAGAATTATCCGCCCGGCGCGCTGTATGTGGTCGCCACCCCGATCGGGAACCTGGCCGACATCACACTGCGCGCCCTGCACGTGCTGGCGTTGGCGGATACGGTCGCCTGCGAGGACACCCGGCACACCCAAGCCCTGCTGCGCGCCTATGGCATTGACAAATCGGCAGCCCAATTGCTGGCAGTGCATGAGCACAATGAGACACAGGCCTCTGAGGAACTGGTGCAACGCATGGTTCAGGGGCAGCGGGTGGCCTATGTCAGCGATGCCGGCACGCCGGCCATCAGCGACCCTGGGGCTCGCCTGGTGGCGGCCGCCCGAGCAGCGGCGAGGCCGGTGGTACCGCTGCCGGGCGCGAGCAGCGTCACGGCGGCGCTCAGCGTGGCAGGCATGGCTAGCACGGAGACAGCAGCAAGTGGCTTTGTCTTTGCCGGTTTTTTGCCCAGCAAAGCCGGTGAACGCGCTCAAGCCGTGGCAGCGTTGGCCCAACAGACCCGCGCCGTGGTGTTGCTTGAGGCTCCCCACCGTATTGAGGCCCTGGCCGGGGCGCTGGCGGTGCTGGGAGATCGTGGTGTGACGGTCGGGCGCGAACTGACCAAACAATTTGAGGAGATCGCTCGATTGCCGGCGGCGGGCTTTGGGGCTTGGCTGGCTGCTGATCCGAACCGGTGTCGCGGTGAATTTGTGCTGGTGCTGCACCCGGTTGCGGTACCGGCAGATAGCGGCGAGGACCAGCGCGTGCTGCAATTGTTGCTGGCCGAGCTACCCTTGAAAACGGCCGTTCGGCTGGCCGCCGAGATCACTGGCGCACCACGCAATGCCCTCTACGAGGCTGCGCTGAGCCTGAAGAAGAGCGCGTCATAAAGCCTGGTTGAGACGATTGGTAGCAACGAGGCCGGGTACCGTAGCGGCGGCTCGCAGACCGGTCACCGGGCGACGACCTTGGTCTCACCCAGCATGCCGCGCGGACGCAAGACCAGCATCAGCGCGATCAGGCAGCCGATGAGCACCACTTGCAAGGCGGCCGCCCGGGCTTGTTCAGCCTGTGGAATCCAGCCGCGCATCAGCCCACCCGCAGCAGTCCAGAAACCCCAAACCACATAGGCGCCCAAAATGGCACCGCGGTTGTTGCCCGAACCACCGACGATCAGCATGGCCCAGAGCTGGAAGGTCAGGATCGGTAAAAAATCATCCGGTGCAATGAAGCCTACAAAGTGCGCATAGAGGGCACCACCCAGACCCATCAGCATGCTGCCAATGACAAAACTGTGTAGCCGGAAAGCGAACGACCGCGTGCCCAGGGCGCTGGCCGCGTCTTCGTCCTCACGGATGGCGCGCAGCACCCGGCCCCAGGGGCTATTCACCAGCTTCTCGATGGCCAGGTAGGCCAACAGCAGCAGCGACAGCGACAGGACCAGGTAGGCCAGCGTCCAGGGCAGACCGGTACCGAACCAGGCCTGCATCGGCTTGGGGATGAACTGCACGCCGAAGGGCCCGCCGGTCAGTCGCGTGGCGTTGTTGGCAATCAGTTGGATGGTGACGGCGATTCCAAAGGTGGTGATGGCCAGGTAGTCCTGCCGCAGCCGCAGGGCTAAAGCGCCCACCAACAGGCCAACCAGGCCTGTTACCGCCATGGCGGCCAGCATGCCCACCGCCACCGGTAGGCCCAGGCCGGCCAACCGGTCGCTGGCCGCCGGGGTGGTGAGCAGGGCCGAGGTGTAAGCGCCGATGGCGACGAAGCCGGCCACCCCGACATTGAACAGGCCGGTGAAGCCCCATTGCAGGTTGAGCCCGAGGCTGATGATGGCGTAGGCGGTCGCAAACACCAGAAAGAAACTGGCATAGGACAAGGCGCCGGTCAAGTCCACCATCAGTGCTGCTCCCCGAACAGGCCCCTGGGCCGCACCATCAAAATCGCGATCAGTACCGCAAAGGCGGCGGCTGAGCGGTATTCGGCCCCGACCAAGGTGACAGATGCGCTTTCGGCCAGCCCCACGATCAAGCCCCCCAGCACAGCGCCCCAAATCGAGCCCACCCCACCCAGAATGACGGCCGCGAACAGGGGCAGCAACAGCTCTACACCCATGTTGGGCCGCAGCTGAACCGTCAAACCGGCAAATACGCCCGCCACCGCCGCCAGCACCCCGCCGATCAACCAGGTGGCACGCAGCACCCGCTCCGGGTTGATGCCAGTGACCCGCGCCAGGCCAGGGTTCAGCGCTGTGGCGCGCATGGAGCGGCCCAGTGTGCTGTGGCGCAAGAACAGGTGCAGCCCAGTGACGGTGGCCAGCGTCAGTGCCAACACAAAGATTTGATCAGGTGTAACCCGCAGCCCGCCCCAGACGCTGCGCGGGACAAAGGTGACGGCGATCTGCAGGTTGTCCGAGAAGTAGCGCGGTATGCCGCCCTGCCAGAACAGCAGCAAATTGCGCAGCGCCAAGGCTGCGCCGAAACTGGCAATCACCAAGGTGATGGAGCCCGCCTTGCGCAGGCGCTTGAACAACAGCGTGTCCAGACCCAAGGCCAGCAACGCGGTCAGGAAACAGGCCAGCAGCAAGCTGGCCAGCAAGCCCCACCCGAAGGAGAAGGGCGCGATCGGTGCTGCCAGCGCCTGGCTGGTGGTGGTCAGGGCGGTGGAGGCCACCAGGGCCAGGTAAGCGCCCCAACCCAGCAGCTCGCCATGGCTGAAATTGGAAAAACGTACGATCGATAGGGTCATGCTCAGGCCAATCGCGCCCAGTGCCACCACCGAGCCGATGATGAGGCCGTCGGCCAAAATCTGCAACATCAGTCGACCCTCCCGGGCGCCACCGTGCCAGCATGGCGGCCCAAATACAAGGCAGCGATACGCGCATCGCCCAGCAACTCAGCGCTGCTGCCGACAATACGCTCCTTGCCCTCCACCAGCACGGCCGCGCGGTCGGCCAAACCGAGCGCAGCCTTCACGTTCTGCTCAACCAGCAAAACAGTGATGCCGGCATCGCGCACCTCACGCAGCTTGCTGAAGACCTGGCTAACCAGCAGTGGGCTCAAACCGGCAGAGGGCTCATCCAGAATGAGCAGACCGGGCCGCGCAATCAGGGCCCTGGCCACCGCCAGCATCTGGCGCTGGCCACCCGACAGCTGGCCCGCAAGCAGCTTGCGCTGACGCAGCAAGTCGGGAAACATGGCGTAAACCGGCGCCAGACTGTCCTGGCGCGAGACCTTGACGATGGCAGCCGCCAATTCCAGGTTTTCAGCCACGCTGAGGTTGATGAATACGTTTTCGGTCTGCGGCACGAAGGCCAATCCCTCGAACACCATGCGATGCGCCGGTGTGCGGGTGATGTCGCGGCCATTGAGCAGCACTCGACCGCTGCTGATCGGCACCAGCCCGGCCACGGCCTTGACCAGCGACGATTTGCCAGCGCCATTGGGTCCGAGGATGGCCACAATCTCCCCCGGTTGCACGGTCAGGCAGGCGTCTCGCACGATGGGCAGTCCGGGCTCATAGCCGGCTTCCAGCGATTCAATCACGAGGACCGGCGGCCTGCTCATGCCGGGCTGCCCAGATAGGCTTCGACCACCCGAGCATCGCCGAGCACCGCATCTGCTGTACCCGACAGCAGCAGGCGGCCTTCGGCCATCACCATGACCGGGCTGCACAGCGCGGCTACGAGGTCCATGTTGTGCTCGATGATGAGGAAAGTGGTGCCCTGTGCGTTGAGGGCCCGCACCTTGTCGACGATCTGGTCCAGCAGCGCCGGGTTCACGCCGGCACCGGGTTCATCCAGCAGCACGATTTTGGGTTCGGCCACCATCACACGCGCCAGCTCCAGCAGCTTGCGCTGCCCGCCCGAGAGTATCCGAGCCGGCTCATGCACCAGGCCGGAAAGACCCACAAAATCCAGCCAATGACGCGCAGCAGCCAACGTCTGGCGCTCTTGACGGGCCACCACGGCCGGGCGCAGCCAGTTGGTCCAGAACCTCTCGCCGATCTGGCCGCGCGGCGCCACCATCACGTTCTCCAGCACAGTCATCTCGGGGAACGGACGCGGGATCTGGAAGGTTCTGGCCAAGCCAGCGGCAAACACCGCGCTGGCGGGCCGCCCGGCAATGGACACGCCATCCAGCAGCACACGCCCGGACGATGCCGGCATGAAGCCAGTCAGGCAATTGAACAGCGTGGTTTTACCTGCGCCATTAGGCCCGATCAAACCGCCGATGGCACCCGCCTGCAAGACAAATGAGACCTGGTTGACCGCCTGGTGGCCGCCGAAATTTTTGGACAAGGCGTCCACCACCAGCAGCCCATCCTCGGACGGCCTGCCTGTGTTTGCCGGCATCGGTCCAGCCATGAGCAGTCAAGCGGTGCCTGCGGCGACCACCGCCTCGGCCTCGATCTCAACCAGGTAGCCCTCGCCAATCAGCGCCGACACCTCCAGCAGCGTGTTGGCCGGGCGAATGGCGCCAAAGTACTTGCCGTGCACCCGACTGACCGCTTCGCAGTCGGCCGCGTTCTTCAGGTAGACACGGGTACGCACCACGTCCTGCAGTTTGCCGCCAAGCGCCTTGATGCTGGCCGCAATCTTGTCGAGGATGTAGGTGGCCTGCACGGCAGCGTCGCCGCGGCCGATCAATTGGCCTTGACCATGGGTGGCGGTGGTGCCCGACACCAGGATGCGATCACCCAGGCGCACAGCCCGCGAGTAGCCGGCAATCGGCTCCCACGCACTGCCGCTGTCAATCGTCCAGCGCTGGCTGTAGCCCGGCACCGGCTGGCGCGGCCACAGCGGCGCCACCGTATCAAGGTGGTGGCTGAGGTCGCCAGAGGCGGTCAGGAACGGCGGGTGGCGGTATTCGTCCCCGCAGTCACCGCTGAGGCGGCGGGTCATGGCAAAGGCCTGATCGAGCACCGCATGGTCGTCGGCGTCGAGCTGAAACTCGAATGGGCGGAGGTTGTCGGCCCGGTGTTCGGACTCGCCCAGCCGGGCACCCACAATCACTGCAGCCACCGCCGGTTGCTCCAGCACCCAGCGCGTCGCCACATTGGAGACCGACACCTGGTGCTTGCGTGCGATGGTCTGCGCGGCCTTGAGCACGGCTTGCAGCGCGCCCCAACCACCCACAGCCTGGATGAAGCGCTGGTACTTCATCTTGCTCCAGTCATGCACCTCGGCCGGTGCACTGGCGCCGACCCAGCGCTCACTGAGGAAACCGCCACCGAGCACGCCATAGGTCAGGAGCTTGACACCGGCTTGCAGGCACAGCGCCGTCATGTCCTCGGTGCCACGGCGGTCCAGCAGCGACATGCAGACCTGGTTGCTGGCCACCGGAATACCTTCATTTAGCAGCACCCGCAGGTGCGCCGTATCAAAATTGGCCAGCCCAAGGTGCGCAATCAAACCTTGCTGGCGCAGTTTGGCCAGCTCCTGCATGGCATCGATGTAGCCAGGATGCTCAAACGTCCACCAATGAAACTGCAACAGGTCGATGCAGCTGACCTGCAGGCGGTCCAGCGAGCGCTGCACGCCCTCGCGCACCACGGCCGCATTCATCGGCCCCGGTGGCGGGCACCACTTGGTGAAGGCACGGGCCCGGGGCTGCGCCTTGGATGCCAGCAAGGTGCCGGCAATGACCTCGGCCGAGCCGTAGTGATCGGCCATGTCAAAGGTGTCAAAGCCCTGCGCGGCATAGGCCGCCATGTCGGCAGCTCCTTTGGCCGGGTCGAGCAGGGTGCCGCCACGCTCCATGTCCGCCACCTGCCACAGGCCTGTCACAACACGCGAGATCTCCAGGCCGGGGGCCAGCGTTGTGCGATCTGGGCGGCTAGCCGGCGTCAGCGCGACGACGGCCTCACTCATTTGGTCATCTTGGCCTGGATGGCTTGCACGTCCTCAGCCGACATCTGGCCCACAGTGGCCACCTCCCCATCGGCAATTTTCCAGGTGCGGAACGGACCGGCGATGTCACCATTTTTATCAAATTGCACCGGGCCAATCACCCCCACGTAGCGGATAGGCTTCTTTTGCTTGATCAGGTCCAGCGCGCGGGCAAAGCCCTGGGGTCCAGCATGAATGATCTCGCCGCCTGAGGCTGTGACCTTGCGAATGCCGTCGCGGATAGACGCCGCATCAAACTTGCCGGCCTGTGCCACAGCCAACCCGAGAATCGCGGCGGCATCGAAGCCCTGCACGGCAGCCGGCGCGCCGGCGTCAAAGCCGCCACTCATCGCGGGATAGGCCTTGTCAAAGTAGGCGGTGGATTCGGTCTTGGTTGTACCGGAAGATGTGCCAATCGCATTCTTCAGGTACTGGGCACCAACGCCCTTAATGAAATCGGCCGAATTCATGCCGTCGTTGAACAGGAAGCGCTGTGGCCCGCCCTGCTGCACCCAGGTGCGGATGATGGTGGTGCCGTCGCCGGGATAGCCGACGAAATACAGCGCCGGCGGATCGCCCTTGAGCGCCTTGGTCACCTCGGCGTTGTATGAGGACTGCTCGGGGTTGTAGGGGGTGATGTCGATGATCTTGCCGCCCAGCGCCTCGTAGGCCCGGCGGAATTCGGCCAGCATGTTGACGCCGAAGTCATTGTTGACATGGATCACGGTGAGGGTCTTTATGCCCTGGTCCAGCGCGTACTTGGCCGCGGCCGTACCTTGCAATGCGTCGCTGGTGATGGTGCGGAAGAACCAACCATTGGTCTTACCCTCCACGGCCAGTTTGGTCAGGGTGGGTGACGAAGAGGCCGGTGAAATCTGCACCACGCCAGCCGGGCCGGTGACCGAGGTCACCATCGGGATCGAGACTGAGCTGATGATGCCACCGATGATGGCCGGCACTTTTTTCAGGTCCACCAGTTGCCGGGCCTGGTCGACCGCCACCGAACCCTGGCTTTGCGCGTCGCGCAAGTCGAACGCGAGCTTGCAGCCGGCAATGCCTTGCGCGCCGGCCGCCTTGTTCAACTCACTGAAGGCCAGCTCGACCGATTTGCTCGCGGCCTGGCCGAAACGACCAGCGGCCCCGGTGAGCGATACCACCATGCCCACCGTGTGGGTACAGGATGGTGTTTGCGCGAAAGACGACGAGTTACCCAGCGCGGCAATCGCAGCGAGGGCGGTGGTGGAAAGCAGGTGACGCATGGTGGAAATCTCCAGGGTGGGTTGAAATCAGGTTTTATTCAGTTCGTACTTCATGATGCGGCCATGTCGGCCCGTCTTGTCGCGCTCCAGGCTATAGGGCTCGCCGTGCGGTCCAGGCGCTGCGGCCAGCAGCGGCTCGAGCAAGGCGTGGTCAGCGGGGGACAGGCGGAACGAAAACACTTCCAAAGTGCTGGCCAGTTTGTCAGCATAGCGGGCACCCACGATGGCGGCCGCCACACCGGGTTGGTCCAGAACCCAGCGCACAGCAACGCTTGACAGCGCCACCCTATGCCCGTCGGCGATGGTTTTCAAGGCCTGCAGCAGGGATTGAAACGCACCCCAACCGCCAAATTCGTCGATGATCAGCTGGTATTTGACCAAGGAGCGGTTTGCCAACGGCCGGACTGGCTCAGGCTGTCCCAACCAATGCTCGGTCAGGAATCCGCCGGCCAGGGTGCCGTAGCACAGCAAATGCATGCCGTGCTGCAACGCCAGGTCGGCCAAGCCGGTGCTGGGCCGCCGGTCCAGCACTGAGTACTGGGTTTGCATGCTGGTCAGGGAGATGCCTGCCTCGATCAGCGCCCGGGCGTGGGCGGTATCAAAGTTGGTGCCACCGATTCGCGCAATCAGGCCCTCCTGTTGCATTTGCTGCAAGGCTGCTGCTGCTTCCAGGTAGTTGCCCCGGTTGTAGTCCCACCAATGGAACTGCACCAGGTCGAGCCGGTCGGTGCGAAGGCGTTGCAGCGAGCGTGTGATGGTACGTCGCAAGTCAGCGGCGGCTAGCTGGTCAAGGTCGGCGTAATCGGGTACGCACTTGGTGTGCACCTGCATGGTGGCCAGGCCAGCCGAACGCTGGTGGGCGTTGAACTCACCATACATGTCCTCAACGCCGGTATAGATGTCAGCACCATCCACCGTGTTGAGCCCGGCCGCCAGAAAAGCGCCCATGTCAGCAATTGCGCGGTGACGTTCAACCGGGCCATGGTCGCCTGCCAGCTGCCAACCACCACGGATGATGCGGGGGACCCGGTAGCCGGGAGCGAACGTGACGGTTTCAACCGCGGCGGCAGTCATCGTCACAGACTCGGTGGTAGCGGCACCGCCGTGGTGTCACTGTGTTTGAACAGACGCTTGCCTAGCCGGGTGATTCGAAAGCGGGTGGGGCAATGCGGGTCAGGGCAGGCCACTTCAGCATCGGTGCTCATCCAGTCTGCAGGCTGCGTAACCCGCTGCTTGGCTGGCAGCAGCGGCAGCAGTGCGGCCAGCGAATAAAGCGAAAAGCCCTGCCCCGGCGGGAAGTGCAACATCTCACCACGCGCCTCGAAATAGTCGCCAACCTTTGCCCCGCACTGAATCTTGCGGTCATCATGGACGACTACCTCAATGCGAAGGTCATACAGTTCAAAGTTATCGGCAGGCATTGTGGGTCTGGATTTTTCAGCTTAGGGCCACACAGCTTGCCCAGGTTTCGATGTGTCAATTAGCCAATTTGGTATATTTACATACCAATTTTCCGGTCATTATTTGGTGCGACGAACCCACTGTCAAGTGATTTCTTGAATCGTCAGCATGGCCGCTAAGTTTGGCTCTTTACACCGACCCGGATCGGCAAAATCGCCCGGCGACGCAGTGGTTTGCCCACAGCCTGCTCCCAGGCGGTCTCCAGTAAGCCGATGCGGGCCAGCGTGGCTGCGTCAATCTGGTCTGGATCTCCGCTTTCGATGGCCAGCAAACTGTCGTGGAGCGTCCGGGTCGACAAGGCAATGTCACTGAGTTCGCGCACGGCCAGGGTACGTACCAGCTCAAGGCGCCGCAACATCACCTCCATCATCTGCACGATCATGTTGTTTTGGGTGGCTCTTGCAACTGCAATATTGAAGCGCGTGCTGGCCATGGTCATGAGTTGCGCGCCGGCCTGGGTAATCTTCCTCTTCTTGAATTGAACCACCGTGGCTTCGCTGAGCCTGACCGCGTCGCGCATCCGTTCAAAATCCGTCGGGGTCGCGTAGATCGAGGCCAGTCGCGCCACACGGGGCTCAAACAAGCGCCGCGCCTCCAGCACACTGTCGATGTCATCCAGCGGAAGGTCGGGCAGGGGGTAACCGCACAGCTCGGGCGGCACCGCTTCGCTGATGACAAAAATGCCGCCTGACGAACCCGGCAACACTTGGACAACGCCCGCTTGGGCCAGCAACTTGGTTGCTTCGCGAAGTGTCGGCCGACTCACGCCCAACTGCTCGGACAGACTCTGCTCCGACGGCAGCCGTTCGCCTACCTTGACGTCGCCCGCCCGGATGGCCTCGGTGATGCGGTAGGCCACCACTTCACAGGGCCGCACCATTTGAACGGCTTGAAACACGAAACGGGTCGGCTTGATGCGGGGCACAGTACCAACTCGACGAAATTCCTTGGCAGCGGAGATACGCCGTTCAGGGAGCCACTTCTTTCATGCCGGTCACAAAGTATTCGGTTTCGCCAAAGCAGCTGGTGGGCAGGCCTTTGTGCTGCTCGTAGTTGAGCGTCACCCGCTTGCCCATAGCCGCATTCAGTTGCGCCACAACCGCATCGTCACGGACGGTAAACAGGAACTTCTCGGGCGTAGCCCCAGGCAGCGACACCAGAGACTGCTCGCCCTCCCAGGTTTTGCAAATCCAGCCCTTGGACGACAGTTTCTGCAAATAGCCCGCACGCTCGCCCGTGGAATAGCTCCAGCTCAGGGCGATCGCCACATAGGCTGCAAATAACAGCGCGACCACCACGGTAAACCCTGCCAAAACGACAATAACCCGTTGTTTGCTGATAGCCATCACTTACTTTCTTGAATTGAATCCGGACTCACTGGGGCTCTAATGCTCAGCGCCATGGGTCTGCAACAAAGTCCACAGGCGCGCCGATGTCAGCGGCATCTGCAGTTGCGCCGTGCGGTGGCCGTGGCCATGGCGGGCCAGGGCATCCGCCACGGCATTGACCACACAAGGCGTGGCACCAATGGTGCCGAGTTCGCCCACGCCCTTGACACCCAGGGGGTTGTTCAGGCAAGGGGTCGACTGGTCCATCGCAGTGCGAAAAGGCGGTGTCATGTCAGCGCGCGGCGCGGCGTAGTCCATCAGGCTGCCGGTCAGCAACTGGCCGCTTTGCGGGTCGTAGACCACCTGCTCGATCAGCGCCTGCCCGATACCCTGCATGGCGCCGCCATCAAGCTGTCCGATCACGATGGCGGGGTTAACCACCTTGCCCACATCGTTGACCGACGCGTAGGCCACCACGGCGACCTCGCCGGTCTCGGGCGTGAGCTCGATCTCGCACACGTGGCAACCATTGGGCCAGGACGGCCCGCTGACTGCGCTGGTGGATTCGAAGAAAATTTTGCCGTCGGGCTGCGTAGCCGCCAATTCAAATAGGCCAACGCTCAAGTCTGTGCCCTTGACCTGGAAACGCCCGGCCAAGTAGTCGATGTCTTGCACCGCGGCCTCCAGCGTGCTGGCGGCCATGGCGCGGACATGCTCCACGGTGCGCTGTGCGCCCACCTTGACCGCCGAGCCACCCACAAAGATCGAGCGAGAGCCGGCGCTGCCAAACCCCTCGCCCAGGTCGGTATCACCCAACACCACCCGCACTTGCTCAAGCGGCACGTCAAACACGTCTACCACCAACTGCGCGAGCGAGGTTGCAATGCCCTGCCCCATGCCATTGACAGCAGAAAAGACTTCAATGACACCCCCGGCCAGTACCGTGACTGTCATGCGCTCCTCAAAGACATTGCCACCGGTCCACTCCAGAAAAGTGGCAATGCCCTGGCCGCGCCATTTGCCGTTCCGCGTCGACTCGGCCTCGCGAGCGGCAAAACCGTCCCAGTCGGCCAGTGCCAGACCCTGGTCCATCACGTGCTCAAAGCGGCCGCTGTCGTACACCTGTGCCATCGGGTTCTTGTAGGGCATCTGTTCGGGGTGAATCATGTTGCGCCGACGAAGCGCAATGCGGTCGATACCGGTCTGGCGCGCCGCCTCGTCCATCAGGCGTTCCATGATGTAAATGGCCTCAGGCCGACCGGCACCCCGGTAGGCGCCCACCGACGCGGTGTTGGTGAGCACTGCCTTGAAATAAAAATCAACGGTCTGGATGTCGTAGACGCTGGTCTGCACCCAGGGTCCAATCAGCAGTTGGATGGCCACGCCGGTGCCGGTGGCATAAGCGCCGACATTGGCCAGGGTGTGCACACGCAGGGCCAGAATACGGCCATCAGCCGCCAAGGCCAATTCAGCCTTGGTGTCGATATCACGGCCGGGGGCACCGCTTAGAAACTCTTCACTGCGTTCGGCGATCCATTTCACTGGGCGTTTGAGCGTCCAGGCACACCAGGCGGTCACCGCATCTTCGGGGTGGATGCCACCTTTCATGCCAAAGCCGCCGCCCACATCGCCCACCGTCACCCGCACCTGGTCGCGCGACAGGCCCAGAATGTCTTTGCACAGCGAGGTCTTGATACCCGACGGCATCTGCGTGCTCATACGCACCACCAGTCGACCATCGCTCGGGTCGACCATGGCCAGAACGGATCGCGGCTCCAGCGTCAGTGCCGCCAGGCGCTGGTTACTGAGCGAGAGGCCCACCACATGTGCCGCGCCAGAGAAGGCCTGGTCGGTGGCCGCAGCATCCCCGTGGCGCATTTCGGCGGAAATATTGTCAGCGGCCTCGTCGCACACCACCGGCGCGCCGGCGGCCGCTGCCTCGTGCAGGTCTACCACCATCGGCAGCTCTTCGTATTCGACCACCACCGCTTCGGCGGCGTCGCGCGCCTGCTCCAGCGTGTTGGCCAGCACCACCGCCAGTGCCTCACCGACGTAGCGCACCCGCTCGAATGCCAGTGGTCGGCGCAAAGGGGTCACACTGGGCGCACCACCGGCCCGCTTGAACGCTGCAGGACCCGGAATCGGCTTAACCCCAGCAGCCACCAGATCCGCCCCGTCAAAAACGGCCACCACCCCTGGCATCGCCAGGGCGGCGGATTTGTCAATGCTCAGAATGCGGGCGTGAGGGTAACCCGACCTGACAAAACACAGACGCAGGTGGTCGTTATATTGAGTGTCATCCGTGATGTCGTCAGTGAATCGCCCTTGACCCTTGAGCAGCTTGTCGTCTTCGATGCGGAGCACCGCGTGGCCACTGCCAAATCGGGCGTTATTGCTATCCATGTCGCTATCCCCAGGCTAATTGGGGTTTGCGCAGGCAAACCCTTGTGATCATTCTAATGAAGCCAACGACGAGGCTATCGGCAAAGCGATGAAACCACACGAGCTTGCGGACGCCCTTGGGCCAGCTCGCTCCTAGCGCGAGCCGGGAGCGGTTGATCCAGTCTTCGAAAAAACTGTCGGCGGCAAGTTCGAAGGTGTTGCCTCTGATGGCGCTGTGTATCGGAGCGCGCTCGGGCCCTGGGCCAGTGTCATTTGACCGCCGTTTCAATGGCTTTTTTGAGATCCCGGTATTCCTCGCAAGAGAACCGACACAGCTTGTCCAGCGCGCTTAGGTGCTGCCGGGCCTTGTCCATTTGCCCCAGTTGGATGTAAGCCATACCGATGTATTCATGGGCGCCACGGTGGTCAGGGTCGAGGCTCAGTGCCGTCTTGTAAGCCACCAAGGCCTCATCGAGTCGCTTCAGGTTGCGGTAACTGTAGCCAAGCAGATTAAAGCCGTCGGCACTTTGACGCTTGGCGGCCACATAAGGCTCAAGCGCAACGACCGCAGCCGGCCAGTTTTTTTGACTGATCAGAGCGCGTGCACGCTGCAACTCGGCGTCAACCGGCGCCGCCGCCGGCGTGTCTGCACTTTGGGCTAGGTTAGCGAGGGCCATCAGCGCCGCCACAGGAATCAGTTTCAACATGATTATTCCTTTATGAAAAGTGATGCTAGCCCGCGTATTTATTGGGTTTATAGCTATAAAAAATATAGCAAAATCTCTGGGCAGAGTACCAAGAAATTTTGCGTGTTGGCAGGTCAGCGCCAGTAGATTTTGCGTCGATTCAGCCTTGGCTCGCTGGCGACGCCGCAAGATCGCCGATTCATGCTGCAGAATCGACGGCTTGATCCCACTCGGCAGGCCGGCTCTGACGACCGCTGCAACACCTGGAGTTCCTTTGCTCTGCTTCGTGTCATGACAGCCCGGCCACGCGCCCTCAGCGGCACAGCATTTGCCACACTGTTGCTGATCGCCCTGATGATGGGGGCCAACCACGTGGCCGCGCGCCTGGCTTTCAACCATGGGGTGGACGTCGCCACTG
>CAMCZF010000040.1 GCA_945885775.1 Rhodoferax sp. OV413 | reverse complement strand
TGCTTGATCTGGAACACCTGGGCGGTGCCGGTCTTGCCGGCACTGGTGTAGCCAGCGCCGACAAAGCTGGACGCCGCGGTGCCCTCAATGTTGACGCCCACCAGTGCATCCCGGATAACGGCAATGTTTTCGGGCTTGGCCACCACTTGCCCCACGGCCTCTTGGGTGGTTGTCCGTGGGCTGCGCGTCAGCACATCCACCACTTGACGCACCAGATGCGGCTTCATCTTGACCCCGGTGTTGGCCAGGGTGGCGGTGGCAGACGCCAACTGCAACATGGTGAAGTTGTTGTAGCCCTGCCCAATACCCAGTGAGATGGTCTCGCCGGCGTACCATTTCTGCTGGTCGGCGCGCTTGTAGGCGCGCCGCTTCCAGTCGGTTGAGGGCAGCAGGCCACGCACTTCGCCCAGGATGTCGATGCCGGTCAGTTCGCCAAAACCAAAACGCTGCATCTGGTCGTGGATGCTGTCGACCCCCATGTCATTGGCCAGGATGTAGTAGTAGGTATCGCACGATTGAACGATAGAGCGGTACATATCGACCATGCCATGGCCGCCTTCCTTGTCATCGCGAAAGCGATGGGCGCCAAACATGAAAAACCCCGGGTCGGCAATCGACTGCTCGGGCCGTCGGACGCCGGTCTCCAAGGCGGCCAGGGCCATGAAGGGCTTGTAGGTGGAGCCGGGCGGGTAGGTACCGCGCAGCGCGCGGTTGAGCAGGGGCTTGTCGGGTGATTCATTCAAGGCCTGCCAGCTCTCGCTGTCAATGCCTTCCACAAACAGGTTGGGGTCAAAGGTGGGCTTGCTGACGAAGGCCAGGATTTCCCCGGTCTTTGGGTCCAGCGCCACCAGCGCCCCCCGGCGTGGCCCATACAGTTCCTCGATCAATTGCTGCAACTTGATGTCGATCGACAGCTGCACGGTGTTACCGGGAGTGGCCGGTTGGCTGGCGAGTTTTCGGGTGGCGCGACCACCCGCTGAGGTTTCGACCGAATCAACCCCGGTGACGCCATGTAACTCGGCCTCGAAACTCTGCTCGATGCCGAGTTTGCCGATGTATTCTGTACCGCGGTAGTTGGCCGACTCGTCCGACTCCTCGAGTTTCTCTTTCTCGGCGGTGTTGATCCGCCCGATGTAGCCGATCACATGGCTGGCGAGTTCGCCATAAGGGTAGTTACGGAACAGCCGGGCCTTGATGTCGACCCCGGCAAAGCGGTAGCGCTGCGCCGCAAAGCGGGCCACCTCTTCATCACTCAGCCGGGTGCGCAGGGGCAATGACTCAAAGCTTTTGGACTCCTCCATCAGCTTGCGAAACCTGCGGCGGTCGCGCGCTGTGATGTCCACCACCTGGGCCAACTGGTCGATGGTCTGCTCCAGGTTGCTGACCTTGGAGGGGGTCACTTCCAGGGTGTAGGCTGAGTAGTTGGTGGCCAGCACTATTCCCTCTCGGTCCAGGATCAGGCCGCGGTTGGGCACCACTGGAATGACAGCGGTACGGTTGTTCTCGGCCTGCTCCCGCAGGTCCTCATGCCGGACGACCTGTAAATAAGCCAGCCGCAGGGTCAGCACAGCCAAGCAGGCCACCACCACCAAGCTGGCGACCAGCACCCGGTCGCGAAAGCGACTTAGGTCAGCCTCGACATTGCGCAGCTCGGTCATGGTGGTGGGCGTCGCGGCAGGAAAGGCTAGAGCGGCCGGTGCGCGTCGGGGTCTGGGGCTCGGCGCTGCGGCAGCAGCAGCAGCAGGCTGACCAGTGGCCACAGCAGTGCCTCCAGCAGCGGCGCCAGCAGGATGGATAGCCCCGGAAAGGTGCCGCCAGCCATCATGCGCACTGTCAGCTCCAGGGCATGCGCCAGCAAGAACAGCGGCAGGATCTGCAGGGCTTGCGACAGCACGGTGAACCAGGGCAGCCGCCGCTGCAGCGCAACGGCAAGAAAGCCCATGGCGGTGTAGGCCAGGGCGTGCTGGCCCAGGATCGAGCCCTGGTGCACATCCAGCAGCAGACCAAACAGGAACGCTGAGCCCATACCCACCCGGTGCGGCTGGTGCACGATCCAGAACACCACCACCAGGGCCAGTACATCTGGCACCCAGGCGGCCCGGCCCCACAGACCCATGTTGAGGAGCATGTTCAGGCTGAGGGCGGCTATTAGCGTGCCCCAAATGAACAGGGGTTGGGCTGGGAGCAGCAGCTGTTGGCCGGGGCGCATGATCATTTTCGAGCCCCTTTTCTGGGCAGCACGGACCCGGTGCGGGCGTCGTCTGGCGGCGGGGCCGGCACGGCCATGGGTGCCAGCACCATCACATGCTCTACCCCGCTCACCAGAGCCAGGGGCTGGCAGCTGATGCGGGCAAAAGCGGTATCCACGCGACGCTCTACCTTCTCCACCCGGGCCACTTGCAGCCCGGCCGGGTAGACGCCGTCGACACCACTGGTGCTCAGCAGGTCGCCAACCTGGACGTCGGCGTTGGCGGCCATGAAGCGCAGCTCCAGCGCGCCGCCACGTGAGGCGGGGTCTCCAAAAGCCAGGCCACGTGCACCTGTGCGGGTGTTGAGCACCGAGATGGCCTGGTCCCGGTCGGTCACCAGGGTCACCTCGCTCACCAAGGGATAGACCCGGGTGACTTGCCCCAGCACGCCGGTTTCGTCTAGCACGGGCGAGCCGGTGGCCACCCCATGGACCATGCCACGGTCAATAATTACCTTGCGGGTGTAAGGGTCCGCGGCGTCGTACAGCACCTGGGCCGCCTGAGCGGGTGTGGTCAGTCGCTCGCGCAGCCCCAGCAGTTGGCGCAAGCGACCGTTCTCAATGCTGAGTTGCTCCACTTGCCCCGCTCGCTGTGACTGCAGGTTGAGTTTCTTCTCGACTGCTGTCAAGGCAGCCTGGGCGATTTGGAGCGATTCAAAATAGTCGTGGCCGCCCTGGGCCCAGGCCACGGGCCGCATGGCCAGCCATTGAATCGGGTACAGCACGGTGGCGATGGTGGCCCGCAAAGGCCGCGCGACCTGATAGCGTGTGTCAGCCACCATCAAGACGATGGCCAGCAGACTGAAAAACGCCAGTCTGGTCAGGGCCGAGGGCCCTTGCCTGAAAAAAGGAGGTGGCGTTCTGTTCAGCGTACCGAGAGGCATCGCCGCAACCGCCTGCTATTCGCTGGTGAAGATTGAGCCCAGGCGATCCATCCGCTCCAGCGCAATGCCGCAGCCGCGCACCACGCAGGTCAACGGGTCTTCCGCCACCAGCACCGGTAGGCCGGTTTCTTCGGCCAGCAGGCGATCCAGGTCGCGCAGCAGGGCACCACCGCCAGTCAGCATCATGCCGCGGTCGGCGATGTCGGCGCCGAGTTCGGGCGGGGTCTGTTCCAGGGCGTTTTTCACGGCCGAGACAATGTTGTTCAGCGGGTCGGTCAGTGCTTCCAGGATTTCATTGGATGAAATCGTGAAGCTGCGCGGCACGCCTTCGGACAGGTTGCGGCCCCGCACTTCCATCTCGCGCACCTCGCTGCCAGGGAACGCTGAGCCAATTTTTTTCTTGATCGCCTCGGCGGTGGGCTCGCCAATCAACATGCCGTAGTTACGCCGGATGTAGTTGATGATGGCCTCGTCAAACTTGTCGCCGCCCACCCTTACACTGCCCTTGTAGACCATGCCGCCAAGCGAGATCACGCCCACTTCGGTGGTGCCGCCGCCGATATCTACCACCATGGAGCCGCTGGCTTCAGACACCGGCAGACCGGCGCCAATGGCTGCAGCCATCGGTTCCTCGATCAGGTAGACGTCGCTGGCGCCTGCGCCCAGGGCCGACTCACGGATGGCGCGGCGCTCGACCTGGGTTGAACCGCAGGGCACGCAAATGATGATGCGCGGGCTGGGTCGAAACATGCTGCGCGGGTGAACCATCTTGATGAACTGCTTGAGCATCTGCTCGGTCACGGTGAAGTCGGCGATCACGCCGTCTTTCATCGGGCGGATCGCTTCGATGTTGCCCGGCACTTTGCCCAGCATGGCCTTGGCTTCTTTGCCTACGGCCTGAATGGTCTTTTTGCCCTGCGGGCCGCCTTCGTGGCGAATGGCGACGACCGAAGGTTCATCGAGCACAATGCCCTTGTCGCGAACAAAAATCAGGGTGTTGGCGGTGCCCAGATCGATGGCCAAGTCAGTGGAAAAATACTGACGGAATGCTCCAAACATTAAGAAATCCTCTCGGGCGTGGCCGGCTGCAGTGGCCGCCATCGCCGTGTTGACTGGTGCGTGATGGTGTTCCTCAGAGGCAAACCCGCGCTTTTGCAGACCCACATCCAAAGGCAGGATAATACTCTATCGCCTTATGAATCAGGGGCCTGACCGCCCCAAAATAGGGCGGTTTCATAACCGGTTTCCAACGAAATTTCGACATGTCCCTCACCCCTTCTGACATAGCCCGTATCGCCAATCTGGCGCGGCTGGAACTCCAACCCGCCGAGAGCGCTCGCATGCTGGCCCAGATCAACGGTTTTTTCGGCCTGGTGGAGACCATGCGTTCGGTCGACACCAGCGGCATTGAGCCGCTCGCGCACCCCTACGCCACCGTGCAGGACGTGACCCTGCGCCTGCGTGATGACCAGGCGAGCGAACCCAACCAGCGCCAAGCCAACCAGCGCAGCGCACCGGCCGTCGAAAAAGGTCTGTTTCTGGTGCCGAAAGTGATTGAGTAAGCCATGAGTGACCTGCACAACCTCGGTGTTGCCGCTTTGGCCGCGCTGATCCAAAAGAAAGAGCTGAGCGCGGTGGACTTGGCCACCCGCCTGCTCGCCCGCCTGGGTGGCAACCCCCACCATGCGTTCTTAAATGTGGACTCAGAGGTGACTTTGGCGCAAGCCCAGGCAGCCGATGCGCGCATTGCGGCGGGCGAGCGCTCGCCTTTGCTGGGCGTACCGATTGCGCACAAAGATATCTTTGTGACCCAAGACTTCCCCACCACCGCGGGTTCGCGCATCCTGGAGGGTTATCGCTCGCCCTTCAACGCCACCGTGGTTCAGCGCTTGGGTGATGCCGGTATGGTGACTTTGGGCAAACTCAGCTGCGATGAATTCGCCATGGGCTCGGCCAATGAAAACGTGGCGGTGCCCTCGGCCAAACCGCAGGCGGTGACCAACCCTTGGGATACCAGCCGCGTGCCTGGCGGCTCGTCGGGCGGCAGCGCTGCCGCTGTGGCCGCCCGCCTGACGCCGGCGGCCACGGGCACCGACACCGGCGGCTCGATCCGCCAGCCGGCGGCCTTTTGCGGCATCACCGGTATCAAGCCCACCTACGGCCGCGCCTCGCGCTACGGCATGGTGGCCTTTGCCTCCAGCCTGGACCAGGCCGGCCCGATGGCGCGTAGCGCCGAAGACTGTGCGTTACTGCTGTCGGCCATGTGCGGCCCCGACCCGGACCGCGACTCGACTTCGCTCGATGTGCCGGCAGAAGACTTCAGCCGCTCGCTGTCTGACAGCATGGCCGGCTTGCGCATCGGCGTACCACAGGAATTTTTTGGCGAGGGCCTGGCGCCAGACGTGCGCGCGGCCGTGGACGCGGCGCTGGCCCAGTACCAGCACTTGGGCGCCACGCTGGTGACGATCACCCTGCCGCGTACCGAGTTGTCCATCCCGGTCTATTACGTCATCGCCCCGGCCGAGGCCAGCTCCAACCTGAGCCGCTTTGACGGCGTCAAGTTCGGCCACCGGGCCGCCCAGCATGGCGACCTGACCGACATGTACAAAAAAACCCGTGCCGAAGGCTTTGGCGACGAGGTCAAGCGCCGCATCATGATCGGCGCCTACGTGCTGTCACACGGCTATTACGACGCCTACTACCTGCAGGCCCAAAAAATCCGCCGCATGATTGCCGACGACTTTCAGCAAGCTTTTGCGCAGTGCGACGTGATCGCCGGGCCGGTGGCGCCCACTGTGGCCTGGAAGCTCGGCGAAAAAAGCGACGATCCGGTTGCCAATTACCTGGCCGACATCTTCACCCTGCCGGCCTCGTTGGCTGGCTTGCCAGGCCTGAGCCTGCCCGTGGGCTTTGGCGCGGCGGGCATGCCGGTGGGTATGCAGCTGATCGGCAATTACCTGCAAGAGGCACGTTTGCTGAACGTGGCGCACCGCTACCAGCAGGCGACCGACTGGCACACCCGCCAGCCAGGGGGGCAATGAACATGAACACCCAGACCCATAAACCAACCCCCGCAGCCGGCGCGACGCTGCTGGTGCGCGGCTACGAGGTGGTGATCGGCTTCGAGACCCACGCCCAGCTCTCCACCCAGAGCAAGATCTTCAGCCGCGCCGCCACCGCCTTTGGCGCTGAGCCCAACACCCAGGCCTGCGCCGTGGACCTGGCCTTGCCGGGCACGCTGCCGGTGATGAACCGGGGCGCCGTGCAGCGCGCCATCGAGTTCGGTCTGGCGATTGGCGCGCACATTGCGCCGCGCAGCATTTTTGCGCGCAAAAACTACTTTTACCCAGACCTGCCCAAGGGTTACCAGATCAGCCAGTTCGAGATCCCGGTGGTGCAGGGCGGCGCGGTCGAGTTCTACTTGGGCGACGAGAAAAAATCGGTGCGGCTGGTGCGCGCCCACCTGGAAGAAGACGCCGGCAAATCGCTCCACGAAGACTTTGTCGGCCAGACCGGCATCGACCTGAACCGCGCTGGCACGCCGCTGCTGGAGATCGTGACCGAGCCCGACATGCGCTCCAGCGCCGAGGCCGTGGCCTATGCCAAAGAGCTGCACAAGATCGTGACCTGGATCGGCATTTGCGACGGCAACATGCAAGAGGGCAGCTTCCGTTGCGACGCCAACGTGTCGGTGCGCAAACCCGGCGCGGCGCTGGGCACCCGGCGCGAGATCAAGAACCTGAACAGCTTTCGCTTCATGCAGCAGGCCATCGACTACGAGGTGCGCTGGCAGATCGAGCAGATCGAAGACGGCCACGCCATCCAGCAGGCCACCGTGCTGTTCAACCCCGACACCGGCGAGACCCGCGCCATGCGCAGCAAGGAAGACGCGGCCGATTACCGCTACTTCCCCGACCCCGACCTGCCGCCGCTGGTGATCGCCCCGGCCTGGGTGGACCAGGTTCGTGCCGGTATGACCGAGCTGCCGCGGGTGATGGCACAACGCTTTGTCAGCCAGTACGGTTTGTCAGACTATGACGCCACCGCCCTGACCCAGAGCCGCTCTACTGCAACGTATTTTGAAGCTGCAGCGCAGGCCTGCGGTCAGCCCAAGCTGGCCGGTAACTGGATCACTGGCGAGCTGGCGCGCCGCCTGAATGCCGCCGACCTGTCCATCGAGCAGGCCCCGGTCAGCGCCGCGCAGTTGGGCGCGCTGATCACCCGCATTCAGGACGGCACCGTGTCCAACAACGCCGCGCGCCAGGTGTTCGACGCGCTGTGGAGCGGCGAAGGCACGCAGGTGGATGCGCTGATCGAGGCCAAAGGCCTGCGCCAACTCAACGACAGCAGCGCGCTTGAAGGCATTGTCGACACCGTGATCGCCGCCAACGCCAAAAACGTGGCCGAGTACCGCGCGGGCAACGCCAAGGCGCTCAATGCCCTGGTGGGGCAGATCATGAAGGGCAGCGCTGGTAAAGCCAACCCGCAGCAAGTGAACGAGTTGTTGAAGGCCAAGCTGGGCTGATTCAGCTGGTCAAGTCGAGGCGCAACGCATAACGGGTGCCCCGGCCCACGCCACTTTGGCTCAGGATGCCCATCTCGCACAGCTTGTTGAGTTCGCGATAGGCGGTGGCCCGCGACACGCGGCACAGGTGGCTGTATTTCGCGGTGCTCATACCGCCGTCAAAGCCCCCGGGGCCGGCGTCGTAGAGCTTGTCCACCGCTTTGGCTTGTGTTGCGGTGAGTTCGGGTGCGCGCTCGCGCAGGGCCGTCCAAAACCGGGTTTTCTGCACGGCCACTTGCATGTGCTGCCAGGTGCTGTCTGCGGCAGCTTGAACACGATTGACAAACCAAGTCACCCAGGGCGTCACATCAAGATCGCCTTGCCCAGTGACCGCCTGCAATTGGGCGTAGTAGCCTGTTCGGTCTTGCCACAGCTGTTTGGAAATACTCCACAGCCTTTGCTTCGTTTGCAGGTCCTGGGCCAGGGCCAGTTCGGCCAAGGCCCGGCCCACACGGCCGTTGCCATCTTCAAACGGGTGGATGGCTTCCAGCCACATATGGGCCAGGGCCGCGCGCACCAGACCATCGGTGACGCCGAGCGACGCGTTGAACCAGGCCAGCAGCTGCGTCATCTCGGCCACCACTTGGGCTGAGTCGGGCGCCTGGTAATGCACGATGTCGGGCTTGCCCAAACGTGGCGTCACGATTTGCATGGGCTCTGCGTGGCGACGGTAGGCGCCGGTCACAATCGCCTCTAAGCCACTGTAGCCACTTGGGAACAAGGCTGCCTGCCACGCCCAGAGAGTCTCGTGCGTCAACGTCCGGGGTCCGTGCAGCAGCGCTGCCTGTAAGACGTCGAGCGTGGCCTCGGTTCTGGCGTTACGCAGCGCTGGCCCGGCGTCCAGCCCCAGCCGTTTGGCTGCGGAGGCGCGTACCGATTGAACCTGAAGGGTTTCACCCTCAATTTGGGCGGTTGCGACCGCCTCCTCGGCCCAGCCCTGAAGCTGTAGCTCGCCAAGTTCCATCAGGTGGAGGTGGCTGGCTAGGCCCATCGCTCGGCCCTGGGCAAACCGCGCCGCCGACAAGGCCGGCGCCAGCGCAGCCATGTCTACCTGGAATGCGGGCCATTGCGGGGATTGCCAAATGTACATGTTGAAGCACAGTTTAGCCTTTTCCGCATCATAAATGAAGCGTAAAAGCCCAATTTACGCTTCACGTCACCATCATTGGCGCCTTTAACGCACGCCGTACCGATCCCGATAAGCCTGCACCGCCGCCAAGTGGCCGTGCGGCGCGCCACCCGCCGAGGCGGCCAGATAGGCCAGCAGATCGGACAGCTCGGCAATGGCGCAGACCTGCAGGCCGAGTTGCTGGCGCACGTACTGCACCGCGCTGTAGGGTACATCGGCGGTGCTGCCGTCGGGCTGTTTTTCGGTGGCCATTTCCTGCCGGTCCAGCGCAATCACCACCGCGTGCGGCGTGGCGCCGGCCGCTTGGATCAGCGCAATCGACTCGCGCACGGCGGTGCCGGCGCTCATCACATCGTCGACGATCAGCACCCGGCCCTGCAGCGGGGCACCCACCAGCGAGCCGCCCTCGCCGTGGTCTTTGGCCTCTTTGCGGTTGTAGGCTAAGGGCACGTTGTGCCCCAGTCGCGCCAGCTCCACCGCCAGCGCCACACCCAGCGGAATGCCCTTGTAGGCGGGGCCAAAAATCATGTCAAATTGCAATCCGCTGGCCAGCAGACGCTGGGCATAGAATGCGGCAAGCCGACCCATTTTGGCGCCGTCGTCAAACAGGCCGGCGTTAAAGAAGTAGGGGCTCAGTCGCCCGGCCTTGGTCTTGAACTCGCCAAAACGCAGCACGCCGCAATCGAGCGCAAACTGCACAAAATCCCGCGCCAGCGCATCCTGTGACGCCACAGGGTTTGAACTGGCCTCAACACGCTCTGACATGGGGAATTTCCTTGTTTAAACTGACCAGTCTCAACCTCAACGGCATCCGCTCCGCCAGCAGCAAAGGACTCGAAGCCTGGCTGGCCAAAACCGCGCCCGATTGTATGGGCGTGCAAGAGGTGAAGGCCCAGGCCGAAGACGTGCAGGGCCGCTTTGAGCAGCTGGCCGGCATGCAAGGCTACTTTCATTTCGCCGAGAAAAAAGGCTACTCGGGCGTGGGCCTGTACACCCGGCTGGAACCCAGCGACATGCGCACTGGTTACGGCTCGGGCGAGTTTGACGCCGAAGGCCGCTATGTAGAACTGCGCTTTGACACGCCCAAGGCCAAGCACAGCATCATCAGCGCCTATTTCCCCAGTGGCTCATCGGGCGAAGAGCGTCAGCAGGCCAAGTTTCGCTTTTTGGATGAGTTCTACCCGCACCTGGTCAAGCTGAAAGCCGAGCGCGACTTTATTCTGGTGGGTGATGTGAACATTGCGCACCAGGAGATTGACCTGAAGAACTGGAAAGGCAACCGCAAAAACTCCGGCTTTTTGCCCGAAGAGCGGGCCTGGATGAGCCGCTTGCTGGGCGAGGCTGGCCTGGTGGATGTGTACCGCCAACTCCACCCCAACGCCACCGACGAGGCCTACACCTGGTGGAGTAACCGCGGCCAGGCCTACGCCAAGAACGTGGGCTGGCGGCTGGACTACCACCTGGCCACGCCGCAGTTGGCCGCAGGGGCGCGGACGGTGGATATCTACAAAAGCGAGAAGTTTTCGGACCACGCGCCGGTAACGGTGGCCTACGACTGGGTGGCATGAGGAGATGCGGGTGTTGGCCTCATGGTGGGCCAATTTCACCCGCATTGTCACGCCAACGACACCGACGTCGCGGTTGACTTCGTTCAATACCGAGCAGGCTCTTCAGAGGACCTGCTCCCTTCAGACAACCTTGGCCGTGATTGACCCAATCCCGGCACAGTGGCCTTCCATGACATCTCCCCGCTTGACGGCACCGACGCCCGCAGGTGTGCCGGTCATGATCAAATCGCCGGCTTTCAACTCGAAGATCGCCGACAGATGGGCGATGATCTCCGGAACACTCCAGATCAACTGGTTCAGGTCGCTATTTTGTTTGGTCTCGCCATTCAGTTTCAACGAGATTTCACCACTCGACAAGTGGCCGATCTGTTCGACCGTGACGATATCGGTCATCGGTGCACTGTGTTCGAATGCCTTGCCAATCTCCCAAGGCCGCCCAGTTTTTTTTGCCTCACCCTGAAGGTCGCGCCGGGTCATGTCCAGACCCAAGGCATAACCGTACACATGGTTCAACGCTTTTTCAAGCGGGATGTCCGTACCGCCTGTACCAATTGCCACGACCATTTCCACCTCGAAATGAACGTTGTTGGATGCCGATGGGTATGGAAAGTCCCCGTTGTCCAAAACCAAATTGTCGGGGTTCTTCTGAAAGAAGAAGGGCAGTTCACGGTCCGGGTCATGCCCCATCTCGCGCGTGTGTTCGGCGTAATTTCTGCCAACACAGTAAATCCGGCGCACCGGGAACCGTGCTGCCTTGCCCCGTACTGCGACCGATACCCCTTGAATCGCAGGGATGACAAATTCAGCTTCAAGACTACTCATTTCAATTTTCCTCTTTTAGATACTAACGAGATGCAGCGTAATAACGAACCGACCTCTCCGCCCACGCCAATAACTCATTGACGACAAAAGCGAAGGCAAAAATAACCAGCATGACGGCCCACAGATGCTCCATCAGGAAGTGGGACAGATAAATTTCAAACAGGGTTCCGAAACCAACCACTGAGATCAGCAACTGCCCGATGATCACGCCTTTGACGGCGCGGATCAGGCCCAATCGGATCCCGGCAATTATCTCTGGAAGAGCGGCCCACATGTAGATGTGTCTGAAGCTCTGCGGCATGGAGGCGCCGAAGCTTCGAGCCATCTCGACCAGCGACGGCGTGATGTTGCGTACACCGGCGCGTGCATTCAGCATCACAATCCATACCGCAAACAACACAACCGTAAGCACCATCGTTGTCTCGCCGATGCCGGCAACCACCATGATCACCGGCACCAAAGCAGATAACGGTGCGGACAAAAATACGTTCACCCACGGTAGCAGCAAGTCGTCAGCAATTTTGGAGCGCCCCATCAAGACACCCAGTGGGATACCAATGAGGATAGCGATCAACGACCCCGCAAAAAAGGCTTTGCCGGTGATGATCAGTGCCTTCAAAAAGCTCTCGGTCGGCGCAATCTCGACAATCCGTAGCGCGATCGCGCTGAGTGGCGGCAGGATCAACTTGGCGTCGGTATGCCCCAGAATTTCCCACAAGATAGCCCAAATGACCAGGGAGGAAAACAGTGGAAGTCGATAACCCAATACGATCATTGTTCGCCCCTGTCAGTCAAGATACTGCTTAAGACTCTGCCAGATGTTCTCTACCGCGTCGAGGTACTCTGGCTGACGGCGTATTTGCTCCGGATCGACATCACGCGAGATCTTTGGCTCTATGATCGCGTGCACACGGCTGGGCCGACGGTGCAGTAGAACAATGCGATCTGACACGTACACCGCCTCTTCGATGCTGTGGGTCACAAAAATAAATGTTTTGCGCTCGTTGGCCACCAATTCGAGCAGATCTTCCTGAAATTTCCGGCGTGTCTGCTCGTCGACGGCCGAGAACGGCTCGTCCATCATCAGCACCTTCGCATTGACTGCCAGAGCGCGCGCCAAGCCGACCCGCTGACGCATACCGCCCGAGAGTTCATGCGGATACTTTTTTTCGAAACCCTTAAGGCCGACCCGCCCGATGTAGCCGGCGGCAACCGCCTCGCGCTCGGAGCGGGCCACGCCTCGGAGCTCCAGCCCGAACGCCACATTGCGCATGACCGTCGCCCAAGGCATCAAGGCAAAATCCTGAAACACGAATGCCCGTTCGGGGCCTGGCCCGGTGACCGTTCGCCCTTCAACCACAACTTCTCCGCTGCTTGCAGGCAGAAGCCCCGCAATGATCTTCAGCAAAGTGGTCTTGCCGCAACCCGATGGCCCCAGCAAGGTGGTCAACTTGCCTTGCGGGAAATCAAGGGAAATATTGTTCAACGCCTCGATGCCACCCGGGTAAGTCTTGTGCACGCTGCGCACGCTGACGATAGGTGCGGGAGTGTGCGGCTGGGCAGGCACGGCAATAACGGAAGGGGATGTCATAAACGCGTTTCTGGACGGAATAGGGTCTTTTCAATGAACTCGATGCCTTCAATGAACAACACCGAGGCCACGATGATTGAAAGGATGGCTGCGTACATGCTCGGATATTCGGCCACCGATTGGTTGTACGAAATTAGGTCACCGATCCCCGTAGGCGTAATCAGCAGCTCGGCCAGGATCACACCGATGAAGCCAGATGCGCAGCCCAGTCGCAGCCCGACAAAAATCATAGGGCTGGCCGAGGGAAGGACAACATTCCATATCACCTGGCGCCGGGTCCCAAGGAAAGACTTTCCCATTTCAATCAGAGATGACGGCGTGTTCCGCACGGCGCCCAGGGCGTTGATCACAATCACTGGCATCGCCATGATGCAGACCGTCAGCACCTTGGCCGTCAAGCCGATGCCGTAGGCGAAGGTCAAGACCGGGATCAATGCTGCAAGCGGCGCAGCTTGCGCGACGATGAAAACCGGAGCGAAAAGCCATTCGGCTGACTCTTTGAGACCCATCCAGACACCAAGACAGACACCTAACATCACTGATATGACCAAGCCAAGAAGTAGCGGCTCGAGGGTCTTGGCAAACGCTTTGAAAAGCGAGCCGTCAGCAGCCATGCCCCACAGTGCAGCCATGGTGTCGGAGAAGGCTGGAAACGCGGCACTTAGGCCTATCCGGCCAACCACTTCCCATGCCCCCAGAACGACGGTAAAGGAGACCAACCGTATGAAAACTGGATGCGTCAATTGCATGAACAATGCCAAGTGGAAGCCATGCCCAGCGGCGTGGCCACGAAAAACCCGCACAAGGCGGGCTGCTCTGTGAGAGGAAGAAGTGCGGCCTACTTGCCGATGGCTTTGCGGGCACGCTCCAGCGGCCCCAGGTACCAGAAGTTATCAACCGCAAGGCTCGATACCGGGCCTTGCATCTGACCCGCTTCCACGTAAAACTCGAAGTCGCTCTTTGCGACTTCAGCGCTGCCACCACCCGGTGCGTAGATGCCCTCCTTGGTGGATACGGTGTAGAAATCCGTGACTTTGGTCAGCACCTCCTTGGGCTGATCAGCCATCAGTTTTCGCTTCGCACGCTCACGCTCGATCACCGCCGGATCTGCATTCATTTCCGCCCACAAACGCGCAAACTCCGTGACGATGATATCGACCTGTTTCTCGTTGGCCTTGATCCAGTCGAGATTGCCAAACAGGGTTTCGTCCGAGGCTGGGCTGCTGACACCGGGCAGAACGATGAAACGGTCACCAGCCTTTTCCATGAGTGTGTTCTTGTTGGCCAGGTCGATGATAGAAGCCTTGATCTGGCCCTTCATCATCGCAATGATGCGATTCTCTGAGCCGGGCACGTAACTGCGGTCACCGAACTGGATGCCCTCCCGTTTCGCAATGATGTTACCAATAGCCTCGGTTCCCGTGCCGCGGGCATGGAAAGTAAAGGGTTGACCGTTCAGGTCTTTCCAGGTCTTGTACTGCTTGTCAGCCACAGGGAAGAACACGAGCCGTGTGCCTTGAAACAAGATCCGCAGCGGGGCCTTGCTTTTCTGGATGACGGAGTACGGTGTACCCACCCCCAGATCGGCCTGCCCGTTGATCACGGCCTGGATCGCCAACTCTTCTTTGGCAAGAAAGGTGATCTCATAATCAACGCCTTTTTCCTTTGCCCGCTCGAGCGCGATCACCATCGATACGGTTTCAGTAGAAAGCACGTCGCCAAATGCAACGCGAATCTTCTTTTGCTGGGCGTTGACGGCACCCATGCCCACCGCCAGTGTCAAACCAGCAATTGCGGTACAAACAGCCCGCCGCGACGTGAAAAGGGTCTTGAACATGAAATGCCTCCAGATGATTTAAAACGATTCAATTAACCAGACTGTTGCTTTATCGCAAAGATCGCATCTTAAATCGCAGGTGGATCCGTCGTTACCGTGTTTTCCCTAGGCTCAAGGTGCCAGAGTTCGCATCAAGCAGCAGCGAACGGGTGTCCTTGGGCGCCGAACTCGGTAGCTGGTTGCACGTCTTGATCCAACCTTGCTGGGCGCATGAATGATCGAATACAGTTGCGGGTTGCAGACTTACCAAATTTGAAGGACGACCGCCATGGCAAATCAGACATCAAGAATCATTTACACGTTGACCGACGAAGCACCGTTTCTGGCAACTTTTGCCTTCTTGCCCATCATTCGCACCTTCGCCGCGCCAGCGGGCGTCGACGTCATGTCGTCGGACATCTCGCTCGCTGGGAGGGTGCTCGGTGAGTTCCCGGAGTGCCTTGCCGAGTCGCAAAGAGTACCGGACAACCTGGCAGAACTTGGTCGCCTAACCCTGCTGCCCGACACCAACATCATTAAGCTCCCCAATATCAGTGCGTCGGTTGCGCAGTTGATCTCCTGCATCAAGGAACTGCAGTCCCAGGGGTATGCATTGCCGGACTACCCGGATGACCCAAAGACCGACGCTGAAAAAGCCATCCGCTCGCGTTATTCCAAGTGCACAGGAAGCGCTGTGAATCCGGTGCTGCGCGAAGGTAATTCGGACCGCCGCGCGCCACTGGCTGTCAAGAACTACGCCCGCAAGAATCCCCATTCGATGGCCGAGTGGAGCCAAGCATCGCGCTCCCATGTCTCCCACATGCACGATGGCGATTTCTACCATGGTGAAAAATCGATCACGCTGGACAGGGCGCGTGACGTAAAAATGGAACTCATCACCAAGAGTGGCAAGACGATCGTGCTGAAAGCCAAAGTGTCGCTGAAGGACGCCGAGATCATGGACAGCATGTACATGAGCAAGAAGGCCCTGCTCGAGTTTTACGAGAAAGAGATTGAAGACGCGCACCAGACCGGTGTGATGTTCTCCTTGCACGTCAAGGCCACCATGATGAAGGTGTCCCACCCCATTGTGTTTGGCCATTGCGTCAGAATTTTCTACAAAGACGCCTTCAACAAACACGCCAAACTGTTTGACGAGTTGGGTGTGAATGTGAACAACGGCATGGTCAACCTGTATGACAAACTAGCCACACTGCCGCAGTCGCAGCGTGAAGAAGTGCTCCGCGATTTACACGCCTGCCATGCGAACCGCCCCGAGCTGGCCATGGTGGACTCTGCCAAGGGAATTACCAATTTCCACTCTCCCAATGACGTCATCGTGGATGCGTCCATGCCCGTAATGATCCGCAACGGTGGCAAGATGTGGGGCGCCGACGGTCGACTGAAGGATGTCAAGGCAGTGATGCCCGAGAGCACTTTTGCTCGTATCTACCAGGAGATGATCAATTTTTGCAAGTGGCACGGTAATTTTGATCCCCGCACGTTGGGAACAGTGCCCAATGTAGGCCTCATGGCGCAGCAGGCTGAAGAGTACGGATCCCACGACAAGACATTCGAGATCTCGGAAGACGGCGTGGCCAACATCACCGATCTTGCCACGGGCGAAGTGCTGTTGGCGCAAAACGTCGAAGAGGGCGATATCTGGCGCATGTGCCAGCTAAAAGATGCCGCAGTCCGCGACTGGGTCAAGCTGGCCGTGACCCGCGCTCGCAACTCTGGCATGACGGCAGTGTTCTGGCTGGACCCCTACCGCCCGCATGAGCAAGAATTGATCCAGAAGGTCAAGACCTACCTGAAAGATTTCGACACCAGCGGTCTCGACATCCAAATCATGTCGCAGGTGCGCGCCATGCGTTACACGCTGGAGCGTGCGACCCGTGGTCTGGACACCATCTCGGTCACCGGGAATATCCTGCGTGACTACCTGACTGACCTTTTTCCCATCATGGAACTGGGCACCAGTTCGAAGATGCTGTCGATAGTGCCGTTGATGGCTGGCGGCGGGATGTATGAAACCGGCGCCGGCGGGTCTGCGCCCAAGCATGTGCAGCAGTTAGTGGAAGAAAACCACCTGCGCTGGGATTCGCTCGGTGAGTTTTTGGCTCTGGCCGTCAGTCTGGAAGACCTGGGCCTGAAAACCAACAATGAAAAAGCCAAGATTTTGGCCAAGTCACTCGACCAGGCGACAGGGCTGTTGCTGGACAACAAGAAAGGTCCATCCCCCAAGACCGGACAGCTCGATAACCGCGGCGGACAGTTCTACCTTGCCATGTACTGGGCCCAAGAGCTCGCAGCCCAGACGCAGGACAAGCAATTGCAGGATCACTTCGCCCCACTGGCCAAAGCACTGGCCGACAACGAGCAAAAAATCCTCGAAGAGTTCAGGGCAGTACAAGGAAAGCCGGTTGATATTGGCGGGTACTTCATGCCAGACAGGAAGAAGGTTACCGATGTCATGCGCCCCAGCGCTACTTTCAATGCACTGTTGGACGGCAAATTATGCGTGTGAACGCCGCATCCTAGGATGGTCCATGCGGCAAAACTTCCCGCCTTACGGATGCATGGCCGAAGCGGGGGACCGCGCGGTGCAGATTTGCGGGGCCAAATGTTTTCGGAAGATGGGCCGGTAACGATGGCTTGCGGCTGAGATATCTGCAATTAGCGAAAGTGCCTCCCACATGAAGTCCGTTGTCATACGCCAAGCAGTTCTCGCAGACCTGGACGACGTCGCGTCTGTGTTCGACCAATACCGGCAGTTTCAAGGCAAAGCATCGGACCTGAAGGCCTGCCGCGCGTTTCTGCGCGAGCGCTTCGATCACGGCGAGTCGGTCGTCTTCTTAGCACTCCTTGGTGAGCTGCCTGTGGGAATGGCGCAGATCTATCCCAGCTACTCGTCCACAGCGCTTGCACGGGTGTTCATCCTCAATGACCTTTTTGTGTCAGAAGTTGGGCGTCGGGCAGGTGTGGCCACGGCATTGCTGCGGGCGGTAGAGCAGTACGCCTGGACTTTTGGCGCCTGCCGAGTCAGCCTGAACGTGGCTCAACCCAATGTATCCGCCCAAGACCTGTACCATGCGACGGGTTGGACAAAAGACGACGAGTTCTTCATGTTCCACAGGTTTCCGCCCAAGGCTTGAGGCTGGCAAAGGCATGAACTCACGATCAAACAGGCGCCTGGTGGCGCAGGCCAAGGCCCACACCAATAATCTGCCTGCAATGGTGGATTTGCTGCTGGCTGAGTTTGTAGCCAGTCAGAAGAGCGCACAACGCAGTCGCCAACACGTGGCCGACGCGTGTGCAGCCGAATGGAATGAGGTGCACGCGGCGGTCGGTTCGTTTGCAGGCGAGCACTCCACCTTGTAATGGCGTAATTTGATGTCCATCGCAACAAGGCGGCCTTGCGCGAGTCGATTCCCTTCGTGTTGTCCTGCATCCGCGGGACATGGTGTCGGTGGCGCTCGACCAACTGCGTGAGGTGGTCGGGTCTTTGGCTTAAGGGAGGCAAATCATTGCTGATGCACTGGTCGCCGGTTAGGCCTCACCCCAGCCGCGCCATCGCTGGCAGGTCGTGTCTGGTGGCCTGCTCTGGCTGACCATCGACCCGGGCCCGTGCTCCGGCAAAGCAGTCAATGCCCGCTGGCAGTACGACCCCGCTCTGGGCCGACCCGGTCCAGATGTGGCTGGTGATGTCAACGGCATTGGGGTCGTCGTAGCAGCCGCGCGCGATGGCGCGAACTTCCGGCCAGCGATCGAAGGTCAGGCCGACGGTAGTGCCGCAGTTTGGGCAAAAGTGAACATAGACTTTTTTCTGGCTGCCGTCCGACACATGCTCGTACCGACTCAGCTCGCCGTCATTGAACTGGACGGCATCCAACGGGAAGATCGATTCCGCAAAGAAGGACGTGCCAGTCACGCGTTGGCAGAACTTGCAGTGGCAGGCAAAGGTACGCACGGGCGGCTGGTTGGCGCGGAATCGAACCTTGCCGCAGAGGCAGCCGCCTTCTAGGATGACGGACATGATGTCAGGGATGCCTTCAACGTGTTTGGCAAAATTATTGAGGATGGCCTGCCATCCCTCACGCTGTTGTTCTACAGGGTTTTGGGTTTCAGCATCAAACTTGACGCGCACCGTGACACCATTGGCACTTGCCATGAACTCGACCGCACAAACCCGGTCGCCAAACGAATACTCAATCAACTCGTTGGGCACGATCTGGGTGTACGTCCCGCCGAAGTCAAAGCCGAAGCTGCCGTCCTTGGCCTCCATACGCGACGAGAACATCCCGCCCACGCGCAGGTCCACCGTCGCTGTAGTGGTGTGCCAATCATCAGACGCGGCATTCCACTGCGTGATGTCGGCAGGCGATGTGTAGGCGCTCCAGACTTTGCCGACGCGCGCCTTGATAAGGGTTTCAACAGTGATTTTCATAAGGATGCCTCCCGATGGGCGATGTCCCGAACTCAGTTGCAGGTTTGAGCCGGTGGTCATGAATATTATGCTGCCTTCTTGAGTGATTGGGTTGCGGGACGAAGACCGTTTATCAGTGTTTTCAAGTCCGCATGACCACGCAGTTTCTTGAACGATTTCTCCGCC
>CAMCZF010000039.1 GCA_945885775.1 Rhodoferax sp. OV413 | reverse complement strand
CCCGAGAAAACCCCGATGTTGGCGGGCGTATCTGGCCGTCACAATGGGGCACATCTGGCCTGAATGCAGGCCATGAACCTGAACAAGCAATCCCTGTCCCGTCTCGCCTTGGGCCTTGGCCTGGCACTTGGCCTGATGGCCGGCGCTGCCGCCCAGACCACCATGAAAATCAGCATCTCGACCGCCAAAAACTCGCATCAGGGCGTTGGCATCGATGTATTTGCGCAAGAGGTTGAAAAGCGCACGGCCGGCCGCTACAAGGTGCAGACCTTTTATGACGGCTCGCTCGGTGGCGAACGCGAGTCAATCGAGGCAGTTCAACTGGGCACCCAGGAACTGACGATGACGTCGACCGGGCCGGTACCCAATTTTGTGCCTGAAACCAAGATCATCGACGTGCCATTTTTGTTCCGTGACAAAGCCCATGCCCGCGCGGTGCTGGACGGCCCGTTTGGCCAGGACATGCTGACCAAGTTTGACAGCAAGGGCTTCAAGGCCCTGGCCTGGGCGGAAAACGGTTTCCGGCATATGACCAACAGCAAGCGCGATGTGAAAGCGCCCGAGGACCTGAAGGGCCTGAAAATGCGCACCATGGAGAACCCGGTGCACATTGCCGCCTACAAGGGCCTGGGCATCGTGACCACCCCCATGGCGTTCCCCGAGGTGTTCACCGCTTTGCAGCAGGGCACGGTTGACGGCCAGGAAAATCCACTGTCGGTGATCATGGCGTCCAAGTTTGACCAGGTGCAAAAGCACCTGTCGCTCACCGGCCATGTCTACTCGCCCTGCCTGATCCTGATGAACAAGGCCTCCTTTGAGAAACTCAGTGCCGCCGACAAGTCCGCGTTCATTGAAGCTGCCAAGGAGGCCGCCAAGGCTAACCGGGCCCGGGTCGACGCGGACGATGCCAAGGGCGTGTCCGAACTGCGCTCCAAGGGCATGGTCGTGATCGACAACGTGGACAAGGCCAAGTTTGTGGCTGCTTTGGCACCCGTGAATGCAGAGTTTGAGAAACAGTTTGGCAAGGCCAACCTCGACGCCATTCGCAACGCCAAATAATAGGTTCGTCGCGCCTTGAAAGCCCTGTTCCTGTCACTGGAGCGCCGTACCACCGGCCTGGCCATGGCGATTGCCTGTGTCATGCTGGTGGTGGCATCCAGTTTGGCCATGTTCCAGATCATCACCCGATTTGTGCTGGAGCAGCCGGCGGAGTGGTCGGAGATCCTGATCCGCTTCAGCCTGATCTGGATGGTGTTCATGGGCATTGCAGCGGCCTTTCGCCAGGGGGCGATGGTCAGTGTTGACGTGCTGTACCGCTGGAGCCCGCCGCGCATGAAGCGCGTACTGGACTGGGTGGTGTGCGGCACTGCACTGCTGCTGGTGGGCATCATCGTTTGGTGGGGCTGGGCCTATGCCCTGCGCGGCCAGGTGCAGTCCATGGCTGGGCTGGAGAGTGTTTCGATGTTCTGGGCCTATCTGGCCATGCCTGTGGGCGGCCTGTTCAGTGTGCTGGGCATTGTGGGCAACCTGCTTGACCCGCAGCGCCAAGAACTGGAGACAGCCCAATGAGCGTGATGATGCTGATCACCATGGTCTTGTGCTTTGCACTGACCGTGTCGGTGGCCGTGTCAATCGGGCTGGCTGCCATTTTGGGCATTCAGGTGTCCGGCATCAATATGCTGATTTCGGTGAAGGAAATGTTTTCCTCCATCAACAAGTTTCCGCTGGCGGCCATCCCATTTTTCATTCTTGCCGGTAACCTGATGGAAACCGGCGGTATTTCGCGCCGCTTGGTGGAGTTTGCCAAGAGCATTGTGGGTGGCGTACAGGGCGGTCTGCCCATGACCTGTGTGCTGACCTGCATGATTTTTGCTGCAGTATCAGGCTCTTCAGTGGCCACTACTTTTGCAGTCGGTGCCATTTTGATCCCGGCCTTGATCAAGCATGGTTACCCGACCCCCTACGCCGCCGCGCTGCAGGCCACCAGTGCAGAACTGGGCGTGATCATCCCACCCAGCATTCCCATGATCCTGTACGGCGTGAGTGCTGAGGTGTCGATCGGCGAGTTGTTCATTGCCGGTTTTGGCCCAGGCTTACTGATCAGCGGCGCGCTGATGTTGTTTGTCTACATTTATTGCCGCTACAAGGGCTGGGGCAAGAACGATGGCGAAGGCCGCTTGCGTTTTCTACCCGCCACGCGGCAGGCCGGTTGGGCCCTGATGATGCCCGTCATCATCCTAGGCGGCATCTATGGCGGCATTTTCACGCCGACCGAGGCTTCGGCCCTGGCGGTTTTCTACGCGCTGCTGGTGGGTGGCGTGGTGTACCGCGAGCTCAACTTTAAGAATCTGGCGGCGATCCTGCGCAAATCGGTGCTGTCCAGTGCCGTCATCATGTTCATTATTGCCAACGCCGGGCTGTTTGCCTTTTTGATCACGCGTGCTGGGGTACCGGCCGCGATCGGCACCTACTTGGAGTCAGTCTTGCAGTCGCCAGCCATGTTTCTGCTGGGGGTGAATGCCGCGCTGTTCCTGATCGGCATGTTCATCGAGACCAGTGCAGCCATCATCGTGCTGGCACCGATTTTGGCGCCGGTGGCCATGCATTTCGGCATCGACCCAGTGCATTTTGGTCTGATCATGGTGGTGAATCTGGCGTTGGGCATGATCACGCCGCCCTTTGGCGTGAACCTGTTTGCCGCCTGCGCCGTGGCCAAGATCTCGCTCGACCGCATCATCGGCCAATTGGTGCCCTTTGTGCTGGTGATCCTGGCCTGCCTGATGGTGATCACCTACGTTCCCTCCATATCGCTGACCCTGCGAGATCTGGTTTACGCCAAATAAGGCGAATTGGCACCTCTGGTCCGGGGTTAGAATTTGACTCGTCAGGAGAGTGCTGGAACAGAGACCGGCCGCCGAAGGCGCATGACAGCTGATCACAGCGGTCTGAACGCTCAGGCAAAAGGACTGACAAACGTGGGCCGATCTTGCTGGTCAATCCACGACTCCCCACTGGAGAGAGGCGGCAGCCCATGCCGCCCACCGAAGGAGCAACCCGCAGCACATTGCGCCAGAGGTCTGGCGCAGTTAGCCCGGCGAATCTCTCAGGTACCACGGACAGCGGGGGCCAACCATGGCCTAGGTCATGGCATGTGCCCGCGATTGAACTGTCCAGGAATGCCTCCATGAATTACCCGTTGGATGAACTGCTGAAGACGCCCTTGCACGACCTGCACCTGAGTTTGGGCGCCCGCATGGTGCCGTTTGCCGGCTACAGCATGCCGGTGCAATACCCGGCCGGTCTGATGGCAGAACACCACCACACCCGCAAGGCGGCCAGCCTGTTTGACGTGTCCCACATGGGGCAGTTGCGCTTGGTAGGGCCCGATGCACCCGCCGCGCTGGAAACCCTGCTGCCCGTGGATGTGATTGGCCTGGCGAATGGCCGCCAGCGCTACGGCATGCTCCTCAACGACGAGGGTGGCATCATCGATGATCTTATGTTTGTGAACCGCGCCGACAGCCATGGCGATCTGTTTTTGGTGGTCAATGGGGCCTGCAAGGTGGCCGATATCGCCCACATCCAATCGGGCATTGGCCAGCGCTGCCAGGTTTTGCCCCTGCCCGAGCTGGCCTTGCTGGCGCTGCAAGGGCCGCAGGCCGTCACGGCGCTGCAGCGCCTGTGCCCTAACGTCGGGCGACTGGTGTTCATGACCGGCGGCGGCTTTGAGATCGACTGCACCCTGGGTGGCGGCAGCCGGCAGGTGCCCTGTTTCATTACCCGCAGCGGCTACACCGGCGAGGACGGTTTTGAGATCTCGGTGCACCAGGACGATGCCGCCGCATTCGCGCGCGCGCTGCTGGCCCAGCCCGAGGTCCGGCCGGCTGGCCTGGGTGCGCGCAACTCGCTGCGGCTGGAGGCCGGTCTGTGCCTGTACGGCAACGACATTGACACAACAACCACCCCGGTCGAGGCCGGCCTGGGCTGGGCCATCCAGACGGTGCGCCGCAGCGGTGGCGCGCGGGCTGGTGGCTTCCCAGGAGCTACAAAAATAATAGCACAGTTGTCAAGCGGGACGGGGGCTGGAGGCCGAAAACTCATAGGACTTCAGGCCCTGGAGCGGGTGCCAGTACGTGAACACAGCGTGCTGCAGACCACGGACGGGCAAGCACTGGGTGAAGTCACCAGTGGCTTGCTCAGCCCCAGCGTGGATGCGCCGATCGCGCTGGGCTATGTGCCACCCGAGTTCAGTGCGCCCGGTACGCGGCTGCAGGCGCTGGTGCGCGGCAAGCCCGTGCCCATGGAAGTGGTCGCCCTGCCCTTTGTGCCGCACCGCTATGTGCGTGCTTGATTCACCAGCCCTGATCTTTGTCGCGATTTATCAATTTTTTGAAAGGAAGTTTCCATGACCCTCCAGTACACCCCCGACCATGAATGGCTGCAGACCGACACAAACCCTGTCGGTGTCGGAGACATCGTCACCGTCGGTATCACCCACCATGCCCAAGACGCCCTCGGCGACGTGGTGTTTGTCGACCTGCCCGAGATAGGCAAAACTCTGGCCGCCCGCGAAGTGGCCGGCGTGGTGGAGTCGGTCAAGGCGGCAGCCGATGTGTTCATGCCGGTGTCGGGCGAGATCACCGAGGTGAACGAGGCCCTGCGCGCTGACCCTTCGTTGGCCAATTCTGACCCGCTCGGGGCGGGCTGGTTTTTCAAGGTCCGGGTCAGCCAGCCGCAGGAGTTCAATGAACTGATGGACGAAACCGCCTACGCCGGCTTTGCCGCCGCAGCCTAAACCCCAAGCGCCGAGGAGGCCGCCATGTTGATGCAATCTGCCAAACCCCTGGGTGAGCTGGAGGACAGCCATGAGTTCGCCGCGCGCCACATCGGTGTCACCGCGGCCGACCAGGCCCTGATGCTGGAGGCCGTTGGCGCCGAGTCGCGTCGCAGCCTGATGGCGCGCACCGTGCCCACCAGCATTGCCCGAAGCAGCGCCATGGCCATCCCGGCGCCCTTGACCGAAGCCGCTGCCCTGGCGGAACTGCGCGAGATCGCCAGCCGCAACCAGGTGTTCCGCAACTTCATCGGCCAAGGCTATTACGGCACGCATACGCCTGGCGTGATCCTGCGCAACATCCTGGAAAACCCGGCCTGGTACACCGCCTACACGCCCTACCAGGCCGAAATCAGTCAGGGCCGGCTGGAGGCGCTGCTGAACTTCCAGACCATGGTGACCGACCTGACCGGCATGGCCATTGCCAACGCCTCGATGCTCGACGAGGCCACTGCGGCTGCCGAGGCCATGACACTGGCCATGCGCATGGGCAAATCCAAGTCCAGCACCTTCCTGGTGGACGACGAGGTGTTGCCGCAGACGCTGGCCGTGCTGCAAACCCGGGCCCGGCCGCTGGGCATCACCGTCAAGACCTTTAGCGTGCAGCTCAGTCTGGGCGAGGACAGCTTCGGCGTGCTGCTGCAATACCCGGGTGTCAGCGGTCGTCTGAGCGACGACCGGGACTGGATCACCGCCTACAAGGCACAGGGTGGTGTAGTGGTCATGGCCGCCGACCTGCTGGCGCTGACGCTGCTGGTGCCGCCCGCTGAGCTGGGCGCCGACATCGCCGTGGGCAACAGCCAGCGATTCGGCATGCCGCTGTGTAATGGCGGCCCGCACGCCGCCTACCTGGCCTGCCGCGACGAGTTCAAGCGCTCGATGCCAGGGCGGCTGGTAGGCGTCAGCATCGATACCGAGGGCAACCCCGCCTACCGCTTAGCCCTGCAAACGCGCGAGCAGCACATCCGGCGTGAGAAAGCCACCTCCAACATCTGCACCGCACAGGTGCTGCCAGCCGTGGTGGCCAGCATGTACGCGGTCTACCACGGGCCTGCGGGCCTGCGCCGGATCGCACAGCGGGTGGCCGCCTTCACCACCATGCTGGCGCGCGGCCTGCAGCAGTTGGGCTATACGCCGGTGAATGACTACGCCTTCGACACGCTGACACTGCAAACCGGAAACGCTACTGAATCAATAGCTAGAAAAGCAAGCGCAGCAAGGCTTAACCTTCGATTTGGCTCAAAAGATGGGCTGAGCATCTCGCTCGATGAAACCACCACCCGGGATGACGTGGCGGCGCTTTGGGCGGTGTTTGCGCAGGAGGGCCAGGCACTGCCCCAGTTGGGCGCATTTGAGAAAGGCCTGGAGCCGCTGATTCCGTATGAGCTGCGGCGCAGCAGTGCCTTTTTAACGCACCCGGTCTTCAACTCGCACCAGTCAGAGACCAGCATGCTGCGCTACATCCGCCGGATCAGCGACAAAGACCTGGCGCTGGACCGCAGCATGATCCCGCTGGGCAGCTGCACCATGAAGCTCAATGCCACCAGCGAGATGATCCCCATCACCTGGCCAGAATTTGCCAACATCCACCCCTTTTCGCCGGCCGACCAGCGCGCCGGCTACACCGCGCTGGACCGGCAGCTGCGCGCCTGGCTCTGTGCCGCCACCGGCTACGCCGGCATCAGCCTGCAGCCTAACGCCGGCTCCCAGGGCGAATACGCTGGTCTTCTCGTGATCCGCGCCTGGCAGGCGGCGCACGGCCAGGGGCACCGCCACATCTGCCTGATCCCCAGCAGCGCCCACGGCACCAACCCGGCAAGCGCGCAGATGGCCGGGCTGACGGTGGTGGTCACCGCCTGCGACGAACGTGGCAACGTGGACATGGCCGACCTGCAAGCCAAGTGCGAGCAGCACAGCGAGCATCTGGCGGCGGTGATGATCACCTACCCCAGCACCCACGGCGTGTTCGAGACATCGGTCAAGGAACTCTGCGACCTGGTGCACCAGCACGGCGGGCGGGTCTACGTGGACGGCGCCAACATGAACGCCCTGGTCGGCCTGGCCGCGCCCGACGAGTTCGGCGGCGACGTCAGCCACCTGAACCTGCACAAGACCTTCTGTATCCCGCACGGCGGCGGCGGCCCCGGCGTCGGCCCGGTCTGCGTCGTCGCCGACCTGGTGCCCTACCTGCCCGGCCACCTCAACAACGAAGCGGCCCCCCCGGGGGGCAGCGCAGCACACGCAGTGGCAAGCGTGGGGGCAACAGCCTCAAGCGTGGGGGCAATATCAGCCGCACCGTTGGGCAACGCCGCCGTTCTGCCAATCAGCTGGATGTACTGCCGCATGATGGGCCCCGAGGGCCTGCAGGCGGCCACAGAGGTGGCGATCTTGAGCGCCAACTACATCAGCCGCCAGCTTAAAGACCATTACCCCACGCTGTACGCCAATGCCACCGGCGACGTGGCGCACGAGTGCATTCTGGACCTGCGCCCCCTCAAAGAATCCTGTGGCGTGATGGCAGAAGACGTGGCCAAGCGCCTAATGGACTACGGCTTTCACGCCCCCACGCTGAGTTTCCCGGTGCCCAACACGTTGATGGTGGAACCCACCGAAAGTGAGAGCCTGTCTGAGTTGGATCGCTTCATCGAGGCCATGATCGCCATCCGCGCCGAAATCAGCCGGATTGAGCGCGGCGAATGGCCCAAGGACAACAACCCGCTGAAACATGCGCCACATACAGCGGCCGCGCTGCTGGGCTCAGCCTGGGACCGGCCCTACCCGCGCGAACTGGGCGCTTTTCCGCTGGCCAGCCTGAAGCAAAGCAAGTACTGGCCACCGATCAGCCGCATCGACAACGTTTATGGCGACCGGCACCTGTTCTGCTCTTGCGTGCCGGTCAGTGATTTCGCATAACGAAGACGCGACTCGTCATGCCCAACTACCCCAGGTGGGCCATGGCCTTGGCCACCTCATTGGCGCCCTGGGCCGAACCGCCCTGCGGCACCATCTGGCCGGTCGGGTCGGTCACCTCAGCCAGGCGCTCGGCCAGGCGCTCCGGCGTCTGGGCGTCGGTGCCCAGCCAGACGCCCTGGGTCAAAGTGATGTGGGCGGCCTCAAACGTACCGGCACCGGCACACAATATGGTCCGGTTCGGCGCGTTGCGAGAGGCCAGCACCAGCATGGCCGGCACCACCGCCTCGGGTTTCAGGGCCGCCAGCACCGCCTCGGGCATAAGGCCTTCTGTCATGCGGGTGGCGGCGGTGGGTGCCAGTGCATTGACGTGGATGTTGTTCTTGGCACCTTCCAGTGCCAGGGTCTGCATCAGACCGACCAGCGCCAGTTTGGCGGCGCCGTAGTTGGACTGGCCGAAATTACCGTAGAGCCCACTGGATGAGGTGGTCATGACGATGCGGCCGTATTTTTGCGCATTCATCAGACCCCAAACCGCCTTGCTGCAATGCACGGCACCCATCAGGTGCACGTCCACCACCAGCTCAAAGTCCGCCATCTCCATCTTGGCAAAGGTCTTGTCGCGCAGGATGCCGGCGTTGTTGACCAAAATGTCCACCCGGCCCCAGGCCGCCACAGCCTGCGCCACCATCGCCTGCACTGCCGAGTAATCGGTCACCGAGGCGCTGTTGGCCAGGGCCTCGCCACCCGCAGCCCGGATTTCGGCCACCACAGCCTCGGCTGCAGTCGCTGAGCCACCTGAGCCGTCCCGAGCACCGCCTAAATCGTTGACGATAACTTTGGCGCCGCGCGCGGCCAGCGCCAGCGCGTGTTGCCGGCCGAGGCCGCCCCCGGCGCCGGTCACGATGGCGACCTGGCCCTTGAAATCGATTTCCATACTGACTGTTCCTGAACTGTTGGTGACAAGACAATGGCCCGGACTCTGCTAGCCTAAAGCCGACCTATCCCACACTGTACCGGACCGCACCCGCAGCCCCACTGAAAGGCATGAATGGAACTGAACACGCAGAACGTGACCACCCCGCCGCGTGCGGCGGCTACAGTGGTCATGCTGCGAGACACGGCGCAAGGGCTGGAGGTGTTGCTGATCAAGCGACATGACAAGTCGGATGTGCTGGGCGGTGCCCATGTGTTCCCGGGTGGCAAGGTTGATGCCAGCGATCCCCAAATGTGTACCCCCGACGTGCTGGATCAAACACCCGATGCCCTACGCGGGCAGCTGAACGAACCACATCTGTCGCTCACCGAGGCGGCGGCGATCTTCGTGGCCGCCGCACGGGAGACCTTTGAAGAGTCGGGCATTTTGTTGGTCCATGGGGCCTCTGCCGCTCGGGCCTTGACGGCGCGAACCATGCTGCGCGCTGGCCATGACTTCGCGAGCGTGCTGGCAAGCGCCAAGTTACGGTTGGCGACCAGCGCGCTACTGCCATGGTCACGATGGGTGACGCCTCATATGCCAAGCATGATGAAAAAGCGCTTCGACACACGTTTTTTTGTGGCGGCCATGCCAGCTCACCAAACGGCGCAGCATGACAACCATGAAGCTACGGCTAGTGTCTGGCTCACACCCCGAAACGCACTGAGCCGGTATTGGGCCAACGACATTGCGCTGGCGCCGCCGCAGATCATGAGCCTGGTTCACCTGGCTCGGCACACCGACGTCCAAAGCGTGCTGAACGCTGCTGTAACCCAGCCACCGCCAACGATCGCACCTCAGCCCTTTGATCAGGGTGGCATGCGAATCACGTGTTATCCCGGCGACCCCAGCCATTCCACAGCGACCCGCGCATTGCCAGGACCAACTCGACTGGTCTACCGTAACAACCGCTTTGAGCCTGAATCAGGCTTCGACGCCTTATTTAGTTGATGGCAACAAGCCAGCACCTACGCCCAACCGCCGTCTAAAGCCTGACAGCGCGTGCCGCCGCTCAACCCTTTTCGGTCGCCAGTTTCGCCAGTACGATGCTAGAGTCCTTGAGCCGCGACGCCAAAATACGGGCAATGTTGCGGTAAATGTGCGCAGCGCTGTCAGGGTGTTGGTCGACACTCTCGCGGTAAAGGCGCATGCATGTCGAGTCGACCATGGCGCGCACGGTGGCGGATCTGAGCTCGTGACCCACAATCGACATCTCGCCAAAGCAGTCCGCCATTCCCAGTCGCGCAAGTTCGCAAACTTTGTTTTGCAGTAGTTTTTCCACCACCACTTCCCCTGCCACCAGTACAAAAAACGAGTCGCCCAAGTCGCCCTCGCTGAACACGACCTCACCGGCCTTGACCGGCACGTAATCGGCCAATTTCAAGGTGTTCATCAGGCAGTCCAAAGGCATGTCTTTGAAGATCGGTACTTTTTGCTGGATTTTCTGAATCAGACTGGATTCAAGTTTGGCAGGCGCAGCACCAGCAGGCTTGCCAGTGCTGGGCTTGACGAAGACCGCGCCAATCGTCTCGGCGTGCAGCTTGATGATGGCAGGATCAATTTTCATGGGGTATTGGGCGGGTGCGAAAGCGACCCACCTATCATGCCAGAGCCTGAGTTGCCGCACGCAGTGCCCGCGCAGCCATAGTTGCAGCGCTCAATGCCGATGGGCTAAACGACCCGGGAGAAGGCAGATAATGGCCGGCGCGGACCCCATTGACTTGAGCCGCGGTACATCACACTAACAGCGGGACCCACCCTTATGCACCGTGTCGCCATCAGCCGAACTGGCTTGTATATCCCGCCGGAGTCGATCAGCAATCAGGAGTTGGTCACGGCCTTCAACCAATTTGCCGAATCGGACAACAAGCTGCACGCTGCCGCCATCGCCGCCGGGACCCGCCAGCCGATCCCCCAGTCTAGTGTCGAGTTCATTGAGAAGGCCTCAGGCATCAAGCGCCGGTACGTGATGGAAAAATCTGGGGTTCTTGATCCCCAGCGCATGTACCCCAAATTCCGTTCCCGTCCCGACCATGAAATTTCAATGATGGCCGAAATCGGCGTGTCGGCGGCACAGGATGCGCTGGTGCGGGCGGGCAAACAAGCGTCCGACGTCGACGGCCTGATCTGTGCTGCTGCCAATATGCAGCGGGCCTACCCGGCGATGGCGGTGGAAATTCAGGCTGCGCTGGGCATCAAGGGCTTTGGCTTCGACATGAACGTGGCCTGCTCTTCGGCCACGTTCGGGATCGACATGGCCGTGAATGCGGTGCGCACCGGTTCAGCCCGGGCCATCCTGGTGGTCAACCCGGAGATTACCTCCCCGCACCTCGCCTGGAAGGACCGCGACTGCCATTTCATCTTTGGCGACGTCTGTACCGCGATCCTGGTCGAGCGGCTGGACAATGCCCCAGCCGGCGCATTTGAGGTGCTTGGTACCCGACTGCTGACAAGCTTCTCCAACAATATTCGCAATAACGCTGGCTTTATGTCGCGCAGCGAAGACCGCAACCCGGACGACCGCGACCAACTGTTCTACCAGGAAGGGCGGAAAGTCTTCAAAGAGGTTTGCCCCATGGCCGCAGAGCATATCGCCAGCCACTTGGCAGAGCATAGCCTGACCCCAACTGGGGTGCGCCGCTATTGGCTGCACCAGGCCAATCTGGGCATGAACCAGTTGATTGCGCGCAAGTTGCTGGGCCGCGACGCCACCGCCGACGATGCCCCAGTCATCCTGGATGAATTTGGCAACACTGCTTCAGCAGGCTCGGTGATCGCCTTCCACCGCCACCATGAGGACATTGCACCGGGCGAAGTAGGCGTGATCTGCTCGTTTGGTGCGGGCTACTCCATCGGCAGCGTGGTGGTGCGGCGCACCTGATCAGGCCAGGTTGCGCTTGAGGCGCACCTCCTCCACCTTGACAGATCCCATGGCCACCGTCTTGGCGGTCGCCATGTCGCGTTTAAAGCCGGCCAGCTCAAAAAACCGCAATGCACGTTCGTTGCGCAGAGGTACCCAGACCGACACGCTGATGCAGCCTTCCTCCAGCAAACCCTCGCGGGCGCAGTCCCACAGTGCCAGGCCAACGCCTTGGCCCCAATGAGGCTCGACGACCTGCAAGGCCCAGATTTCTCCCGCCGTGGGTGGTGTGCCCTTGTCACGCGAGCGGTCAAACCCAACAAATCCGACCGCTTGACCTCGATCACTGGCCAAATGAACCTGCGGCTCGCTGAATTCGATGGCTTCGCGCCAATCGAACTGACCAGCCAGCGCCAGTGCCGGCACCATTTGTTCTGGGGTCAACACATCACGGTAGGCTGCCCGAGTGGCTTCAAGATGGACTTCCGTGATGGCTTTGGCATCACGAAGGGTGGCTGAACGAACCTCGAGGCTGGATGAACTGGACATGGGAAAATAAGGAGGCTCGAATAGCCTTTGGGTACAACAGAGAACGCATTGTCGCTGCAAATTTAAACCGATGTCTGGCACGTTTCTTCGCTGTGTGGTGTTGCTGATTGCCCTTTGGCCCATCTTGGGGCTTGGGCAGGAACCGGTGCTTGAGGACAGCATGGCCGAGCGTACCCGCGCCTGCACCCATTGCCACGGCAAGCAGGGCCGAGCCGGGCCAGATGGGTATTACCCTCGATTGGCCGGCAAGCCGGTGGCCTACTTGTACAACCAATTGCGCAATTTTCGGGAGGGTCGGCGTCACTACAGTCCGATGAGCGGTCTGCTGGAGCCCCTGACCGACGCCTACCTGATGGAGATGGCACAGTACTTTGCTGGTTTGAACCTGCCTTACCCGCCACCCACACCGGTTGCAGCTACCACGCCCGTTCAGCTTGCGCGTGGCCGGGCCCTGGTGATGCTGGGGGACCCGCAAAAAAAGATCCCGGCCTGCATCAGCTGCCATGGCGACCGCTTGACCGGCGCCCTGCCCCATGTGCCAGGCTTGCTCGGGCTGCCGCGCGATTACTTGAATGCCCAGCTTGGCGGCTGGCAGACCGGGCAGCGCCGCGCCCATGGACCCGACTGCATGGCGACCATTGCGGCCCGGCTGGACCGTGCCGACGTCAGCGCTGTATCGCACTGGTTGGCTGCTCAAACGGTACCCGCGGACAGTCGCCCTCAAGCCCAAGCACCAGCAAAACGGGCCACCGGCCAGGCTGAAGCCAGCGACTGCGGCAGCGCTACGGCACCCGAAACCTCACCCCCCCTCGCCAGTAGCCGCCCTGCACCCACAGACCCGTCGGCCCGCGGCGCCTACCTGGCACGTGTGGGAAACTGCCAGGGCTGCCACACGGCCACAGGGGGCGCCGACTACGCGGGAGGTCGCGGCATAGAGACGCCATTTGGAACGGTCTACGCCAGCAACCTGACACCTGACCGCGACAGCGGGATCGGCGCCTGGTCGCCCAATGACTTCTGGCAAGCCATGCACCAAGGTCGCTCAAAGGACCAGCGACTGCTGTATCCCGCGTTTCCCTACCCCAGCTTTACACAATTGAGCCGTGCCGATGTGGACGCCTTGTTCGCCTTTCTGAGAACCGTGCCTGCTGTCAAACAGACCAACAAGCCGCACGCCCTGCGCTGGCCCTACCGCACCCAAACGGCGTTAGCGGCCTGGCGCGCCCTGTACTTCACGCCGGGCGGGGCTAGCCCGAGCGGCACAGTTTCGGTGGCGAGCTCTGTGGCAAGCCGGGGCGCCGACCTGGTCAATGGGCTAGCACATTGCGGCACTTGCCATACCCCGCGCAACATGCTGGGCGCCAGCCGCTCCTCATTGGACCTGCAAGGGGGAATGCTGCCCATGCAAGGTTGGTACGCGCCGTCGCTACTCGACCGTCAGGAAGGCGGGGTTGGCGACTGGTCCCTGGACGAAGTCAGCCGATGGTTGCAGACGGGGGTCTCGGCGCGCGGGATCGCCACCGGCCCAATGGCCCAAGTGGTCCTGCACAGCACCCAATACCTGAGCGATGATGACCGCCTGGCCATGGCGACCTACCTCAGGTCGAGCCAGCGGCTGACCATTGTTCCGGGTAGCGGGAGCAAGCTCGCCACAGGGGACCCTCGAGCCTCTGGCGCGGGCGTATACGAGGCCATGTGCAAGTCATGCCACGGCGGGCAGGGACAAGGCGTGCCTGGGGCTTATCCGGCGCTGGCGGGCAACCGCACCGTCACAATGCCCAACCCGAACAACCTGATCCAGACCATCCTATGGGGCGGCTACACGCCCGCCACCGCGGGAAACCCGCGACCTTTCGGCATGCCGCCTTTTGTATTGAACCTGAGCGACGGGGAACTCGCGGCACTGACCAGCCACCTGCGCAGTGCCTGGGGCAACCGGTCAGAACCTGTCACGGCGCTTGAGGTCAAACAAGCCCGGGAGAAGCCATAATCAGGCCCGGCATGGTTGCCCACTGCCTCAGCCTTTTCTCTGCCCTACTGATTTGATCGGACCTGCTCATGAACCTGACACGCGTCACTTATTTCTTGTTGGCCGCATTGGCATTGGCGGCTTGCGCCAACCCACCCACGGGCGGCCCCGAAAAAGACAAGGTCTACCGCATCACCGTGATGCACACCAATGACCACCATGGCCGTTTCTGGAAAAACAGCGACGGCGAGTACGGCATGGCAGCGCGCAAGACGGTGATTGACCGCATCCGGCGCGAAGTGGCAGCCAGCGGCGGCCACAGCCTGCTGCTCGATGGTGGTGACGTCAACACCGGCGTGCCAGAGAGCGACTTGCAAGACGCCGTGCCAGACTTCAAGGGCATGAACCTGCTGGGTTACCAGGCGATGGCCGTTGGCAACCACGAGTTTGACAAGCCCCTGGGTGTGCTGAAAATGCAACGCGACCTGGCTCAGTTCCCGATGTTGTCGGCCAATATTTATGAGCACGGCAAGCGCATGTTCGACCCCTACAAGGTCTTCACGGTGGGTGGCTTGCGCATCGGCGTCATGGGTCTAACCACCGAAGACACTTACAAAATGGTGCTTCCGGAGAACGTCAAGAACATCGAGTTTCGCAGTGTCACGGCCGAAGCGGCCAAGGTGGTGCCTGAGTTGCGCGCCAAGGCCGATGTGGTCATAGCCGCCACCCACATGGGGCACTATGAAAACGGCAACAGCGGCACCCAGTCGCCCGGTGACGTGGAACTGGCCCGCGCGGTGAAGGGCATCGACCTGGTGGTGGGCGGCCACACCCAGAACCCCGCTTGCATGAAGGCTGAGAACGTGGTGGACCGCGACTATGTGCCTGGCACCGATTGCAAACCCGACCGCCAGAACGGCACCTGGATTGTGCAGGCTCACGAGTGGGGCAAGTATGTGGGCAGGGCTGACTTTGAGTACCTCAATGGCGAGTTCAAGTTGGTCAAGTACACCCTGATTCCCGTCAACCTGAAGAAACCGGTCAAGGGTGCCGACGGCAAAACCACCTTAGTGACCTATGCCGGCGACATTGCCGAAGACACGGAGATGCTGGCCTTGTTGACCCCCTACCAGGCTTTTGGCCAGCAGAAGTTGGGGGTCGAAATCGGCGCCAGCGATGGCCGGTTGGAGGGTGATCGCACCGTGGTTCGTGCCAAACCAGCAGCTCTGGCAGTGCTGATCGGTCTGGCAGCGATGGAGAAAACCCGGGCTGATTTCGCCGTCGTCAACGCCGGCGGCGTGCGCGACTCCCTGGCTGCGGGCAAGATCACCTACAAGGACGTGCTCAAAATCCAGCCCTTTGGTAACACCCTGAGCACCGTGGACCTGAGCGGCAGCGAAGTGATGGACTACCTGAATGCAGCGTCCAAAATGTCAGTCGGCTCTGGCGCTTTTGCGCAGTTCGCCGGGGTCAGTCTCGAGATCTCAGGTGGCAAGGTCAGCAACGTCATGATCAACAAGGCTCCCCTGGACGCAGGCAAAACCTACAGGATGGTCATCAACAATTTCCAAGCCACGGGGGGCGATGGCTACCCCAAGGTCAGTGGCCACAAGAGCTATGTCAATACCGGCTTTGTAGACGCCGATGTGTTGCGGGCTTTCATCACAAAGCACAGCCCGCTCAAAGCGGCTGACTACCAACCCGGCAACGCTGTGGTGCGCCGCTGATGGCGGCCTTGCAGTAGCCAACATAGCCTGAACATTTCCCCAAGCCCTGCCGCTGATTCCTTCGGCTGGGCACCCAACCTAGGAGCATGAAAATGGCAAAAGGACAACAAAACAACAAGATGGTGAAAAAACCCAAGAAGGACGTCTCGCCGCCCAAGGCCGTGTCGCCAGATGCGGTACGACCAACCGTAACGACGGTGGTGCCAGTGCGAGGCAAACTGAAGAATGCACCTTCACGCGGCTAAGCCCTGCACCACCGCCTGACCAGGGCCGTGGGCAATTTCGAATCGGACTGATGCGAAGCCTGTCACGCCCCAAGCCCACCCCGGCCCCCAAGCCAGGGGTGCGCCGGCGATTGAGGCGCAACGAGCGCCTGCCCGAGTCCGGCAACCCGGCGTTCTCGGCGCCGCAGATGGTTCAGGATTTGCGCAAGTACCAGGCAGAACTGGAAATCCAGAACCAGGCCCTGCGCTACAGCCAAGCTGCGGCCGAGGGCGCATCAGAGCGCTTCTTGACCCTGTTTTCCAATGTGCCGCTGGCACTGATGGTGGTTGACGAAAACAGTTTGGTGCTCGAAAGCAACGCCATGGCCTTGCGCCTGTTTCGTCCACTTGAACATGACCCGCCGCTCAATTTTTTGCTGCCGTTTGTCAGTGAGGCCCACACCAGTCGGGTCACAGAGGCCTTTGTGACCGCGGCTGAGCGGGCCACCTGCGAAACCAGCGAGGTGGTGTTCTGTTGCGGCTCAGGTGGCGTGATTACCGGCGACCTGCACATTGCCCGCATTGAAAATGCCCAGGATGAGCTGGCCCATTTCATTTGCGCCATCATCGACCAGGGCCCCTTGCTGACCGAGCGCCGAGCCCTTCGGGATAGCGCTGCGGCCTTGCGGGACCGTAACGACGAGTTGCAACTGAGCAAAAACCGCTTAGCCGCCATCATCAACGCTTCGTTGGACGCCATCATCGGTGTCGATCGTGATCAACGCATCACGATCTTCAACCCAACAGCGGCAGCCCTGTTTGTGTGTCCTTCGGCCCAGGCTCTGGGCAGTGACCTTGGCCGTTTTCTGCCTGCCGCCGTGGATTTTCTGTCGGTCAACCATCTGACCACCCACGCCCAACTCGGCGAGATCACCGGGCTGACGGCAGACGGCAAGCTGGTGGCCATAGAAGTCAGCATGTCATTTGAGCGTCACCCGGACGGCGACACAACCACCGTTTTTGCGCGCGATCTCAGTGCCCGTAAAAAAATCGAGGCACACCGTAACACGCTGGAATCACAACTCCGGGAATCACACAAAATGCAGGCGGTTGGCACCATGGCGGGTGGCATTGCGCATGATTTCAACAACATCATTGGCGCCATTCTGGGCAATGTGGCTTTGGCGCAGCAAGACTCCGGCCAGGGTTCGCCGGCCCTGATCAGCCTGGCAGAAATTGACAAGGCGGGGCGCCGCGCCCGTGACCTGGTGCGCCAGATCCTGGCCTTCAGCCGCAACGAGTCGCCCGCCCGGGTCGCCTTGCAGTTGGCCGACGTGGTGCATGAAACCGTGCGCTTGCTCAAGGTGACGCTGCCGCCCACGGTTGAGATGGTGGTCCGTATCACAGAGAAAACGCCCGCGGTGCTGGCCGATGCCACCCAGATTGAACAGGCCCTGCTCAACCTGTGTACCAACGCGATCCAAGCGCTAGGCAGCCAGCGTGGCACCGTCAGCATTGAGCTGACGCATACCCTGGGCCACCACACCAAGCCAGACGAAAACCAAGGAGTTACCCGCGGCCTGCATGTGCAGTTGTCGGTGCGCGACACCGGCAGTGGCATGGATGCCCCGACGATTGAGCGTGTGTTTGAGCCCTTCTTCACCACCAAACCTGTGGGTCAGGGAACTGGCTTGGGCTTGGCTGTAGTGCATGGCATCATGCGCACGCACGAAGGCACAGTGGACGTTCAAAGCACGCCCGGCATCGGTAGCGTGTTCACACTTTATTTTCCACCGGCCCACCCCGATGCGGTGCCCGCTGCGGCAGAAATTCGGCAGGCCAGCGTGGTACAGGGTCGCGGGCAGCGCGTGATGTACGTTGACGACGACGAGGCACTGGTATTTTTGGTCGACCGGGCACTGTCACGCAAGGGCTTCGCAGTCAGCACCTATACCGATCCGCATGAGGCAGTCGCCGTCTTGCGTGAGCGCCCGCTCGACTTTGACCTGCTGGTGACCGACTACAACATGCCGGGTTACTGCGGCATTGACTTGCTGCGGGAAGCCCGGCAGATCCGGCCCGATCTGCCCGTGGCCTTGGCCTCGGGCTACGTCACTGCCGAGATTGAGCAGAGCGCCTTGACCGAGGGGGCCCGGGCGCTGATCCACAAGCCCAATGACGTCGATGAGCTGTGTGACACCGTCCAGCGGCTGCTGAATGGTGATGACAATGGCGCAAGCACCTGAATTGACGGTCGTCTACCAGGACGACGACCTGCTCGTGCTGGACAAGCCCACTGGGCTGCTCTCGGTTCCGGGGCGCGGCCTCGACAAACAGGATTGTCTGAGCCGGAGGGCACAGGCCTTGTACCCAGACGCACTGGTGGTGCACCGGTTGGACATGGCCACCTCGGGCTTGATGCTTTTTGCACGCAGTCCGGTCGCACAACGTGCGCTTAGCCTGGCATTTGCGGAACGACGAATCACCAAACGCTATGTGGCGATGGTGGTAGGTCACCTGGCAACGCCTGCGCAGGAGTGGGGCGTGATCGATCTGCCCATTGGCGCTGACTGGCACCAACGACCGCTGCGCAAGATTGACCACCAGCTTGGCAAGGCCAGTGTGACGCGCTGGCGCGTCCTCGGCTCGGGCCCCGACCAGCGGGCGACCCGCCTCGAGCTGGAGCCCGAGACCGGCCGTTCGCACCAACTCCGTGTTCACCTTCTGGCGCTGGGGCATCCCATTCTGGGTGATGCGCTGTACGGCAGCCCCGAGGTTCAAGTTATGGCGACTAGACTTATGCTCCACGCCAGCAGCCTGGCATTCAAACACCCGGTCAGCAAGCAGCCCCTGCAATTTGCCAGCCCAGTCGACTTCTGACCGTCGGTCGCAGGGCATTTTTTGAAAGAACTTCTATGACACAACACCTCTACATTCTGACCGGCGCCTCGCGGGGCATGGGTCTGGCCATGGCCCAGCAGCTGATCGCACCCAACCACCGCCTGCTGTGCCTGTCGCGCCAGGTGAACCCGGCGCTGGCAGCGCAGGCAACAGCAGCCGCCTGTACCCTGGAGCAGTGGCCCTGCGACCTGAGCCAGGGCGTGGCCGCCGCCGCATTACTGAGCGACTGGCTGGGGCGACTGGATACCGCAACCCTGACCAGCGCCACCCTGATCAACAACGCCGGCGTCATACCAGCCATCGTCCCCCTTAGCGCGTCCGACCCCGCCGAACTGGCTCAAGCGCTGCGAGTCGGGCTGGAGGCGCCCATGCTGCTCACCGCTGCCTTCTTGCGGGCTACCGAGTCCTGGGAGCAGCCGCGCAAGGTATTGAATATCTCATCTGGGCTGGGGCGCCGCGCTATGGCCTCCCAGGGTGCCTACTGTGCAGCCAAAGCTGGCATGGACCATTTCACACGTTGCTTGGCGCTGGACGAAGCCCGTAAAACCAACGGAGCACGCACCT
>CAMCZF010000038.1 GCA_945885775.1 Rhodoferax sp. OV413 | reverse complement strand
TCTTCCTCCAAAAAGGCGTGTTTTCCCAATGAAACGCTGACTTTTCTCGCTTCCGTGTTCTGACTACATTTTGATGCTATCGATCAACGCGAGTGCACGCCTTTGCAACTCGTCGGGCGTTGTAGTGACCTGGAAAGTCGGGGAACTCTCATCTGAATTTTTGGAGCGACACGTATTGCGTACAACGGTTTGAAGCCGTGCCAACAGAGTTTGGAAACTTTGCGTAGGCGAGCCGTCCTCAAGTGTGCGAGTTTGAGCCTTCTTCATCGCAGCCACTGAGCGCTGGGCCGGTGCTACCGGATCGCGCACCTGCTTTGCTGCCTGATCTTCGTCGGCAAACATCAACTCCCGCCAAGCCTGGCGCATATGCCACTCCACGTAATAGGCCAGCATGCACAGAAAGATATGCGCACGCACCCGGCCCTCCAAATGGTGATGGATCGGGCGCACCTTCAAATCCATCGTCTTCATCGAACGAAACGCCCGCTCCACCTGCGCCAGCGACTTGTAGGTGCGCACGCACGCCTGCGCATCCATGCGCTGGGCCTGCACCGACGTGCGAATGACATACAACCCATCTAGTGCCGCTTCGGCGGCGATATTGACCTCGTTACGCGAGAAGCTGAACGCGTTATCCGTAATGTCCAGATCGAAGTGCTTGGAGACCTTGTACTGGTTGACCACCTTGCCCACCGCTACACCAATCTTGTCCCGGCCAGATAGCTTGGCCGCCGCTACCCGCAGCTTGATTGTTTCCAAATTCTTCTCGGTCGCCAGCAGCAAATCAGCGCGCGTGTGTGCACGCTTTTTGGCCAACTCCGGATTGCGGCACGCCACCAAACGCTCGCCAGGGAAGTCTGGCGAGCTGATCTCCAGCAAGTTGCGCTCATCAAACAAACCCAACTGCAAATGCTGCTGCTCCACCAGCGTACGGATGGAAGCACTGCGTAGCGCTGTAACCCAAGCCAAATCGGCATCCTGGCTCATTGCATCAATCGCCTTTTGCGAGATCATCCCCCTATCGCCCACCAACACAATGCGCTTGATACCAAACTGCTCGCGCAAGAGCGTGACCTGGGGCATAAAGGTGGCGCTGTCCGAGGTGTTGCCATCGTGCACAGAGATGGCCACCGGGCAACCCCGGTCATCGGTGAGAAGCCCGTAGTTGACCTGCAAGGTGCCGCGCTTCTCGTCGCGGCTGTAGCCCAGTTTGGCCAGGGGGCAGCAAGAGCCCTCAAAGTAGCTCGAAGAGAGGTCGTACAGCACCAGGGAGTCCTCCTGGAGGTGGCGACCGGCGAGCTTCTTTTGAATGCGATCCTGAGCGGCCAGTAACCAGTCCATGGCGCCGTACAGATCGGCCTCTTTGGCCTCGCTCACACCAAATTCCTGGGCCAGTGTGCTGTTGTGCCAAAGCCGCGTGGTGGCCAGTTTGGTGGCGGGGCAGACGATGCGGGACGCCACCATGGCCATCACCAGGTCGCGCTCAGGGCTGGGCTTGGAGGCCAGCAGCTGGGCAAACCCCAGGCGCTGCATGGCCAAAGCGACGGCCTGCACGTGCCCGTGGGACTGAGACTGAAAAACTTCGAAAGCATTGGAGGCGGGAACAAAGGTCTCTCCCTGCAAAGAGCGGCGAACCAGATCGATGACGAAGTCCGGCAGATGAGAGAGGTTGCCCAGCGTCTCGTTTTTGACCTTGCCGTCTTCGCGGTAGGAGCGGCGCAGCAAATGGGTGCAGTAGACCTTGTCGTTGTACTTGCGCTTGGTAGTGGCTACGTGTACTGAGCCGTTTCTAGTTGCCATAATGCATTATGCAAAAAACAAATTCACTTTGCAAGTATTTTTAGTGTCTACATAAACTAACCCAAAAAAAGCCGAAATAAAGCGACCTTCCCCCAGCTACGGGGGCAAAAACTTCACTAGCTCTGGGCCTAAAAAGCCGGGAACTTCAGTTTAGCCCATGCGCTGAGTGCTGCCTTGGTCGAACAGATGCACTTTTGTCGCGTCTATGTGTATGCCCAATATGTCGCCGGGCGCGACCAAGGTGCGACCGTGCAGCGAGACGGTGAGCTCGGTTTCGCCCACTTGCAGCAGCAACTCGGTTTCGGCGCCTGTTGGCTCGACTACTATGACCCGCGCGGGGATGCCGGTGGTGGTGTCGCCGATGCCGATATCCCCAGGTCGGATTCCATAGCACACTGCTTGACCGTCGGTACCAGAACCGACGTTGGCGACCGGCCAGTGGTGCCCTTGCGCCTGGACTGTGGCGGTACCGCTATGCAGGCGAAGCACGCCTTCGAACACGTTCATTGCCGGAGAGCCGATGAACTGTGCCACGAATCGGTTTCGTGGGTGATCGAACAGGTCCAGGGGCGTTCCGATCTGCTCGACGATCCCGTCGCGCATCACAACGATCCGGTCGGCCATGGTCATGGCTTCGATCTGGTCGTGCGTCACGTAGACCGTGGTGGTCTTGAGTCGCTGGTGCATTGCCTTGATCTCGGCACGCATGGCCACCCTCAGCTTTGCGTCCAAATTTGACAGCGGCTCGTCGAACAGGAACACTTTGGGGTTGCGAACGATTGCACGGCCCATCGCCACGCGTTGGCGCTGGCCGCCTGACAGCTCGCGCGGGAAGCGGTCCAACAGGGAATCTAGGTTTAGTATGCGCGCGGCGCTTGCTACGCGCTCTGTTGTCGTGACAGCGTCTGCTTTGCGTAACCGCAGGCTGAACCCCATGTTGTCACGCACTGTCATGTGTGGGTACAGCGCATAGTTCTGGAACACCATGGCAATGTCGCGGTCTTTGGAGTCAAGCGCATTGATGACTCGCCCATCGATGGAAATCTGACCTGCGTCGATCTCTTCCAGCCCAGCCAGCATGCGTAGCAGTGTTGACTTGCCACAGCCCGACGGACCCACCAAGACGACAAATTCGCCATCGGCAATGCTGAAACTGATGTCGCGGATGACCTTGACCTTACCGAAGCACTTTTCGATATTTTCGAATGAAACCGATGCCATACTTCGCTTCTCCTGTTTCAGCTCTTGACCGCCCCAGCCGTCAACCCCGCCACAAGATACTTCTGCAGTGCGATTACAAGCACGAGAACCGGGACCAGCTGCACCGTCGCGGCAGCGAAGATCACGCCCCACTGGACGCCTTCGACGGTACTGAGTAACTCCCCTATCATGACCGGCGCGGTCCGCGCGTCCCTTGTCGTGAACACAAGTGCGAAAAAGTATTCGTTCCACGCGAACACGACGACGAAGATGCAGACTGAAATCAGGCCGGGTACGCTGAGCGGCAGGATGATGCGCAGTAGGATGTGGCGCAGGCTTGCACCATCGACGGCGGCAGCCTCTTCCAGTTCGATGGGCAATTGCATGATGAAGGCACGCATGATCCAGGTGCCAAGGCTGACGTAGAACGCGGTATACAAAATTATCAACATAATGTGCGTATCGTTCATGCCCAGTGCGTTGACGACAGGGAACAAGGGCAGCGTGATGATGATTGGCGGCAACATGCGAACTGCCAGAAGGCCGAACGCTGATAGGTTCAGCGCTGGATTGCTAAATCTGGCGTAGACATAACCGGCACAGGTAGATACACAAATAACTGCCATCGTGGTGCCTATGGTCACATACAGACTGCTGAGCAGCCCTCGAAAAAATTCTTTGTGTTGAGACCAAAGTACGCGGTAATTGTCTAGCGTTGGCGTGAAGATCAGGCTGGGCGGCGTCTCGAAGATCTGGTGCGGCTGTTTAAAGGACGACAGTACCACCATGAAGATTGGAAAGCTGCACCACATGACCGCGATCAAAATCAGCACCAGACGGACGCAGCGGCCGAGCGGAGTTGGCTTACGCATGAGTCATCACACCCTTGAACATGCGCCTCAGGTAGGGCAGAGCGATCAGCAGCGAGAAAACCAGCATCAGCCAACCGGTAGCTGACGCGGCGCCGAAGTCGTGGTATTTGACCATCTGGCGGTAGAGGTAGATAGCCAGCAGTTCGGACAGGCGCGCCGGCCCGCCCTCTGTTAGAAGCCAGACCTCGGCGAACATACGAATGGCAAAGATGTAGCGAAACAACACGGCAATGAGGATCGCAGGCATGAGAACCGGCAGCGTGATGAATCGAAACTTCTGCCACGGTGTCGCGCCGTCGATAGCCGCGGCCTCCAGTAATTCGCGGGGTACGGTCATTAGGGCCGAATAGAGTATCAGGAAAGTGAACGGCAGGTGGTGCCAAATAGCGATGCTGCTGGCCAGCAGCAAGGTGTGCGTGGGCTTGGTGCTCCAGTCCAGCTGCGGCAGCCCCAGCCGCGCCAGAACCTGTGTGATGAGGCCTACGTCGGGCTCCAGCATGTAACGCCACATCACGATGCCGCTGGTCTCCGTAATCGCGTAGGGTGCCAGGATAAGCGCTATCACGAGTGGCCGGCAGGGACACCAGCCGGCGATTAGCACGGCCAGGCCAAGCCCTAGCAGCAGTTCCCCATAAACCACCGCATTGACAACCACGACGGTATTCCAAAACGCACGCCAGAAGATCGGGTCGTTCAGGATGTTTGTGTAGTTGGCCAGCCCCACGAAACGCGGTTCCTGACCATAAGTCGACTGCGCCAAGCTCAACCAGCCCACGTATAAAGCCGGCACGGCAAGCACCGCTGCGAGTAATAGCAACGCCGGTGAGACCATGAAATAGTGAGCCCACCGCACAGTGCGAGGATTGGCCTGCCTGCGGCCGCGGTTGGCGGGCAGGCCGAACCACCTTCTGACCGCCGCGAAGCCTTCACTTGCCGGAATTGGACTCAGACATTGCTCCGGTTGATAGGCGGGACTGCTCCGCGAGTATCCTGATTACTTCGCGGGCATCAGCGGGACAACACGTTTTTTCAGGTCCATCATTGCAGCTTGCGGTTCCTTGGCACCCAGCATGGCTTGGCTGAATTCCTCGATGAATATGTCCATTGCCTTGCCATTGTTTGGAAAACCCGGCACCACCAGTCGAGCGCCGGCCAACGCCAATTTTTCTTCTGCTGCGTAAGGAATCAGCGCCTTGACCTTCGCATCGTCGTAGGCAGAGGGGCGCACTGGGCCATTACCGTTCAACGCCTCGGCGATCACGTTTTCACGAAGCGAAAGGTGCTTGATGAGGCTCCACGACAGCTCTTTATTGCGGCTGTTGCGTGGTATGGCCATGGCCCATACGGAGGTCTTAGCGGGTGTCGGCTTGCCGTCGGAGCCCAAGGGCAGCGGCCCAACTGCAATCCGCCCAGGGAACTTACTTGTCTTGGGGTCGTTGAAGGCGACAAAACGGCCAAAAGGCTGATTGCAAATGGCCGCGCGCCCCTGCTGCATAAAAGTGGTCACATCTTCCGTTTTCATCGTCAGCACATTCTTTGGCAAAATTTCGCGCTTGTACAGGTCGCAGATTGCAGCGACGGCGCGCACGGCGGCGGGCTGGTCGATCACGACTTCATAAGCCGGGGTGATGAAGTCACCTCCAAATGCGCGTATCCAGTCGATGGGTGAGGAGGGATCATCGAAGTTGAGGACCAGCCCGTATACACGCGTGCCGTCCGCACGGGTGTAGGTCAGTTGCTCAGCAGCCTTGAGCGTCTGCTCGATAGTCTTGGGCGGTTGTACCCCGCGCTCTGCCAGGAAAGTGGTGTTGTAGTGCAGGCCGTGCGTGGCGTGGCGGAAAGGAATAGCCGTGAGTTTCCCACCCAGGGTATGGGCACCGATCATGCCAGCAGGGATCTCGTTGAGGCCGGGAATCGGGTCCCTGGCGTGCCAGGCGCCCAGATCTTCGAACATGCCAGCGAACTGCGGGCCGGTATAACGATCAAGCAGGAAGACGATGTTGGCGTTGCCTTGTCCCAGGCTTGCCTCCTTGAAGGCGCGCTCATTGGTTGCTTCCACCCCGGAGGTCAGCCATTCCACTTCGGCACCATTCTTTTCACGCCACGAAGCGGTCACGTCGCCGCCGGGTCCGGTGGTCGATACAGACTTGTGCACGGCGTGCGAAAAAATAGATAGGCGCTCAGCTGCAACGGCGCGGCGCGGCGCAAGCATCGTGAGGGCGACAGCCGCGGCGGCGCCGGGCAACAAATTGGCAATTACGGCGCGACGGGTGGTCATGAAATATCTCCAGGGGTAATGCTTGATTTGGCCAGTGGTAGGTCGGTCAAGCGAAATTATGCCAAATCAAAAACAACGTTGTAAACTATTTTCTAACTTGGTCAGCCAGCAAAGCGCTCAGCCGCGCCACGGTGTAATTTCTTGCTGCTCGAGCACTACATCGCGTCCCGCTTGGATGTGTGCCCTCATCCGAGAGGCGGCGAGGGCAGCGTCGCTGTCGCAGATGGCGTCGCAGATCGACACGTGCTCGTCATGCACGCGCCGCATGCGCTCCGAACGGCCAGTACCGTCGAATGCCAAGTTATCCAGGTGATCAACGTTCAGCAGGTCAGGGATCAACTCCAGCGTCGCCACATAAAATTTATTGTGAGTGGCCATGGCCACGGCCCGATGAAACCGGAAATTCCAGTCGGGAATCCTGTGGTACTGCTGGTTTGCCATCGCGTTTTCCGCATCCAGAAGTGCATTGCGCATGTCCGCGATGTCTGACGCGCTACGGCGCTCGGCGGCGATGCTCACAGTGGCCACCTCGACAGTGATGCGGAACTCGTACGAGCGCAATAAGTCCGCGATGCTCTGTATCACTGGGAATACAACGGCTGGCGCAATGGTGCCCGCGACCACCACGGTGCCGGAGCCACGCTGGGATCGGACAACGCCCTCGTCGCGCAAGCGCGCAAGCGCAGCCCGGATCACGGGTCGGGAGACGCCGAAACGTTGCGCCAAATCACCTTCAGGCGGCAGCTTACAGTCCCTAGGGAATTCGCCGCGTGCGATCAGTCGCGACAACTGCTTGTACACCACGTCGGCAAGCTTGCGACGGCCGAGCTCGGCGGCAGGCGACGGGGTGGCGACCATCGTCAGTGAGGATAAGTGTTGATCTTCCAGTTTTGGTGTCTCAGGTGGGTTTCTCGCCAAGCGTCGTCAGACGGTGCATGCGCCGCAGGCCTGCTCCAACAAACTGCTCACGGCGATGCATCGTGGCACGGTTGTCCCAAATAATCATGTCGCCAACCTGCCATTTTTGCGCCCAAGTGTTGCCTTCCCCGCCACACCTTGCCCACAAGCCATCCAGCAGGCGCTCGCTGTCTTCCAGCGACAAGCCCGGAATGTAGGCACCGAAGCGTCGGCCCAGGTACAAGGCTTGACGGCCGGTATGCGGATGGGTGCGGACGATGGGATGCAGGGGCCCGGGCAACTCGCGTGGGTCGATGGTGGAGATATCCTTGAAGCCAGGTCGCGGAATACCTTGGGCAGTATGACTTTTCTGGTGCTTGATTCGCAATGTCGCGATGGCCTGCTTGGTGGACGCGTCGAGTTGCTCATAGGCGTTGTACATGTTGCAAAAACGCGTGTCGCCGCCAGTTGGGGGAACCTGGCGTGCCAACAGGAATGTGTAGCCCGACGGGGTCTCCATGAAGCCAAGGTCGGTATGCCAGTTGAGCTCGCCGTCGCCGTGTTCGCCAATCGGAACTCCGTTCTCTTTGACGTTCGAAACCACCGTGATCAGCGGCGCATCGGGAATGTAATTCGGGCGTGAGCGGCTGAAAGCCGGAGATCCTTCGAGCTGACCGAATCGCGAAGCAAATCGCGTGAAGGCAAGGTCGTCAATATCAGCGCCCCGAATCCGTACCACAAGATGGTGATGAAGTGCCGCCAGCACGGTATCGGATGCGTCACGACTATGGAGGTCAATCTCGGTGATGTCGGCGCCGAGGACGGCGCCGGTGGGGATGATCTTTGACATGGTAAGTGCTTTGTTTGACGACTTAGTTTCACAAAATCACATCTAAAACGTGAATTTATTTTACAACTTTTTCAATATTTAAGAAAAAAATATCAACTTTGTAATAAATATTGGAGTAATTAAATGAATTGTTCAGTTTAAAGCAAGTAAGCTAGTCTCTTGGCAGAGTTTCGCACAGTGGCAAGACCCCTCAAAACCCGCCTTCGTCATCGGACGACGAGTTTTTATCTGCGGCTATGGGCTGCGGCACGCGCGGTCTGTTGAGTTATGGGATCCAATATGGCTCCCCCTGTCAATTGACACCGCCAGTTCGTTATGAATAAAGCCTTCACCAAAGAAACCGACGACGCGGACGACAATGATCTGCAGTTGCCTGCGCTGCCGCCCAGCGGCAAGAATTACATCACCCCGGCGGGGCATGCGCGTATTCGGGCTGAACTGCTTGACCTGATCGACAACGAACGGCCCAAGGTGGTGGACATCGTGCACTGGGCGGCCAGCAATGGCGACCGCTCCGAGAACGGCGACTACATCTACGGTAAGAAGCGCCTGCGCGAGATTGACCGGCGCATCCGCTTTCTGACCAAGCGGATGGAGATTATGGAGATCACCGACCCGGCGCTGCACCACGGCAGCGAGCAGGTGTTTTTTGGCGCCACCGTTTGCTATTCTGATGACGCTGGCGCAGAGCGCACGGTCACTATTTTGGGGATTGACGAGGCCGACAGCACCCGAGGCGAAGTGAGCTGGGTGTCGCCAATCGCACGCACCCTGCTCAAAACCCAGGTGGGCGATGTATTGCAGCTGTTGACGCCGGCAGGCAAGGCAGAGATCGAAGTACTTAGCGTTCGTTATCCCGCGCCGGCTCTGCGTTGAGCTGGGGCGTGATACGGGCGCGCTGCGCCTTCAATACGGAAGGTGTGCGACGCAGGTTGCGCAGCGCAGTGTCGAGGTGGTTGCGGTCACGCACGGCCACGACAAAGCGCAGGTCAGGTGCATCGTTGCCGGCCTCCTCGCCCATGTCAATGTGGGTGATGTCAACCTCGGCACTGGCCAGGGCGCTGGCGACTCGGGCCAACACGCCCTTGCCATTGGTCACTGTGACCAGCAGACCGGTCTCAAAGGTGCGCGCCAATTCGTCAGACCATTCCACCCGAATAAAGCGTTCGCTGTCTTTGTGCATGAGTTTGCGCGCGACGCTGCATTCTTCGGCGTGTACGATCAGGCCCTCTCCGCGACCGAGGTAGCCCACAATCTCATCCCCCGGCACGGGGCGGCAACAACTGGCAAACCGGACCGAGGCATTCTCACTGCCGTCTAGCAGCACACTGCCTTGCGATACGGTTTCGCCGGCACCAAAGCGTTCCCGCGTGAGTAGCATCGCATCCGGCTTTTCGCCGGCCTCCAGCAGCAGTATGAAGAGGCGTTTGGCCACCATGCCAGCGATGCGCTTACCCAGGCCGATGTCGGTCAGGAGCTCAGAGCGGCTTCGATTACCGCTGAAGCGCAGCAGCTTCTCCCACAGTGCTTGGTAACGCGGGCTGTCATCTGGAATTTTCTCAATACCTTCTGCGCGCAGCGCCTGAGCGAGCATCCTCTCCCCCAGGCTTTCAGACTCGACATGAGCCAACGTTTTCAGGTGTTGCCTGATTTTGGACCGCGCGCGCGCAGTGCGCACAAAGCTCAGCCAGGCCGGATTAGGCGTGGAGGCCGTGTCGGTCTCCACTTCGATCACGTCGCCGTTCTTGAGCTCGGTGCGCAAAGGGACCTGATCGCCGTTGATGCGGGCACCTAAAGTACGGTCACCCACGTTGCTGTGGATGGCATAGGCAAAGTCGACAACCGTGGCGCCGCGCGGCAAGGCCATGATCTGGCTCTTGGGGGTAAATACATAGACGGCGTCCGGGAATAGGTCTACCTTGACGTGATCCCAAAACTCGGCGGCGTCCCGCGTCTCGTCTTGAATGTCGAGCAGCGACTGCAGCCATTGCGAGCCCATGCGCTCGGTCTGTCCGGCGTCTGCTGGCGCAAGAGACTTGTAGAGCCAATGCGCTGCCACGCCAGACTCTGCCACCATGTGCATGGCTTCGGTTCGCACCTGGAACTCCACATTGATGCCTGACGGGCCGACCAATGTGGTGTGCAGCGACTGGTAGCCATTGAGTTTACTGATGGCTATATGGTCCTTGAAGCGCCCCGGCTGCGGTTTGTAGAGCTGATGCAGTGTGCCTAGTGCTGTGTAGCAGTCCAGCACATTGGGTACCACCACACGAAAACCGTAGATGTCATTGACCTGGGCAAAGCTCAAATGTTTGGTGGCCATCTTTTTGTAGATGGAGAACAAGGACTTCTCGCGGCCGGCTAGCCGCACCTTCATGCCGTTAGCGGCAAAGGCCCCTTCCACTTCACGGTGGACTTTTTGCAGCAGGTCACGGCGCCGGCTGCGGGCTTTGGTCACAGCCTTGTTCAGGACTTCATACCGCCAGGGTCGCAGGTGGCGAAATGCCAAGTTTTGCAGCTCGCGGTAGGTCTGGTTCAGGCCGAGCCGGTGGGCAATCGGGGCGTAAACGTCCAGGGTTTCGGTGGCAATGCGGGCCCACTTCTCGCGTGGCGCGTCGGACAGCGTGCGCATGTTGTGGCTGCGGTCGGCCAGCTTGATCAGGATCACCCGCACGTCGCGCGCCATGGCCAGCAGCATCTTGCGAAACGACTCGGCCTGGTTTTCTTCACGGGTGTTGAACTGGAGCTTGTCGAGCTTGGTCAAGCCGTCCACCAGCTCGGCCACCGGTGAGCCAAAGCGCTCAATCAGTTCGATTTTGGTGATGCCGCAGTCTTCCAGTGCGTCGTGCAGCAAGGCGGCCATCAAGGCTTGGGCGTCAAGCTTCCATTCGGCGCATTGGGCCGCAACCGCGATCGGGTGGGTGATGTAAGGCTCGCCGCTGTTGCGCAGCTGGCCCAAGTGGACTTCATCGGCAAAACGGTAGGCCAACCGCACCTGCTCCAGATCGATCGGTGCCAGGTAGTCCAGGCGCTCGGTCAGGGTGGCAAAGCTCGCCGCCGCGGCATTGGCAGCTGCCGGGCTGCCTTTGGGCGCAGGACGGGCCGGGGCCGGTCGAATGCGCGATGGGGGGCGTATGGCGGTGTTCACCCCTTAAATATAGCCTGCAGTGGCGGAAATACCAGCCTGAAAAACAAAAGCACCGCAAGCGGTGCTTTCTTGAGGTAGCCGGAGTGGTTCAGAGCGGCACTTTTTTGAGCATCTCGATGCCCACTTTGCCAGCGGCGATCTCGCGCAGTGCGGTAACGCCGGGTTTGTTCTTGCTCTCAACCTTGGGCGCATGGCCTTGGCTCAGCATGCGGGCGCGGTAAGTCGCGGCAAGCACCAACTGGAAACGGTTGGGAATCTGCTCCAGGCAGTCTTCAACAGTGATACGGGCCATGAAATTCTCCGATTAACCAAGGGATGCACTAAATGATGTGCAAGCATTTGAATGTCTCGTGACGCGCGCGCAATTGTGCGGCGAACTTGAGGCGTTGGGCATGAACAATGGCTTTCAAGTCGAACAGCGCACGCTCAAACAACTCATTAATTATAACGAAGTCGAATTGTTGCACTTGCGCCACCTCGACCGCTGCATTGCGCAAGCGCAGGTCAATCACCTCGGGCGAGTCTTCGCCGCGCCGCTCCAACCGGGCCCGCAACTCGTCCCAACTGGGTGGCAATATGAATACGCTGATGGCATTGGCGTAGATTTTTTTGATCTGCAGCGCGCCTTGGTAGTCGATCTCCAGCACCACGTCGGCGCCTTGCGCCATGCGGGCCTCGATGGCTTTTTTGGAGGTGCCGTAGCGATGCTGGTGCACATGGGCCCACTCGACGAAGGCGTCGGCCTTGACCATGGCGTCGAACTCTGGCTCGGAGGCAAAGTAGTACTCTCGCCCGTGTTTCTCTTGGCCCCGCGGTGCGCGTGTGGTGTGCGAGACCGAAGGCCTCACGTGGGAGTCGAGTTCGAGCAGTGCTTTGACCAGACTGGATTTGCCGGCCCCGCTGGGGGCCGCGACGACAAACAGGTTACCGGGATAGTCCATGGGGCGCGCTTTTAGGAGCTTGTGGGAGCTGGTGACGGGCGGACGCTATTCTATGTTCTGCACCTGCTCGCGCATCTGTTCGATCAGCACCTTCATGTCCACGGAAATATGGGTCAGCTCCAGCGCGGCCGACTTGGAGCCCATGGTGTTCGCCTCGCGGTGCAGTTCCTGAATCAGGAAATCCAGCCGTTTGCCGATTTCGCCACCCTTGCGGATCAGCCGGTCGAGCTCATCCAGGTGAGAGTTCAGGCGGGTGATCTCTTCGGCCACGTCAATCCGGATGGCAAACGCTGTGGCCTCGGACAGGGCTCGGTCTTGCGCCGCCTCGGGCAGCACGGCGCTGTCGCCCAAGGCCATGGCCTCGGTCCAACGTTCCATAAAGCGTTGGCGTTGCTGCGCCACCAGCTGCGGCACCAGCGGCACCGCCTGCGCGGCCAGCAGCCGGAGCTGCCCGATCCGCTCGAGCAGCATCACCGCCAAACGGTCGCCCTCGCGCTGGCGCGAGGCCAGCAGTGCGCCCAGAGCCTGCTCGGCCAGCGGCAGGATATCGGCCAGGCCCAGTGTGACGAGCGGCGCCTGTTCACTGGCGGCCAGGCGGATGACGTCGGCCACCGACAGCGCGCTGGCCTGGGGCAGCCAGGCCTTGACGCTGTCCTGCACATTGTTCAGGCGCTGCAGCAGGCGCACGCTCGGCTCGGGCAGCAGGTGCCGGGTACCGGTGTCCAGCGCCATGCGCACCTCGACCTTGCCGCGCTTGAGGCGGGCCACCAGCAGCTCACGCAGTGCGGGCTCGTATTGGCGCAGTTCGTCAGGGAGTTTGAACGACAGGTCCAGAAAACGGCTGTTGACAGCGCGGATTTCGAGACCGATTTGGTTGGCCGGGCCGTGTTTGGGCTCTAGCGTTGCGCTGGCCGGCGTGCTGCCGAGCTGGACGCTGGCGTAGCCGGTCATGCTGTAAACTGCCATCTGGCCTCTTTGATCCGTGGAACTCGCTCGAGAATAACCCGGTTCAAGCGCATCAGACGGCAGTCCGCTCAAAATTATGGCAAAGGTCACTCCTGCTCCGCTCCAGCCCGACACCATGGTGGGCGCTTATCGCATGGTTCGCAAGCTTGCTGCGGGCGGTTTTGGCGTGGTGTACCTGGCGCTCGATGGCCAAGGCCAGCAGGTCGCCATCAAGGAGTACCTGCCCTCGTCGCTGGTCACCCGTGAAGTGGGCGAACACGTGCCTCAGGTGCCCGCAGAGATGCAGTCGCTGTACCGATTGGGGCTTAGAAGCTTTTTTGAAGAAGGCCGGTCGCTGGCCCAGATCGCCCACCCCAGCGTGGTGCGGGTGATGGATTTTTTCCCTGAGAACGACACCGTTTACATGGTGATGAATTACCTGGAGGGTGCGTCCTTGCAGGATTTCATCCTGACGGCGCGCCAGCTCAAACAGCCCAAGGTGTTTCGCGAGTCCACCATTCGGTCGCTGACCGAGGAAATTTTGCGCGGTTTGCGCATCGTGCATCAGCACCGCATGCTGCACCTGGACATCAAGCCCGCCAATATTTTGATCACCGATGACAACCGCGCCGTGTTGATTGACTTTGGCGCTGCGCGTGAGGTGCTGACCAAAGAAGGCAACTTCACCCGCCCGATGTACACCCCCGGCTTTGCCGCCCCAGAGATGTACCGCCGCGATGGCCTCATGGGCCCTTGGACCGATCTTTACGCCATGGGCGCCTGCATTTACTCTTGCATGCACGGCTTTCCGCCCCATGAGGCGACGCTACGGGTTGCCGATGACCGATCCGCCACCGCGCTGGCACGGTTGCGCGGTACCTACTCCGACAACCTGATTGAAGTGGTGAGCTGGTGCATGGCCCTAGACCCCTTGGCGCGGCCCCAGTCGGTGTTTGAATTGCAGAAGGTGCTGAGCCGCGAAGGTGAGCGCCGCTACACCCGCCTGAGCATGAGTGAGAAAATCAGGCTGCAGATCGACACCTTTGTGGCCGACACGCGCAAGCCAGCTGACAAACCCCCAGCGCCATCGCGCAAAGCTGGCTCGCCCCTCTTTTAAGCCCATCAGGACAAGCACATGAACGAATTTGCCCGAAGCGACGCCCGCGCCGCTGACCAATTGCGACCCGTGCGCATTACGCGCGGCTACACCATTCACGCCGAGGGCTCGGTGCTGATCGAGTTTGGCGACACCAAGGTGCTGTGCACCGCCTCAGTCGAAGAAAAAGTTCCGGGCCACAAAAAAGGCAGCGGCGAAGGCTGGGTAACAGCCGAATACGGCATGCTGCCGCGCGCCACCCACACCCGCAGCGACCGCGAGGCCGCACGCGGCAAGCAAAGCGGGCGCACTCAGGAAATCCAGCGCCTGATCGGGCGCTCGCTGCGCGCCGTGTTTGAGCTGACGCTGTTGGGCGAACGCACCATCCACCTCGATTGCGATGTGCTGCAGGCCGACGGCGGCACCCGCACCGCCGCGATCACTGGGGCCTTTGTGGCGGCGCAGGACGCCGTCAACGGTTTGCTGGCCAAGGGCAAGATCGTGCAGTCACCCATCCGCGACCACGTGGCAGCAATCTCCGTCGGCATCGTGCAGGGCGTGCCCTTGCTGGACCTGGCCTACACCGAAGATTCGGCCTGCGACACCGACATGAACGTGGTCATGACCGGCGCCGGGCATTTTGTCGAGGTGCAGGGTACGGCCGAAGGCGCTGCTTTCAGCCGCCGCGAGATGGATGCCCTGCTGGCGCTGGCCGAACAAGGCTGCCGCAGCCTGGTTGCCTTGCAACAACATTCGCTACTGAATAAATAGCAATAAACCTATATGGGACAAGGGCTGGAGCCCTATTTCATGAAAATTATCCTGGCCTCCAACAACCCTGGCAAACTCGCCGAGCTGTATGCCATGCTGGCCCCGCTGGGCCTTGAGTTGCTGGCTCAGGGCGCGCTGGGTATTCCGGAAGCCGCCGAGCCGTTTCACACCTTTGTCGAGAACGCGCTGGCCAAGGCGCGCCACGCGGCCCAGCACAGCGGCTTGCCGGCGCTGGCTGATGATGCCGGCCTGTGTGTGGACGCCTTTGGTGGTCTGCCCGGGGTACAGACTGCACACTACGCCACCCAGTTTGGCTATGCCAAGGGTGACGACAACAATGTGCTGGCGCTGCTGGCGCAGATGCGCGACATCGACAACCGCCGCGCCGCCCTGGTCAGCACCCTGGTGGCGGTGCGCTCATCCGAGGACCCCGAGCCGCTGATCGCGGTGGGCCGGGTGGTGGGCCAAATTGGCCGTGAGCCGCGTGGTCACAACGGCTTCGGCTTTGACCCGGTGATGTTCATCCCCGAGTTGGGCAAGACCTTTGCCGAGTTGCCGGTCGCGGACAAGAACGCCCGCAGCCACCGCGGCCAGGCGGCGCGTGCGATGGTGACGCTGATGCGCGAGCGCTGGCTTGCGCCATGACGGGCGCCGCATGATCCCGATCCAACCGGCAGACGCAGCCGTAGCCGCCGATACCGAGGCACCAGCGCCGACCCACGACCTGCAGCACTACCTGCGCCCTGGCACGCTGCAACTTGCGGCGCTGCCACCGTTGTCGCTGTATGTGCACCTGCCCTGGTGCATCCAAAAATGCCCCTACTGCGATTTCAATTCACATGAAATGCGCGCCGCTGAGCTGCCCGAGCAGCGCTATCTGGACGCGCTGATGGCCGACCTAGAGGCGGCACTGCCGCTGGTCTGGGGCCGCACGGTGCACAGCGTGTTCATCGGCGGCGGAACGCCCAGCCTGTTTTCGCCGGCCGCCATCGACCGGCTGCTGGGCGGCATCCGTGCCAGGCTGCGGCTGGCGGCTGATTGTGAGATCACCCTGGAGGCCAACCCCGGTACCTTTGAGCGGGACCGCTTTCGCGCCTTTCGCGCCGCCGGCGTCACGCGGCTGTCGGTCGGGGTGCAGAGCTTTAACGATGGTTTTTTGAGTGCGTTGGGCCGGGTGCATGACCGGGCCCAGGCGCTGGCGGCGGTGGAAGAGGCGGCCCAGGCGTTTGACACCTTCAACCTGGACCTGATGTATGCGTTGCCGGGGCAAACGCTGGCTGATCTGGCCACAGATTTGGGCACCGCACTGGCCTTGGCGCCACCCCACCTGTCGCTGTATCACCTGACGGTCGAGCCCAACACCGTCTTTGCCAAGTACCCGCCTGTGCTGCCCGACGACGACAGCGCCAGCGACATGCTGGACCTGGTCACCGACCTGACCGGTGCCGCCGGTCTGTACCGCTACGAGGTGTCAGCCTACGCGCGCGACGGCCACCGCTGCTGGCATAACCTGAATTATTGGCAGTTTGGCGACTACCTGGGCCTGGGTGCTGGCGCCCACAGCAAGCTCAGCTTTGCGCACCGGGTAGTGCGGCAGGTGCGGTTCCGGGAGCCCCGGCTGTACATGGACCGGGCGCTGGCGGGGAATGGGCTGGCGCAAAACACCGAGGTCAGCCGCGCCGAGTTGGCGTTTGAGTACATGCTCAATGCCCTGCGCCTCAAAGACGGTTTTGCCTTGCCCCAGTTCACCGAGCGCACCGGCCTGCCGGTAACGGCTATTGCACAGGCACTGGAGCAAGCCGAGCGCCGTGGGCTGATTGAGCGCGACCTGGGCCGGGTGCGGCCCAGCGTGCGCGGCTACGATTTTTTGAACGACCTGCAGGCCTTGTTCTTGCCGCCCAGTGTGCCTGGATCAACTTAGGTTGTTTGCTACTAAATAAATAGCAATAAACCCAATGAATACAGGGCCTAGAGGCACTTTTTGCTAAAAAAAATAGTCGGTACAGGCCATGTCAGGTCAGGCCAGGCCAGGCCCGGTCAGTCTAGACGGTGGGTTAATCAGCTTGGAAGCCCGAGGCCTTGATGGGTGGCCCCCAGAGCGCCTTGTCGTCGGCCAGCCGGCGCGTCATGTCGTCGGCCGAGTTAGGGCTGCTGGTCAAACCGAGTTTGTCGAGCCGGTCCACCACATCGGGCAGACGCAACGCCGCTTGCAGCGCGGCATTGATGCGGTTGGTCACGGCGCCCGGCATGCCGGCCGGCCCGAACAGGCCAAACCAGGCGCTGGCATCAACCGCAATGCCCTGCTCCTTGAAGGTGGGCACATCCGGAAACTGCGCAGTGCGCTGGCTGCTGGACACCGCCAGCAGGCGCAGCTTGCCAGCCCGGTACTGTTCGGCAAACTCTGCAGGCGTGTCAAAGCCGATGGCGATCTGGCCACCCAGCAGGTTTTGCACCATGGGCGCGCCGCCCTGAAACGGCACATGGGTCAGCGACAACTTGGCGTTGGCGGCCAGCATTTCACCCAAAAAGTGCGGCATGGAGCCGGCGGCTGGCGAGCCGTAGTTGGCCTTGCCCGGGTTGGCCCGAAACCAGTCAATCAGCTCGCGCATGTTTTTGGCCGGCGTGGCAGGCCCGGCGGCCAGCGCCAGCGGAAAGGTGACGGTATTGCCGACGGCCGTGAAGTCTTTGCTGGTGTCGTACTTGATGGTCTTGAACACCAGTGGCTGCACCACCATCACGGCGAAGGGCGCCAGCATCAGGGTGTTGCCGTCAGGCGCAGCGTCTTTGACGGCCTGGGCCGCAATGCGCCCACCGGCGCCGGCCCGGTTTTCCACGAGCACCGGCACGCCCAGGCTGTCTTTCATTTTGTCGGCCAGCACGCGGGCGGTGATGTCAGCCGAACCACCCGCCGGAAACCCGACCAATATTTTGATGGGTTGGCCTTGCGCCCAAAGTGGCAGCATGGCCAAGCTCAGGCCGGCGGCCGCCAGGCTGTGCAGGATGTGTTTGCGGTTCATGGCAGAGCGCTCCTTGTAAGATGAGTGATCACCTGACCCCTCTACCGCGAAGGATACCTGATGCCCCGCTTGCAACCCCTGAGCCCGGACACCACGCCCGAGCTGAAAAGCCACTTTGATTTTTTCCTGGGCACGCTCGGCTTCACGCCCAACAGCGTGCTGACCATGCAGCGCCGGCCGCGCCTGGTGCAGGCCTTCGCGCAGCTCAACGCGGCGGTGATGGACCCGGCCGGCGAGGTGGACCTGGGGCTGCGCCGCCTGATCGGCCACCTGGCCAGCAAGGCCAGCGGATGCCTGTACTGCCAGGCGCACACCCTGCTGGGGGCCCACAATTTTGGCGTGACTGACGAGAAGCTGGCTGCGGTATGGCACTACGCCAGCAGCCCGCTGTACACAGCCGCTGAGCGCGCTGCGCTGGACTTTGCCCTGGCGGCGGCCAGTCAGCCTAATGCGGTGGACGATGCGATTTTTGCCGAACTGCAGCGCTACTGGACCGAGGGCCAGATTGTTGAGATCTTGGGGGTGGTGGCGATGTTTGGTTTTTTAAACCGCTGGAACGACAGCATGGCGACCACGCTGGAGGCCGTGCCGACGGCGGTGGCTACTCAGGCTGCGCAGACGGCCGGCGTGACCGATTGGGACCCGGGCAAACATGCGCCCAGCTGAGCCCCGGCCAGCCTCATTGGTCTATCGGTTTGCCTGCTCAGCTCAGGGCATATTTTTGGCAGAGTAAACCAGGCTGACGGTGGCATCGGCCGGCACAGCCGGCATGCTGGCGTTCCATGTTTCCCATTGGCTGCGCATGGCGTCCAGCCGTGCTGGCTCGTCGCCAGCGCGGTTGGCGCGCTCACGCTCGTCGGCCGAGAGGTCAAACAGGTACTCATGGCCGTCGACCGACAGGTATTTCCAGTCGCCGTCCCGCAGCGCACGTTGTTGCCGGTGGCTCATGCGCCAGTGCATGGGCCGCGCCAGTGTGTGGGTGGGCTCGTGCAGCAGCGGCAGCAGCGACACCCCGTCCAGCGGGTAATCGGGGTGTGGCAGTACGCCCGCAGCATCGAGCAGGGTGGCCGTCCAGTCCATGGTCATGCAGTGCTGCGTGCTAACTCGGCCCGGGGCGATGTGACCCGGCCAGTGGGCAACCCAGGGTACCCGAATGCCGCCCTCGGTCAGGTCCATCTTGCCGCCCACCAGCGGCCAGTTGTCGGAAAAGCGCTCGCCGCCGTTGTCGCTGGTGAACACCAGCAAGGTGTTGTCGGCCAGACCGAGCCGCTGCAGCGTGGCCAGCACCTGGCCAATGCCTTCGTCCATGTGGTGGATCATGCGCTGGTAGGTGTGAATGTTGCCGCCGTTGAGGTGCACGATGCAATTGCCCAGTGTCGCGGCCAGGGTTTCGTCGTCGCGCGTCTCCCAGGGCCAGTGCGGTGCGGTGTAGTGCAGGCTCAAAAAAAGCGGCTGACCTGTGGGGCCTACCCGCTCGATACAGTCGACTGCGTGGTCGGTAATCAGGTCGGTCAGGTAGCCCGACTGGCGCTGCTCCTGGTCGCCCAGGTACAGGTCATGCTGGCCCGTGGAGTTGCAGTGTGTGAAATAGTCGATCCCGCCCGACATCGGCCCAAAGAACTCGTTGTAGCCACTTTTCAAGGGGCTGAAGTGGGGCGGGTAGCCCAGATGCCACTTGCCCATCAGCGCCGTGTGGTAACCAGCGTCGCGCAA
>CAMCZF010000037.1 GCA_945885775.1 Rhodoferax sp. OV413 | reverse complement strand
GGCGTGTACACCCACTTCCTGGACGCCAAGGGTGGCGTGCGGGCTGACCTCACCGTCCTGCGCCTGGGGCAGGACCACTACCGCGTGGTCGACGGGGCCGATGCCGGCCACCGCGACCTGACCTGGATCCGCCGCATGGCGCAGGACCGCGGCGCCAAGGTCGAGGTGACCGATACCACCACGCACTACGGCTGCCTGGGCGTGTGGGGTCCCAACGCGCGCGCCACCATCCAAAAAATTGCCGACGAGCCTGAGGCCTGGACGCATGAGAACTTCCCGTTTGCGGCGCTGCGTAACCTGAAGATCGCAAGTGTGCCGGTGCTGGCCTTCCGCATCTCCTACGTGGGCGAGCAAGGCTGGGAACTGCACTTCAAGTATGAGGACGGCCTGGCCCTGTGGGATGCGCTGCACGCCCTGGGGGTCACCCCGGTGGGCGTGGAGACCTACGCCAACAGCCGTCGCATGGAAAAGAGCCTGCGCCTGCAGAACGCCGACCTGCTGACCGAGTACAACCTGTTCGAGTGCGACTTGGCCCGGCCCAAGGTGAAGGCGGCCGATTTCCACGGCAAAGCCGCGCACCTGAAGTTCCGCGAGCGCGACCACCAGCCGGCCACGCTCTGCACGCTGGTCATGACCAGCAACATTGACAGCCATGGTGTGGCGCGTTATCCCTTGGGCAACCTGCCGGTGATGGACCCCGCCACCGGCGCGACCCTGATCGACGCGCAAGGCCGGCGCTCGTTTACCACCAGCATCGCCTTCGGCCCAACGCTCGGCAAGAACATTGCCTTGGCCTGGCTTCCGCACGACTATTGCCAGATTGGGCGCGAGTTGCAGATCCAGTACTTCGGGGATGTCTATCCGGTTCAGGTCGCGGCGGTGGGTTACAAGTCGCTCTACGACCCGGAGAACATCAAGCCCCGGTCGTAAGGGGGGTAATGGCAGCGCGGCCATGCTGGCTCAGCTGCCGGCGACACCCGTGGCTCGTTCAGCCCTAAGCCGTCAACCATCAGCCAGCCGCAGCAAGCGGGCCAGCGCGGCGTCCCGGATGCCCAGCCGCAGCAGGTGTTCATGGGTCTGGCGCGTGTAGTCCAGTGTGCTGCCATAGCGGCCAATTGCCTGGGAAAAAATCTGCTGGTAGCGGGCCGCTGGCAGTTCGCCGGTGTAATTGGGGCTCTGGCGCGGCAGGGTGAAGGCCAGCGCCCGCACCGCGCCGGTACTGGTCTGGCAGCGCAGCCACTGGGGGTCATAAACGCCGGTGACCATTTCGCGCGGCCACAGTTGGCGCAGCGCCTGCTCGCCTTGCGCCTGGGGGATACGGAACACCATGCCTTGACAACTGCCGCCGCTGAGCAGGGCAAACACCAGGCCCGGGCACTCGGGTGTCCCGCGGTTGACGCGGCTCCACATCTTGAGCGCCCGGTGGTAGCCATGCAGCCTGGCCAGCCGCTGCTCGGCCGCCTCAAATTCGGGCCGCCAGATCAGCGAGGCGTAGCCAAACACCCACAAGTCCTGCTCGCCGCCCCACTCCTGCAGCGCCTGCGCCAGCATCGGCGCCGGGTCACGCAGGGCGGGTGGCAGGGCGTGCATGGCGGTCAGCCCGTCACAGCGGCCGCAGTCAGGCCGGCCGCGCCTGCAGGGCCGCGCGCCGCTGGTGGCGCACCAGCCAGAGCAGGCCGGCGCCGGTGAAGGCCAGCGGCACCAAGGAGCCCAAGTTGAGCAGCGCCCAACCCTGGGTGGTCACCAGCAGGCCTGAGCCGAAGGAGCTCAGCGCCATGACGGCAAAAACAAAGAAATTCAGTGCGCCCTGCGCCTGGTCTTTTTCTTCTGGGGCGTAGGTTTGTAGCGACAGCGTGGTGCTGCCGGTGAACAGGAAGTTCCAGCCCACCCCCAGCAGGAACAGCGCCGCCACGAACTGGTGCAGTTCCACCCCGGTCAGAGCGACGGCGATGCACAGCGCCATCAGCAGCACGCCCACCCCCATGATGGGCAGCGTGCCAAAGCGTTTGATCAGGTGCCCGGTGAAAAAGCCGGGGGCAAACATGCCGATCACATGCCACTCCAACACCAGCGCGGTGTCGCCAAAGGGCAGCCCGCACTGCTGCATGGCCAGCGGGGTGGCGGCCATCAGCAGGTTCATCACGCCATAGCCCAGCGCGCCAGCCCCCGCGGCCACCACAAATACCGGCTGGCGCATGATGACGCGCAGGGGCCGCCCGCCTGCGCCCGCCTTTTTGACTGGTGTCGGCGGAAAGTCGATCAGCGCCATGAGCAGCATTGACAGCAGTGCTACGCCCGCCAGGGCCAGGTAGGCGCCGGCAAAAGGGACTCCCAGCAGGCTGCGGGTGTGGTTGGCCAGGTTGGGGCCCACCACCGCACCCAACAGGCCGCCGGCCATCACCAGCGACACTGCTTTTTCGCGCCAGGCCGGCGCCGCCAGCTCGGCGGCGGCAAAGCGGTACAGGTTGCCATTGGCGCTGTAGTAGCCGGCCACCACGGTGGCGGCGCACAGCAGCCAAAAGTTTTTGTCAAACACCGCCCAGGCGCACAGCAAGCTAGACGCCAGGGCTACCACAAGCCCCAACTGGAAGGAATGCTTGCGCCCGAACCGGGTCTGCGTGGCCGCTACCAGGTTGGTCGACAAAGCCCCGCCGACCACATAGCCCATCACCGGCAGGGTGGCCATCCAGCCGAGCGGCGCCAGACTCAGGCCGACCAGGCCGTTGATGGCGATGAAGACCACGTTGTTGGTCAGGAACAGGCCTTGGCACAGGGCCAGCAGCCACAGCGGCCGACTCATGAACCCGCCAACGTGTTCAGGCGCAGGGCGGCGGCGCGGCGGTGGCCTTCCATGCCCTCGGTGGCGCTTTGCCGAATCGCCGGCGGCGCTACCGCCTGCACCCCGGCCTGGTCCAGCCACTGGTGGGTGGCGATCTTGACAAAGGAGCCCACCCACAGACCGCCGGTGTAGCGGCCGGCCCGCATGGTGGGCAGCGTGTGGTTGGTGCCGCAGCACTTGTCAGAGTAAACCACGCTGGCGCGGGTACCGATGAACAGCGAGCCGTAGTTGCGCAGCTTGAGCGCCATGGCGTGCGGCTCGGCGGTGTGCACCTGCAGGTGCTCGGCGGCAATGAAGTCGGCGTAGGCAATCAGCGTGGCTTCGCCCGGCACCAGTGCAATCTCGCCAAAGTCGCGCCAGGCCGGGCCGGCCACGTCGGCCGTGGGCAGAGTCAGCAACTGTCGCTCGATCTCGCGCAGCGTGCCCTCTGCCACGCGTCGGCTGGTGGTGATGACGCCAACCCGGGTGTGCACATCGTGCTCAGCCTGGGCCAACAGGTCGGTGGCCAGCATGTGGGGGTCGGCGCTGTCGTCGGCCACCACAAAAATCTCGCTGGGTCCGGCCAGCTGGTCGATGCCGACCTGGCCGAACACCTGGCGCTTGGCTTCATTGACATAGGCGTTGCCGGGGCCGACGATTTTGTCCACTGCTGGCACCGACGCGGTGCCGTAGGCCATGGCCGCAATCGCCTGCGCGCCGCCGATGCGGAAAATGCGCTCGGCGCCGGCCAGGTGGCAGCCGGCGATCATGGCCGGGTGGGCATTGGGCGGCAGGCAGGCGATGACCTCGTCGCAGCCAGCCACCTTGGCTGGTACCAGCGTCATCACCGGCGCCGACAGGATCGGGTAGCGGCCACCCGGCACATAAGCGCCGATGCGCTCGATCGGGATCACCCGGTGCCCCAGGTGCACGCCGGGCAGGGTTTCCACTTCTAGCGGCAGCATGGTGGCCAATTGGGCCTGGGCAAAGGCCTTGACGTTGGCGATGGCAAATTCGGTGTCGGCGCGGGTTTGAGGTTCCAGCGCGGCCAAGGCGGCCAGCCGCTCGGCCTGGCTCACCTCCAGCGTCTCACCGGTGTGGCGGTCAAAACGCAGGGCGTACTCGCGCACCGCCGCATCGCCCCGGCTGCGCACCTGGGCAATCACCTCTTGCACCACGGCCTCGACCGCGCCGAGCTCCGCGTTGCCAGCCGGGGCGGGCGATTTGATGAACTCGACGGGCAGACGAAACTGAAACATAGGAGGAATTCCTGTTGAGGTTGACAAGAGGTAATGGGCCGGAGCGCGGTGTGCCAAATGCTCATAGCAGCAGCGCGGCCAGCGCCGCCAGTGCTGCGGTTTCGGCGCGCAGGGTGCGTTGGCCCAGGTTGACGGCGACAAAGCCGGCTGCCAGCGCGGCGTTTTCTTCGACCGGGCTCAGACCACCCTCGGGGCCCGACAGCAGGGTGATAGGCGCGTCAGGCGCCAACAGTGCCACCGCGTCACGCAACCCCGGGCTGGGTGGCCGCAGCGACAGCAGCAGCTTGGCACCGCCGCCCGCCGACGGCAGGCCAGCCAGCCAAGTGGCCAGCGTGCTGACCGGCTGCAGCTGCGGCACCCGGTTGCCGCCGCACTGCTCGCTGGCTGCCACCGCCACACTGTGCCAGTGCGCCACTTTTTTATCGGCGCGCTCGCCGCTCAGCCGCAGCACACTGCGTTCGGTCATCAGCGGTTGCAGGACAGCCGCGCCCAGCTCGGTGGCTTTTTCCACCAGCCAGTCCATACGCTCATTGGCCGGCATACCCAGCGCCAGCGTGACCGCGCGATTCGGCGCCCGGTCCAGTGGCTGGTGGGCACCGATTCGGACCTGCACCTCGCTGCGGCCCATCTGGGTGACCGTGGCAGCGAACTCACCGCCTTGGCCATTGAACAGGGTCAGCGCCTGGCCGGGTTGCAGACGCAGCACCTGCACATGGCGCGCCGCCTGAGGCGGCAGGCTCAGCAGAGCGTCAGGCTGCAGCGGCGCTGGGCAATAAAAACGGGGCATGATTTAAATGCTATATTTTAAATAGCATAAAACGCTTACTGGACGTGGCTTGGAGCCTGATTTGGCTCATGACTGACTCATACCCGCCCAAAGGCATAGCCGCTCGGCGCCGCCACGCCCTCGAGCTGGTCCAGCAGCCGCAGCAGTGGTTTGAGCTCACGGTAGCGGCTGCAGGTGGCGCGGATGTAGCCCATAAAGCGCGGCGTGTCGGCCAGGTACTGCGGCTTGCCGTCGCGCAGCGTCAGCCGGGCAAAGATACCGGCCACTTTCAGGTGGCGCTGCAGGCCCATCCACTCCACGCCCCGGTAAAACTCGCCAAAATCGTCGCCCACCGGCAGCCCGGCCCGGCGGGCTCGCTCCCAATAGCGCACTGTGATGTCCAGGCAAAAGTCTTCGTCCCAGCTTAGAAAGGCGTCGCGCATCAGGCTGGCCACGTCGTAGGTGATCGGGCCATAGACAGCGTCCTGAAAATCCAGCACGCCCAGCCGGTTTGCGGCGACCATCAGGTTGCGTGGCATGAAATCACGGTGCACGTAGACCTGGGGCCAAGTCAGGTTCTGCGCCATGATGGTGGCAAAGGCGGCGTCCAGCGTACTTTGCTGCGCGCCGTCCAGCGTCAGGCCCCGGTGCCGGCCCAGGTACCACTCAGGGAATAGCCCCAATTCGCGCTGCAGCAGCGGCTGGTCGTAGGGCGGCAGCACATCGGGTTTTGAGGCGGTCTGCCAAACGACCAGGGCGTCGACCGCTTTCAGGTACAGGCCCAGGTTGGCCTCTGGCTGGGCCGGGTCAATGGCCTGCATCATGGTCTGCGTGCCCAAATCGCTCAGCAGCATGAAGCCGTTGGGCTCGTCCCAGGCCAACACCTCGGGCGCCAGCAGGCCGGCCTGCTGCATCAGTTGCGCCACTTTGACAAAGGATTGGCAATTTTCCTTGTCCGGCGGTGCGTCCATGATGATGCGGCTGCCCGCCGCACAGTCAATGCGCAGGTAGCGCCGGAAACTGGCGTCGGCCGAGGCCAGCCGGATCGAGCTGGCGTCCAGCCCCTGACTTGCTGCCAGGCTGGCCAGCCAGTGCCGGAAAGCGGCCTCGCGTGCCGGGTCAAGCCACAGGGAGAATACGGATGGCTCGGGGACGTGGGGGTGGACAAGGCTCATGGATAATCGATTCTACAAAGCTGTGCCGTGGCGCAGTTGCCGATCACCCCCTCGCCTTGATTCGCCTGTTGCTGCCCTTACCCCCAAACCGCTCTGCCGATGCGCTTCCCGCTGCCTGATCTTGAGCACTGGCTTGGCCACCTTGGCCGGTGGCTAGCGGCAATGGTTGCCCTGCAGGCGGGCTGGGCGAGCGCCCAGGCGCCCACCCAGCCACCCGGCCCTGAACCGGTTGAGGCAGCCCTGCTGCTCAAGAGCAGTGGCCAGTTGCAAGAGTTGATCGCTCCCGAGGTGCGACGGGACCTGCCGGTTTTTGTCAGTGGTGAACGTCTTTACGGCCGCCCGGATCTGGAGACCGTCATCGAGGGGGGGGCACAGCTGCGCCGGGGTGACATCGTCATTCAGGCCGAGCGGCTGGAGTACTACCCGCCCGACGACTTGGCGCGCGCGCGAGGCCAGGTGCGCGTCAACCGCGCCGGCAACGTCTACGAAGGCCCCCTGCTGGAGCTTAAGCTAGATTCGTTCGAGGGGTTTTTCAGCCAGCCTCGCTACCACTTTCTGAGCAACGATGCCCACGGCGAGGCCGCGCGTCTGGACTTTCTGGATGAAAACCGCACCGTGATCCGACAGGCCACCCTGACCACCTGTACCCGCCAACCGGGCCCGGATTGGTTGCCAGACTGGATTTTGCGGGCGAGTATGCTGCGGCTCGACAACGAGGAAGAGGTCGGGACCGCCGAAGGCGCGGTGCTGAGTTTCATGCAGGTGCCCCTGCTGCCCATACCCTACCTGAGCTTTCCGTTAAGCGACCGGCGCAAGTCGGGGCTGCTGCCGCCCACGCCTGGTTTGGACGACGTTAATGGCATTGAGCTTGCAATGCCTTATTACTGGAACATTGCGCCGAACCGGGACGCCACCCTGACACCCACCCTGATGAGCAAGCGTGGGATTAACCTGGCCAGCGAATTCCGCTATTTGGAGACCGACTATTCGGGTCAGTTGCGCCTGGACATGATGCCCAATGACCCCTTGCGCAGCATCAACCGATGGGGTTTGACGGCCAACCATCAAGCCAATCTGCCCAACCCATTCGCGACGGGTTCCCTGGCCCTCAGCCTCAGCCTGAACCGCGTCAGTGACGACAACTACTGGCGTGACTTCACCCGCAGCAGCGCCACCTTGACACAGCGCCTGCTGGCCAATGACGCGACCCTGAGCTGGGCAGACGGCTTTTTTTCCCATAGCCTGCGCAGCCTGAAGTGGCAGACCTTGCAAGACCCCGCCTCGCCCATCATCCCGCCTTACGATCGCCTGCCGCAACTGGCGACCCGATACCAGCGCGACGACATCCAGGGCTATGACCTGAGCCTTCAGGCGGACTACACCCGATTTCAGTCGACCAGCGCGCTCACCGGCCAGCCCGACGGCGAGCGCGTCTTTGCCGTGCTGCAAGTGGCCCGGCCCTCGCTGATGCCTGGCGGTTTCGTGACGCCGCGGCTGCAATTGCATGCCACTGCCTACCAGTTCGATAAGCCGCTGGCCGACGGCGCCAGCGCGGCCAGCCGGGTGGTGCCCACGCTGAGCCTGGACAGCGGCCTGGTCTTTGAGCGCGACGCTGACCTGTTTGGCCGCAAGCTGCGCCAGACACTGGAGCCACGCGCTTTCTACGTCCACACGCCCTACCGCGACCAGAGCCTGCTGCCCAACTACGATTCGGGCGCCAATGATTTCAGCTTTGCCACCATCTTCACCGAGAACGCCTTTGTTGGCAACGACCGCATCGCCGACAGCAACCTTCTGACCCTTGGCCTAACCACCCGCCTGCTCGACCCCGACACCGGCGTCGAATCGCTGCGTTTTGGGGTGGCGCAAAGGCTGCGATTCACTGACCAGAACGTGGTCCTCCCAGGCGGAGCAGCCGTGGCGGACCGCTTGAGTGACCTGTTGCTGGGCACCACCATCACCTGGGACCCACGGTGGGCCTTTGACACCACGGTCCAGTTCAATGCCAGCACTGAGCTGCCAGTGCGCGCCACCGCCGGGGCGCGCTACAGCCCAGGTCTGTACCGGGTGGTGAGCGGCGCCTACCGCTTCCAGCGCGACAGCAGCGAGCAGGTGGACCTGGGTTGGCAGTGGCCGATCAATGACCTGTGGGGTGACCGCGGTCAGGATCTTGGCGCCGGACGTGGCCAAGGTGGCGGCCGCTGGTACAGCGTCGGCCGCCTCAACTACAGCCTGAGCGAAGGCCGATTGGTCAATACCGTCCTGGGCTTGGAGTACGACGCCTGCTGCTGGCTCGGGCGGGTTGCGCTGGAGCGGCTCCAGACCAGCAGCACATCGGCCACCTCCCGCATCATGTTTCAGCTGGAGTTTGTGGGCTTTACCAGGCTGGGGGTCAACCCGCTGCAGACCCTGAAAGCCAATATTCCGGGCTATCAGTTACTCCGGGAATCCGTTGGCCTACCCAGCCGCTTCAACAACTATGATTGAGTGATGATGATGTCTCGCTTTATTGCACCGTGCCTAGCCCTGGCATTGGGTGTGCTCTTGGGCCTGGGCGCACAGGCGCAAGGCCTGCAGCTCCAACTCAGCCAGAATCTGTCGCTGCCCGTCCCGGTGGGGACACTGCAGGCCGATTTCGTGGTGGCGCTGGTTAACTCCGAGCCCATCACCAACAGTGAGTTGCAGAGCGAGTTGCAGCGTGCGCTGCAACAGCTCAGCCAGCAGCGCAGGCCGTTGCCTGACAAAAACGAGTTGGCACGCCAAGTGCTGGAACGGCTGATCGGCGATCGGCTCCAGCTGCAACTGGCCAATCAATCGGGCATTCGCATTGACGATGCCGCTGTGGACCTGGCCGAGCAGAACATTGCCCGCCAAAATCAGCTGAGCGTGGCTGAAATGCGCCTGCAGTTGGTCGCCGACGGTGTCTCCGTGCCGCAGTTTCGGCTCCAGCTGCGCAACCAGCTGATCCTGACCCGCTTGCGCGAACGAGAACTCGAGCCGCGCGGTCGAGTGACCGAGCTGGAGATTGACCAGTATTTGCGCGAGGCCCAAAGCAACAGCGATCCGGCCACTCGGCTAATCAACCTAGCCCAAATTCTGGTGGCTGTGCCCGACGATGCCAGCGATGTGCAGGTGGCCGCCCTGCAAGCCCGTGCCGAGGCCCTTTTGGCGCGCATTCGGGCTGGCGAAGACTTCAACAACCTGGCCCGCTCCGCCTCAGACGCGCCGGACCGCAGCAATGGCGGCCAGTTGGGGCTGCGCACGTCCGACCGCTACCCCTCCCTGTTTGTTGACGCCACCCAGTCCCTGGCAGTGGGCGCGGTCAGCACTTTGGTGCGTTCGGGCGCCGGCTTTCACCTGCTCAAGGTGATGGAGCGCCAGGACGCCAATCTGCCGCCTGCCGCGGTGACGCAAACTCGGAGCCGGCACATTTTGCTGCGGCCCAGTCCCCAGCTCAGCGAAGCTGCCGCTAGGGACCGACTGTTGGCTTACCGCGCCCAGATTCAGGCTGGCCAAGCCGAATTTGCTGAACTCGCTCGCCAGCATTCGCAAGACGGTAGCGCCGCCCAGGGCGGCGACTTGGGCTGGGCCAGCCCCGGCATGTTTGTGCCTGAGTTCGAGCAGTTCATTAACCGTCTGGCACCGGGGCAGGTGGGCGAGCCCCTGGTGTCCCGGTTTGGTGTTCACCTGATCGAGGTGCTGGAGCGGCGCCGCGTGGAAACCAGCCAGCGGGAACAGCGGGAAGCGGTGCGCGGCTTGCTGCGCGACAAGAAACTGGAAGAAGCCTACCTGTTCTGGGCTCAGGACCAACGCAGCCGGGCCTACGTGGAACTGCGCGAGCTCGCGCCGTGAGCGGCGCCCGGCGCTTAGCTGCCCAGGCCGCAGCCACCTGGCAAACCCGATGAAACACGTGGCGCGCAAGCGCTTCGGCCAACACTTCCTGGCCGACGCCGCCGTCATTGATGCCATCGTGGCCGCTATCGCACCCCGGACCGGTGAGCTCATGGTCGAAATCGGGCCGGGCCTAGCCGCCTTGACCCAGCCCCTGGTGGAGCGACTTGGGCACCTGACGGTGATTGAGTTGGACCGGGACCTGGCCGCCCGACTGCGGCTACATCCGCAGTTGACGGTGATTGAGTCTGATGTGCTCAAAGTCGATCTGGCCCTTGTCAGACCTGCTGACTCCGCTATCAAAATAAGAGTGGTCGGTAACCTGCCCTACAACATTTCGACACCCATCCTGTTTCATTTGCTCGATCAGGTGCACCTGATTGAAGACCAGCATTTCATGCTGCAAAAAGAAGTCGTCGACCGGATGGTGGCACGCCCGGCCACCGCAGCCTATGGTCGGCTGAGTGTGATGCTGCAGTGGCGCTACGCCATGGAGGCGGTGTTGCGGGTGTTGCCTCACAGCTTTGAGCCGCCGCCACGGGTGGACAGTGCGGTGGTCCGCATGGTGCCGCACCAGCAACCGGTGACGTTGTCGATGGCGTTATTGAGCGAACTTGTGCAGGTGGCGTTCAGCCAGCGCCGCAAACTGCTTCGCCACACGCTGGGTCGCTGGCTGGAGACCAAAGCCTATGCCGGCGATTTTGATGTGCAACGGCGGGCCGAGGAGGTGCCGGTGGATGAGTATCTGGCGCTGGTCTATCATCTGGAGCGCCAGCCAGCGTGAAACCGGTCTAGGCGCGCTACTCATCAGCATCCATTAAAAAGGCCCGCCGAAGCGGGCCTTTTTTCCAACGATGGTCGACTGCCTCAGGCGGCTGTCAGCCAGTAACCGGCATTGAAGGGGCTGCTCATTCGCAGCGCCAAGGGCGACACGTCGAGCAACTTGTCGGTTGGCATTTTTTCGCCGGATTCGGTGGTGAGCTCAATACCGGTGACGCCAGGGGCGGTCGCGGTGTTGCTGCTGGCCTCATTCGCCCGTTCTGCTTGGCTGGTGTGTGCAGAACGGGCTACAGAAAAGAATAGAAGCATCGGAACGGTATTTTTCGATCCCCCCAGTAGTCTGCTGCGTCACGGAAAATGTCAAGCAGTTGTTCGCGCGCCTCCTTGTCGAAGCGGGCGTTGGCCGGGACGTGCTCCAGCACCACAATGAAGCCGGGCTGGGGTCCAGATTTGTGCAGCGGGTCGGTCATACCGTCATACAAGGCATCAAAATTCTTCCCAACATGGGATGACAACATGAACTGCTGACCGATCAGGTCGAGCACTTCTTGCTTGGTCTGCGCGTTCGCCAAATTGGCGTACAGGAAATGCTGGCCAAGGGTTTGCGCTGCATCTTGCAACTCCTGCACTCTAAAGGCACGGATCGACTGCACGATGTTGCTGCGGATACCCCGCAAGGGCGTCTCAGCGGCTGCGCGATCTGGCGCAACGTTGGCTTGACGAAGTGGCATATTCATCCCCTCCTCACTTTCTAAATAACTTAAACCAATAAAAAAATCAGGGTTCGATCCTGCGGAAGCTCGCGTAGTGGTCGGCCGTGTAGTAGCAAGCGTCTGGCGCCTTGGCCTGCCCACCACACACAATGCGCCGCTTGCCCCGGTTGCTGGCGCCAGGTGTTGGCACCGTGTATTCCCGGTAATAGCCGCGCTTTTGGGCTGGCAGCAACTGCTCACGGTTGCCAAAAACACTTCCATCCTTCCCATGGGCAAACGGACCGCCCTTTAGGATGAGCGCATGAATTTGCGCACCTTGCTTGGGCAATTCGGCCAATGAAATGGTGGTGGATGCACCGCCGGCTGCAGTGCCCTTGGCCTGTACGGCCCCGGCCAAAGCTCCCAGCAAAATTCCAGCAACAACCCATTTCAGGGTTGGCGACCACACCATCGATTAACTCCCCATCAAACCCCGGGTAAACCCGAAAACTCCGATGAACGAAGTGTCGCGTATTTGCCGAAATAATGCAAGTGAATGCTCAAAAATTAAGCACAAAAATAGTGTGATTTATCAATAAGCAAGCGCACACTTGTGAATCCAGGCTTAACGGCTGGCGTTGGCGTCCGCCACAGTGAGTGCTGTCATGTTGACGATACGCCGCACGGTGGCGCTAGGGGTCAAAATATGCACCGGCTTAGCCGCACCCAGCAGCACCGGGCCAATTGCAATGTTGCCGCCGGCTGCGGTTTTCAACAGGTTGTAAGAAATGTTGGCGGCGTCGATGTTGGGCAAAACCAGCAAATTGGCATCACCAGACAGGGTACTGTTGGGCATCAGGCTCGCACGGCCCTCTCCGTCCAGTGCCATATCACCGTGCATTTCGCCGTCGACCTCGAGCCAAGGCGCTTGAACCCGCAGTAGCTCCAGTGTTTGTCGCATCTTCACGGCACTGGGTTGGATGCTGCTGCCGAAGTTGGAGTGCGACAGCAGGGCGGTTTTAGGCCGAATGCCAAAGCGCATCATTTCTTCGGCCGCCATCACGGTGATTTCGGCAAGTTGTTCGGCGGTCGGGTCGTAATTGACATGGGTGTCGACCAGAAATACCTGTCGGTCGGGCAGCAAGAGGGCGTTCATGCAGGCATAGGTGTTGACACCCGCACGCTTGCCAATGACCTGGTCGATGTACTGCAAATGCAGGCCCGTGGTACCCCAGGTGCCGCAGATCAGCCCGTCAACATCCCCCTTGTGCAGCAGCATGGCTCCGATCAGGGTCAAGCGCCGACGCATTTCAATTTTGGCCGCCTGCTCAGTCACGCCTTTGCGCTCGGTCATGCGGTGGTAAGTCTGCCAGAAGTCGCGGTAGCGGTGATCCGACTCCACGTTGACCACGTCGTAGTCGATGCCCGCGCGCAGGCGCAGGCCAAATTTCTCCACCCGCGCCGCAATCACGGCGGGCCGTCCAATCAGGGTGGGCAGGGCCAAGCCTTCATCCGCCACGATTTGCGCAGCACGCAAAACCCGTTCTTCTTCCCCTTCGGCATAGACCACCCGTTTTTTGAGCGCCTTTTTAGCGGCTGAGAAAATCGGTTTCATGGTGTTGCCGGAGGCATAGACGAAGCTTTGCAGGCGTTCGCGGTAGGCGTCCATGTCGGCAATGGGCCGCAGCGCCACGCCACTGTCAGCCGCCGCCTTGGCCACGGCCGGGGCAATCTTCATCATGAGGCGAGGGTCGAACGGCTTGGGAATCAGGTACTCCGGGCCGAAAGCCAGTTGTTCACCGGCATAGGCGGCAGCCACCACCTCGCTTTGCTCGGCCTGCGCCAGATTGGCGATGGCGTGTACCGCCGCGATCTCCATCTCGACCGTGATGGTGGAGGCGCCGGCATCCAGGGCGCCACGGAAAATATAGGGAAAACACAGGACGTTGTTGACCTGGTTCGGGTAGTCGGTGCGGCCGGTGGCCATCACGGCGTCACTGCGCACGGCCTTGACGTCTTCCGGGGAGATTTCCGGATTTGGGTTGGCCAGGGCAAAAATGATGGGGTTCGCGGCCATTTTTTCGACCATGGCCGGCTTGAGCACACCACCGGCTGACAGCCCGAGAAAAATGTCGGCATCGGCAATGATGTCACTCAGAGTGCGCGCTTCGGTTTTCTGGGCGAAGACGATTTTGTCTTCGTCCATCAGCTCGGTACGGCCCTCGTACACCACCCCTGCCAAGTCAGTGACATAAATATTCTCGCGCGGTATACCCAGCTTAACCAGAAGGCCCAGGCAGGCCAGCGCTGCCGCCCCGGCACCTGAGGTGACCAGTTTGACCCGTTTTGGGTCCTTGCCCACCACCTTGAGCGCGTTAAGCAGTGCTGCGCCAACCACGATGGCGGTGCCATGCTGGTCGTCGTGGAAGACCGGGATCTTCATCCGTTCGCGCAGGCGGCGTTCGACGTAAAAACAATCCGGGGCCTTGATGTCTTCCAGATTGATGCCGCCAAAGGTGGGCTCCAGCGAGGCAATGATGTCCACCAACTTGTCGAGATCGTGTTTTTCGTTGATCTCGATGTCAAACACATCGATGCCGGCGAACTTTTTGAACAGGACAGCCTTGCCCTCCATCACCGGCTTGGCCGCCAGCGGTCCGATGTCACCCAAGCCCAGCACGGCGGTACCGTTGGTGATCACCGCGACCAGGTTGCCGCGGCTGGTGTACTTGAAGGCGTTGTTGGGGTCTTTGACGATCTCTTCACAGGGTGCAGCGACGCCGGGCGAGTAGGCCAGCGCCAGATCATGCTGATTCACCAACTGCTTGGTGGCCGCGATAGAGATCTTGCCCGGCGTGGGGAACTCGTGGTATTCAAGTGCGGCGCGGCGCAATTGCGCGCGTTTTTCTTCGGTATTGGGCGTGCTGTCGGGCATTGTTGTCTCCTGCTGCGACCAGTATCAACCCAAAAGTGGGGGAGGTCGTTCTCGCTGTGGGGCAATAATTGTAATGCCCAATACGGGAAAACCCTAGGTGAACAGCACAATGACCGCCGCGCTAGGGCCGTGCTAGAGCACCACCAGTTTGCTTTGCGCCATGCGCTGGTTGGTCTGGGTGCCGGTCAGCACAAAGCCGCGCACCTGATCGTCCGGATCTCGAAATTGCCAAATCCCCGGCGAAGTGCTGTGCCACTCGCCGGCCATGCCTGGCGCGGGCGGGGCCACCACGATGGGCAGTGCTGGTGTCTTGATGCCCACCGGCATCAGGGGAAAGACCAGTTCGGTGCGGGTGCCGGTCAGGGTGGCGGCCAGGGCCTTGGCCGCGTTCATGATCGGCATCACATAGGGAAGGGTGCGCCCGCCGCTCAAGGGGGCGCTGGTCGCCAGATCCCAATCTTGACCAGCGTACTGGGCGTTGTCGCCCAGGGCGTAAATGTGCGGCTGGCTGGTGCGCAGGCAGGCATCCACCAGCACGCCGCGCTCGCACTGCAGGCCAGCAGCCAGCGGCAGCGTGGTGTTGGCGCGCAGGCCGATGGCGCTTAGAACCAGGTCGGCCTCCAGGCTTTGGCCATTGGCCAGCGTGACGTGCATGGCGCCAGAGGCAGTGTCGCCCGCGTTGGCCTGGTCAACGGCAGTGACGGTGGTCCCAAAGTGCCACTGAACACCCAAACCAGTCAAAGCGTCCTTCAACTCGGCACTGGCCTGCGCTGGCAGTAGCGCCGCGATTGGTGCGGACGCTGGGTCGACCAGCTGGACCGGGTGCCCGGTGCCGGCAAGGTCGTTGGCAAATTCGCAGCCGATCAGCCCAGCGCCCATGATCAGCACCCGGGCCTTGGCCGCCTCGGGCGCTCGCTCAGCCAGAAGTCGGGCGTGGAAAGCTGCAAAGTCGTCCAGGCTGTTGACCGACAGCACTTGTTCGGCCGCGTCGCCCGCCAACGACAGACGAATGGCATGGGCGCCGGTGGCCAGCACCAGGTCACGGTAAGTCAACTCACCCTGCCCAGTGCGCACCAGGTTTTGAGCCGGGTCAATCGCCAGTACCTCGGTGTGCGCCAGCAGGGTGACCTTCAGCGTCTCGGCCATGCGCGCTGCCGGCGTGGTGACCAACTGCGACGGACCGCGCTGTTGGGCGAAGGCGTTTGAGAGCGTCGGCTTGGCGTAGAAGTCTCCGCTGTCGGCGGTGATCAGCGTTACTGCCGTGTCCGGGTCAAGCTTGCGGAATTCGCGGATGGTGGTCCAGCCGGCCAGGCCGGCGCCGATAACGATCAGAGGGTGGCTCATGGCGATGCTGTGCCGGGGCTCAGATTTCGACGGCTTCAAAGTCGGCCTTGGCCACGCCGCAGTCCGGGCAGGTCCAGCCGGCGGGTACATCAGCCCACAATGTTCCGGCGGGGATGCCATCGCCCGGGAGGCCAGCCGCTTCGTCGTAAATAAAACCGCAAACAATGCAAATCCAGGTCTTCATGTCTAACTCCAAAAAATATAAGAAATCGGGCTCTAGGCCACGTGGTTATTGATGATGTAGCTATTAAATTTATAGCAAATTATCAGGCGCTTATTTTGTCAAGTTGCGCCTGGTAGTGCCGGGCGTGCCGTTCCTCTACCTTGGCCAACGCAGCAAACCGCTTTTGCGCCTTGTCCAGTGTGGCCCTGAATTGTGCCGCGTGCGCCTGGGACTCGCCGATCTGCGCGTCCATCTCGGCCACTGCGGCGGCGTTGCCCTCGGCCTCGGCAGTCTTGCGAAAGCCGGGGTACATCTCGGTGTACTCATAGGTTTCGCCGTCAATGGCGATTTGCAGCGCTTTGGCCGGCGTCATGCTGGCCTTGGGGTAGAGCAGGTCAAGATGACCAAAGGCGTGCATCATCTCTTGGTCGGCAGTGGCTTCGAAGGTGCGGGCGGTTTCTTCGTCGCCTGCTTCGCGCGCCAATTTGGCGAAATAACGGTACTTGATGTGCGCCATCGACTCGCCGGCAAAGGCAGCTTCGAGGTTGGCCATGGTTTTGATTTCTGGGCGTTGTAAGGTGGTCAAAAGGAACTCCGGTTAAAAATAGATTGAATTAATCAACACAGGACGAATGATAGGGATTAACGATAATTTCCACCAATTGAAAGTGACTAACCGATTGATAGGGGCAATGATGACGCGGGTGCAGGACCGGTTCCGGCTTGACCGCAGGGCGCAAAATCCGAGCTTTACCATGAGCCAGCGCCATGACCTCTAGCCCATCCACCCCGTCGCCCACCACGCCGCTAACCGCCACTCCGCTCTACCCGCCGATCGAGCCCTACCGCAGTGGCCGCCTCGCCGTTGATCATCTGCACACCTTGTACTGGGAAGAGTGCGGCAACCCGCAGGGGGTGCCGGTGCTGTTCCTGCACGGCGGCCCGGGGGCTGGCCTGTCCAAGGCGCACCGGCAGTTTTTTGACCCAGCCCATTACCGCATCGTTCTGTTTGACCAGCGCGGTGCCGGCCAATCTACCCCGCTGGGTGAAGTCCGCGACAACACCACGCCGCATCTGGTGGCGGACATCGAGCGCCTGCGGGAGCTGATGGGGATTGAGCGCTGGCTGGTGTTTGGCGGCTCTTGGGGTTCGACGCTGGCGCTGGCCTACGGCCAAGCGTATCCGCAGCGCTGCACCGGCTTTGTCTTGCGCGGCATCTTCTTGTGCACGCCGCCTGAGTTGGACTGGTTCCTCAATGGCATGCGCTGGTTTTTCCCGGAGGCGCACGCCCAGCTGGTAGCGCCCATACCACCCGAGGAGCGGGACGATCTGCTGGGCGCTTATTCCAAGCGAATGTTCGGTGCCGACCCGGCCGAGGGCCTGCAAGCAGCGCGCACCTGGAGCCGCTATGAAGGCAGTTGCCTGCATCTGCTGCCCCACCCCGAAGTGGCCGACGAGTTTGGCAGCGACGCGGTGGCTCTGGGCGTGGGCCGGTTGGAGGCGCATTACTACCGCAACCAGGCGTTTCTGGGCGATGACCAGCTGATCCGTGGCGTCGACCGCATTCGGCACTTGCCGGCGGCGATCATTCAGGGTCGGTACGACGTGGTCTGCCCGCCGCTGTCGGCCTGGCGCTTGCACCAGGCCTGGCCTGAGGCCAGCTTTCTGATGGTGGAAGACGCCGGCCACGCGGCTTTTGAGCCCGGCATTGCCGCGGCACTGGTGGCCGCCACTGACCGCTTCAAGCGCAGCGGCGCCTTGTAGGCGGCCGGCTCAGACCAGCGGCAGCAGGTAGCGCCGCTCCCAAGCGCTGATCTCGTTCAAATAACTGTCGTGCTCCAGCGCCTTGACGGCGCAAAAGCCGGTGACAAAGGTGTCGCCTAATAACTGCCGCGCCATTGGGCTGGCGGCCATGTGTGCCAGAGCCTGGGCAAAATCGCGCGGCAGGCCGCGTGCCTGGTCGTAGCCATTGCCGCCCAGGGGCTCGGTGGCCTGAAGGTGCGCGTCCATCCCGGCCAAGCCAGCGGCCAGCGAGGCGGCGATGGCCAGGTAGGGGTTCGCATCAGCGCCGGCGATGCGGTTTTCTACCCGACGCGCTGCTGGGGGGCTGTCGGGCACGCGCAGACCAGTGGTGCGGTTGTCGTAGCCCCATTGCAGGTTCACCGGCGCCTGACTACCGCTGACATAGCGGCGGAACGAATTCACAAAAGGGGCCCACAGCAACAGCAGGTCTGGCCCGTGGGTTTGCAGGCCGGCCATGAACTGACGCAGCGCGGGCGCCTCGCTGCCATCGTCTTGGCTGAAAACGTTGCGGCCACTGGCGTCAAGCAGGCTCTGGTGAAGGTGCATCGAGCTGCCGGCCGCACCGGCGATGGGCTTGGCCATGAAGACCGCGTTCAGACCGTGTTTGAGGGCGATCTCCTTGGCGACGTACTTGAATAGAAAAGCCTGGTCGGCCACCGCCACCGCGTCGCCATGCAGCAGGTTGATCTCGAACTGGCTGGGGCCCACCTCGTGCAGCCAGGTGTCGGCGCGAATGCCCAGCGTGGTCAGGGCGGCGTTGAATTCATCCCAAAAGGGTGCAAAAGCATTGCGCAGGTTCAGGCTGAAGGCCGATTGCCCTACTTCGGGCCGGCCATGTATTGGTTGCGGCGCTTGGAGCGGCTGGGAGGGGTCGGCGTTGGGTGCCGTCAGGTAAAACTCGATCTCGGGCGCCACCACCGGTGTCAGGCCCTGGGCCGTGTAGCGGGCCAGCACCGCTTTAAGTAGGCTGCGCGGGGCAAACAGGCAGGGCGTGCCGTCCAGCTCAAGGCAGTCGTGAATTACCACGGCGCGTGGCTGGCTGGCCCAGGGGCTCAAGCGCAGGGTAGCCAGGTCGGGCACCAAGCGCACGTCGGGGTCGGCGTCGGGGAAAACCGGGTCGTAGGAGTAGTCGCCCGTCACCGCCTGCATCGGGATGGCCTGGCAAATGCGCAGTTCCTGCCCCACGGCAAAGGCGGTGGCCGGCATCAGCTTGCCGCGCGGGTAGCCGGATATGTCGGGGAAAACGCACTCGACCTCATGCACGCCATGCTGTTGGAAATAGGCCTGGAGCTCGGGGGCAGTGGGGTGGGGCATGGGGAGAGCGCGTTAAGCCCAGAGGCTGGGTGGTGCAAGGAATTTTAGGTTAAATCGTGCGCCAGCCCTTGTAATAAAACAATAGTTAGCTATAAATAATGTAGCAAATCTGGATAGATCCACCGAATGGTTCGGCCCGGCTTCGCGTAAACCCGCATGGTCAGACCAAGCCCCTGCCCCTAAGCTGATCGGCCAAACGCCCACCAACCCTGCCGGGCTCAGCCTCGAGACCTCAAGCCATGACCGCAGCCTCTGTCAGTACCGATCTTCCCTTGAAACAGCGCCTGAAAAATGGCCATGTGCCGGTTGGCACCATGGTGTTTGAGTTTTTTGTGCCGGGCATGGCGCAAATGGCACGCGCGGTTGGCGCGGATTTTTTGATGTACGACACCGAGCACAGTGGCGTCGACATCGAGGCCATCAAGGCCCAATGCGCTGCCTGTAATGGCACCGGCGTGGTGCCGCTGGTGCGGGTGCCGGGTTTTCATTACCATTTTGTGGCGCGAGCGTTGGACGCCGGGGCCCACGGCATCATGATGCCCATGGTGGCCGATGCCGAGCAGGCGCGTGCCCTGGTGTCTTGGTCGCGCTACCCGCCGCTGGGCCGGCGTGGCGCCGCTTTTGGGGTGGCGCACGACGGCTACCTGCCGGGCGCGCCGCGCGACAAGATCGCCGCCAGCGCCGAGCGCACCCTGGTGATTGCCATGATCGAAACCCCCGAAGGCGTTGCCAATGTTGACGCCATTGCCGCTGTGGACGGCGTGGATGTGCTCTGGCTAGGGATGCTCTGAACAACCGCTAACCAAATGGAGTAGCGGTCGGCTAATTTTCAGATAGTGAGATTTCACGAGTAATCCCGCGAAATCGCGTCGTTTTCTGTTCCTCTACGGGCTGTTTTCGCGCTTTGTAGCGCCTTCGCCCGGT
>CAMCZF010000036.1 GCA_945885775.1 Rhodoferax sp. OV413 | reverse complement strand
TTACCCCTACAGACTAAATTGCTGATTGGCCTGTCGGGTTTCATCATCAACTACTGGTGGGCGATTCTGGTGGTACCGACCGTCCTGATTGGGGTTGTCAGCACACTCGCCGCCTCGTCACCCAAATTTCTGTTTCAGCTGCATCGGCTGCAGCTCAGACTGCCGTATGTCGGAGAAGTCATCAAGAAAATGATCCTCGCCCGATTTGCCGACACCTTCGCCCTGATGTACCGCACCGGTGTACCCATGATTGAAGGGCTGGTTTACTGTCAAGATGTCTCTAGCAACCTGGTCATCAAGCAGGCGATTACACGCGCCCGCGAGCGGGTCATGACGGGCACGGCACTGTCCGAGAGCTTCGCCTTAGAGCGGCTATTCCCCAGCCTGGTTCTGCGCATGCTTAAAGTGGGCGAATCCACAGGTGGCCTCGACACGGCCCTGAACAACATCAGTTACTACTACACCCGGGATATCAATGAATCTGTAGGGAAGGTACAAGCCATGATCGAACCCGCCTTGACGGTGGCGATGGGGCTCATCCTGGGATGGATCATGCTCGCTGTGCTGGGGCCGATCTACGACACGATCTCCACGATGAAGTAGGCGCATGACAGCCGTACTGCACGTGACCACCTCAGGCACCCAGCTTTGGCTGAGGCAGGGGGCGACTTGGGCGGCCTTCGATGGCCCCTCTAAAGGACCGGTGTGGGTTGTGGCCGACCTGGCCGAAGAGGCATTCCATGAGGTCCCAGTGCCGCGGGTCTTTGGTCGTGACCGCACAGGATTTTTGAATCGTCAATTGACGACCCGTTTCCCGGATACACCTTATAAAGCTGCCTTACCCCCTGGAACTCAGACGGGATTGATGAACCGTCTGGCGCCACCGCGCCAAACTTTGCTGGGACTGGACGCCGCCGAAAAAGTGGCTGCTGCCATTAGCAGCGTGACCGCACCTGTGGCGGGCGTCTGGTCGACGTCCATGCTGATGGCCCAGGCCGCCAGCCAGAAACGCATGCCGCCAGACCTGTTCATCGTGCTGCGTGACGCTGCCGGCCTGCGAATTGTTTACGTCAAAGGTGGCGCTCCGGTGATCAGCCGCTTGGTTATGGATGCGCCGCTGCCGAGCGATCAGGTTACAGAGATTGTGCGCACCTTGCGCCACTTGGAGAACACCAAGGTGCTGGAACGTACAGACAAGCCCCGACCCATTGTGATCATTGGCGACAGTGAAGGTTTCGCTGACTTGTTGTCCAGCGAAAAAATGCAACTTTTGGCGTTGCCGTCAGGTAAATCCAAAGTCGGAACCAACGACTGGCGTGGCGTTCTTTTTGACTTGGTGGTCAAGTCCCCCAGCGGTCAACTGGCGCCTTTGTCAGCCAGGACGACTTTTGTGGCCAGCCGTTGGCAGCGCGCGGCATTCATTGCTGGCGCACTGAGCTTCAGTATGGCCGTGGCATTTGCTGGGAGCATTCTATTAACGATCACCGATGACCGAGCCGCACTCACACTCAAGCAAAGCAATGTCCAACGACAGCAAACCGCTTTAGATAACTTGGAGCGGCAAATCGCGGCTATTGGCGTCAACCCTGATTGGGTGCACCAAGCGGTCACCTTGGACCAACAAGAGATTCTGGCAGCGCCTTCTCTTGTGAAACATTTGGTCATGGTGGCTGAACTGCTGGCCAAACAAGACAACCTACGCCTTGAGCGGTTTGACTGGCGCGTCACCCAGCCGGGGAAAGCATCCTGCGATGGCAAACCGGTGGAGTCCACTGTGCCTGAGACTGCGCCTGAGCCTGGTAAAGCACCTGCTGACATGATGGTTGAACTAACGCTCCAGATCATCTTGCCGCAAGGGCTGAACGACAGGGCCCGGCTGCAGACCATGACGGCTATTGCCAGCGCCATCGGTAAATTAGACGGGGTGACTGTCTTGATGGACCCAGCCAAGGAGATCGCTCAGGCGACCCTTCGCGGTGGCGGAGCCGCTCAGGGCGCCGGCGAGAAGCAAGCCGTTTGGTGCATGACGCTGGCTGGTCCCGTGGCATTGCCCGCAAGTGGGAAATCATGAGTGATCTGAATGTCATCCTAAAGAAGTCAAAAGTAGGGCTGTCGGCCTTGGCCGCTGCCTTGCTGGTTGGCGCAGCGGCCATCGCTGCGTCGTTGGCGTTTAGGGATCAGACGCTCAGCGCCTTGGCTGCGGCGCGAGAAGCGGAGGACTCAACCAAGTCCGTCACAGAACAAAAAGAACAGTCGTTGAAACGCTTAACCAGTGAAATTGAGCGCTACCGCATTTTAGAAAAAAAAGGGTTGGTCGGCGTACCAGACCGCACCGGATGGACAGAACAGTTTCTGGTAAGCCAAAAACAATTGGGTATCCCAGACAGCCTGACCTACACCCTGCAGCCGCCAAAGCCTCTAATGGATCAAGGAATCGCGGCCGCCAGCCCTGCCGAGCCCACCAACCCCGACGCGCCAAAGCCCCCCACACCGCTCATTCATGACCTTGAATTTGCGTTGACCGGGACTCACGAAGCTGAAGTGCTCAAACTAATTCAAGATTACCAGGCCCGCGTGAATGGGCGTTTTCGGGTCAACAACTGCACATTCGGTACCCCAACGCCCCAAGGCCTGGCGGCTAACTGCACCCTGCGTTTTTATACTTTGACAGAGGCCAAGCCAACAGTGGCGAAGCCTTAACCAGAGGTAACTTGCTATCATTTTTGAAAAACAGTGAGCGAAAAGTTATACTCAACATGTGTTTTTTAGATGCCTTACCCCCAAAATTCGCTTTCATGCAGGGGTGTTGCTTTGCTTGGCCGCCGTCACAGCCTTTGCCAATGAGTCGCCGAGCCCGTCGCCGGACGACCTCGGGACTCTTTTTTACTCCAGCAGCGAACGCGCTGCGGTCCTAAAGGCTCGACTTGGAGAGGTCGATGCGCCAAGTATCAGCAGTATCTTCACCGTTGATGGCGTGGTTAAGCGCGCTGGGGGTAAAAGCACTGCCTGGATTAATGGTCGGGCGATACCCGAAGGGCAGAGTCCTTTCCCAAATACTGTGCGCCTTGCGATTAATGCGGGTAGCATTACCGTTAGAGGCACTCGGGTGCGCATCGGAGAGACCGTGAACTTGGACAATTTGCAACGTGCCGATTTTATTGCTCCAGGATCTTTGATCAGCAAAGCAGCCAAATGACACTGAATACCATCGTGTCACCAGACTGGCTAATTAGATGGGTGCAAATCGCCTGAGCCATGAGCGAAGACAGACAGGAGCTGAGAAAACGTAAAAGTCGCCACATGATGCGGCAAAAAATTACGACATGGATTGGTTTGCTAATCCTGATCGGGGGCTACGCGCTGCTGGCGGTGAGGCCCGACACGCCCAGTGACTGGTTGATGATCCGGGTAGTCGCCGGCTTTGGCGCCTTGATGGTGGGCTTTGTTACTGCGATCTTGCCAATTTTAAAAAGAATCACTGGTGGTGACGAATATTGACGAGCTGAGGGAGGCGCCAGCATCTGGTGGCAGGTCGCACCGAAGCGTGCTGCTGGTCGAAGATGACCCCGCGCTCAGTGGCTATCTGTCATCCGCGTTGACTGAGCGTGGCTGGTCTGTGCGGGTCGCTGGGGATCGACTGCAAGCATTGGCCCAATTTTCCGCAAATACACAAGACAGCCTGGTCGTGCTGGACCTTGGCCTGCCACCGCACAGCAGTTCGATGACAGAGGGTCTGTTACTGCTTGGTGAGTGGCTTCAAAAATCACCTGCAAGCAAGATCATTGTCCTGACCGGGCAAGATGAAAAGGCGGCAGCCCTGGAAGCTGTTCGACGCGGCGCTTTTGACTTCCTTATCAAGCCGGCCAGCGTGGCCAGTATTCATTCGGCCTTGCAACGCGCAGACCTTTTTAAGCGCACGGAATTGCAGCTCAGTGATGCCGGCGAGGCACGCTTGCACCTGACTGCACGGCTCTCCGAAGGCCCCAAGGAAGCAGCTGCCGGCGCCGAAGAGCAACTACTGCGACGAACTTTAGCCGCCACCGGCTACAACGTGGCAGAAGCGGCCCGCCAACTGGGCATGGCCAGAGAACACGTCTACTACTACCTGAACAAGTATGGATTACGGCGTCCTGAGTAGCCTGTCGCTGATTTGCCTGGCTGCCGGGTTGACCCTGTACGTCACCAGCAGGAGCCTGGCCCGAAGAGCCCGGAGCTACCAGGCGGGCATGCAAAGCCTACTGCAACTAGGTGCGCAGGGGCTCGACCCACTCGACATCCCGCCTGCCGCGTGGCCGCTATTAGCCACCGGAGGCTGGCAACACCTTCAACTTTCAGGTGACTGGTTCGGCCACCTCGTTGAGTCTGAGTGGGGCAAAAAACCAGACCAGCCACTTAAACGAGGCCAAAAAGCAAGTAAGCCATTGGCGTTCCGACTGAGCAGTGGTAACGATGTTCTGCTGGTGCTGACGCTCAGCCATAGCGCTGTCAGGGGCGAGGGCCGCATGTTCGCAGAGCAGCTGGCCAAGGTGTTCGTGTTGCTGCTGGAGTCGGCGCTACGCGTTCGCACCGAAGCTATTTCGGTGGCCATGGCCGAGCGGGCTAGGCTCACCCTGTACCTGCAGCACGACATGCGCAATTTAGCCCAATGGGTCGGCTGGGTGTGCTCTGATTTCAACGATTGCGACCAGCCCGAGAGCCTACTCGTCGCAGCGCGGCGCCTGCAACAAAATGCACCGCTAGCGCGGGAACGTGCCGACCGGCTGGTGGCCCTGCTCGGAAACAGCCCAGCCAATCAACAAGCGACCCGGCTGGACTTGCGGCTAGCGGTCGAAAATGCAGCGCATCTGGCAGGGGTTCAGGTCACCATCTCAGGCCAGGCGCACGCCTGGATTGCACAGGCCTTGCTGGCCCGCGCCTTGGACAACCTGTTCTCGAATCTGGCGCCCAATTGGCGTAACCCTGGCGCTGAAAAACCAGTGCTTCATTTGCGGACCAATACAGAAGGCCCTTTTAAACCGGCAATGGCCGAGTTACGATTTTTCAGCCACTGGCCTGATGCGCAGGTACGCATTGCGCCAATGCGCCTGTTTGAGCCCTTTGCCAGTGGACGCCCCGGCGGCCTGGGACTGGGCCTGTACCAAGCTCGAAAAAGCCTTCAAGAAGCCAATGGCGACCTTAGCGCTGAAGTCGATTCCGTTGGGATTACCTTTGTCCTGACGATTCCAGACAGCCAAGTGCCAGTTGCGGGCACCTCCCTCTAACCAACCCTTACAGCGCTCAAAAAACCGGCAGCCGAGCGGCTTGACTGCCTCAATGCAGGTGCCGAGGCTTGCGCCCACCACCATGGCCGCCACCATGCCCACCGCCAGAGCCGCGCGGTGGCTTACCCAGCTGCATCGAGTTCACCAAATCATCAAAGCGTTGGCCGAACAGCTTGTCGATTTCAGCCACCACGCCACCGAGCTCAGCGCCGTCAAAGTGGCGCTCCATCATGTTGACCACGTCCTGCACCAACAGGTCGCGTTGAACTTGCATGATGGAAGCTGGATCGGGCCCGACAAACAGCATCATGAAATCATCGCGTGACTCAGCCTCTGTTTCTTCGTCTTCGTCGTCAAATTCAGCGTCGTAAAAAGTCACCTCGACCGCAGCGCCCGTGGCGGCCAAATCGTTGAGGTTCATGCAGACCTCGTCCAGGACCTGACGAAAATCATCGTCGCCGGCCACGGTCCAGCAGATTTGCAACCGGTGCTCTTCCACCTCAAACTTGATGCCTGGCTCGTCCTCATAGCTGCTCTCGGCGGCATCAGCCAGGGATCTGGCGCCGGCGTACTTCCAGAGCGGTTTGAGCGCCTCTTGCAACTGGTCAAAACCAACTTCAGGGCGCAGTGTGATCTGGCCGTGCACGTGAATTTCAAAAGGGGCGTTGTAGCGTGGCATGGCGCTTAGTGTAGTACGGCCAAGTGCCTCGGCCAGCCTGCCTTGACGCGTCAGGACCGACGGGCCAGCGGCAAATTAAGCAAGAGGTTTTGGGGTTTGAGTTTGAGCCGGTGGTGTTCATCCATGGCCATAGCCAGATAGACCGGTCGCCCAGCCACCGCACCCAGCATATCGGCCGGGTTGGCGAACTCCAGCCGAAACAGGCAGAGCAGGCGGCGCATGCGCTCCGCATCCGGCTCATCGCCCTGGTAGAGATCATTCAGGATGCCACTGGCCTGGGCATCCAGTCCCACGTGCCAGACCCAGTGTTCGTCAACAATTTCACGGTCGGTCTGCACACGCACCTCCACTTTGAGGAAATGGCTGACCCATCGCTGCAGCAACTCTGCCAACGCCAGCAGAGCGGGCTGGCCATGGTTGAGGTTGAGCACCAGATCAAAGTGCTCACTGCGCGGCCAGTACAGATCAGACTTATCGGCATCCAAGACGTCCAGGTCAACACTGCGCAGCGGTACACCACCTTGGCGCAGCAATTCCCCCACGCTTCCAAAACCGGCTGACAAGGCATGGCGCTCCACCGTTTCATTGTCGGCAGCCATAACCGCACCGTCTTCAAGCACCGAGATTTTTTGGGTTCGGAACAACATCTCAGCCACCCGGACCTGCATCGCTGTGGCCGTATCACCGAGCACATGGCGCAGCAAGATCTGGGTGAGTTGCTGCACCAGCACGGGCGCGACATCGACACCCTCACCCTGGAACAGGGCCAGGTAAGCCGCCTCCAGCGTGGGGGCGGCGAGCAGGCGATCACGAAAGCGCAGCCACACACCATAGTTGTCCGCGGCATCCCGGTCCTGTAAAGCCAGCAGAGCATCGGCAGGCACGGCATGGCGTGGATCAGCGAGGAGCTGCTCGTGCAGGGTCAGTTCAGCAGCGCAGGAGGATGGGATGGGGGAGATTTCGGGGCGTTGCAACAGCACGCGCAGAAAATCGTCAGTAAGCAGCAAGTGCCCTTCCGGATCGACCGCCAGATACTGATGGCCGCACGAGGGCCAGTAATCGTGCTGAGCGGGCGCGACGGCCGCAGAAGAAGTGGTGCCCGGGACCGGAATCGAACCGGTACGCCCCTTATGCAGGAAAGCGGCGGATTTTAAGTCCGATGTGTCTACCAATTTCACCACCCGGGCACGGCAGCAAGCAGCCGGAGTTGTTGTGGAGGCGCGACCCGGAGTCGAACCGGGCTAGACGGAATTGCAATCCGTTGCATAACCGATTTGCTATCGCGCCATTCATCTGACAAAAAAGGGAAGCACTTGGCTTCCCTTTTATTCAATTTGGAGCGGGAAAAGAGTCTCGAACTCTCGACCTCAACCTTGGCAAGGTTGCGCTCTACCAACTGAGCTATTCCCGCGTTTTGAGCCTAGATTATAGCGAGCATTTTCTGCCTGTTTGGACCTGGCTGAAAAAATTTACGCCCCTGTACCCTCAATGCTTGACCGAACCCAGTAGCTCTGCAGGCACCACCACCTCAGCGGGGGCAGCGACCACCAGGGGCTCGTCATCCGGCAGCGGGGTCGGCATGCGCTCTAGCGCCACTTCCAACACCTTGTCGATCCAACGCACCGGCACGATCTCCAAGCCATTTTTGACGTTTTCTGGTATGTCCTGCAAATCTTTGGCATTTTCTTCCGGAATCAGCACTGTCTTGATACCACCCCGCAGGGCCGCCAGCAACTTCTCTTTCAAGCCGCCAATGGCGGTGACCTCGCCACGCAGGGTGATTTCACCCGTCATGGCGACATCGCTGCGTACCGGGATGCCGGTCATGGCCGACACAAAGGCGGTGGTCATGGCAGCACCCGCGCTGGGGCCGTCCTTGGGCGTGGCGCCGTCGGGCACGTGGATGTGAATGTCTTTCTTCTCAAAAAACTCGTCCTTGATGCCCAGCCGGCGCGAACGGCTGCGCACCACGGTGCGGGCCGCCTCCACCGATTCCTTCATGACGTCACCAAGCGAGCCGGTACGTGTGATCACACCCTTGCCCGGCATCATGGCCGCTTCAATGGTCAGCAAATCTCCACCGACCTCGGTCCAGGCGAGCCCGACCACCTGCCCCACTTGGTTTTGCTGCTCAGCGCGCCCATACGAGTACTTGCGCACCCCCAGAAAATCGTTGAGGTTGTCCGCCGTGACCTTGACCTGAGGCAGCATCTTCTTGAGCTGCAGCCCCTTGACCACCTTGCGGCAGATCTTGGACAGCTCCCGCTCCAGCGATCGGACCCCGGCCTCACGGGTGTAGTAGCGCACGATGTCACGCACCGCGTCTTCGCCCACCAACAGCTCGGCATCTTTGACGCCGTTGTTCTTCAATTGCTTGGGCAACAGGTATTTGATGGCGATGCTGGTTTTTTCGTCTTCGGTATAGCCCGACAGGCGGATGACCTCCATGCGGTCCAGCAAGGCTGGCGGGATATTCATCGAGTTGGAGGTGGCCACAAACATCACGTCGCTCAGGTCAAAGTCAACCTCGACATAGTGGTCGCCAAACTTGTGGTTTTGCTCGGGGTCCAGCACCTCCAGCAGGGCGCTGGACGGGTCGCCACGAAAATCAGTGCCGAGCTTGTCGATTTCATCCAGCAAAAACAAGGGGTTGCGAGTGCCGACTTTGGACAGGCTCTGCAACACCTTGCCGGGCATGGCGCCGATGTAGGTGCGGCGGTGACCCCGGATCTCGGCCTCGTCGCGCATGCCGCCCAGGGCCATCCGCACGTATTTGCGCCCGGTGGCCTTGGCAATAGACTGACCCAGCGAGGTTTTGCCAACGCCAGGTGGGCCAACCAGACACAAAATGGGCGCCTTCACCTTGTCAACCCGTTGCTGCACAGCGAGGTACTCCAGGATGCGGTCCTTAACCTTGTCCAGGCCATAGTGATCTTCGTTGAGCACGGTCTCGGCGTTGCCCAGGTTGTGCTTGATCTTGGTCTTGCTGGCCCAGGGCAGGCCAATCAGCACATCAATGTAATTGCGCACCACCGTGGCCTCAGCCGACATGGGCGACATCAGCTTGAGTTTCTTGAGTTCGCCCTCAGCCTTTTTCAGAGCTTCCTTAGGCATTTTGGCGGCCTTGATCTTTTTCTCGATCTCATCCACATCAGCACCGTCTTCACCCTCGCCCAGTTCCTTTTGGATGGCCTTGACCTGCTCATTGAGGTAAAAGTCGCGCTGGTTTTTCTCCATCTGGCGCTTGACCCGGCCACGGATTTTCTTGTCAACGTTGAGGATATCAACCTCACGCTCGATCTGCTCAAACAGGTTTTCCAGCCGCTCCTTGACACTGGCCAAGTCTAAAACAGCCTGCTTGTTCTCCAACTTCAGAGGCAGATGGGCGGCAATGGTGTCAGCCAGCCGACCGGCGTCATCGATGCTGGAAATCGAGGTCAGGATTTCGGGCGGAATTTTTTTGTTGAGCTTGACGTACTGATCAAACTGCTGCATCACCGCCCGGCGCAGGGCTTCAATCTCGCTGGCCTTGGCACGGGCCGGGCCTTCTGACTCGTCCGCCACAGCCATAGGCGTCAGTTTCGCTGTAAAGTGAGATTCGCCCTCGTCGATTTTGTCCACACGGGCACGTTGTTGGCCTTCAACCAGTACTTTGACCGTGCCATCGGGCAACTTGAGCATCTGCAGTATGGTGGAAACGCACCCGACATCAAACATGTCGGTGACCAGGGGATCATCTTTGGCGGCGGCTTTTTGCGCCACCAGCATGATGCGCCGGTCGGACTCCATGGCCGCCTCCAGCGCCTTGATGCTTTTGGGGCGACCTACAAAGAGTGGGATCACCATGTGCGGGAAAACCACGACATCCCGCAGTGGGAGCAGTGGCAGTTCAATCGGGGTGGCAGGTAAGGGAGTGTGACCGGACATGTATTAGCCTTTCGTTACCTGTTGAATATGAATCGAATGTGACAGTTTTCAACCCAGCCCTGATTATGACCGGCGGGTTTTGCACCAAACTGGCCTATTCCGCTACAAAAAGGTGCCTAATCAAGCCTTCCGGGCTGCCTCACGGTACAGAAGCAGCGGCGGCTTGTTTTCTTCGATGGTGCTCTCGTCGACCACCACCTTTTCCACGTTAGAGCTGCTGGGCAGTTCGTACATGGTGTCGATCAGCGCCTGCTCCAGGATGGAGCGCAGGCCACGTGCGCCGGTCTTGCGTGCCAGCGCCTTCTTGGCAATGGCTTTCAGCGCTGATGGCCGAATTTCCAGGTCAACGCCCTCCATGGCCAAGAGCTTGCCGTATTGCTTGACCAGAGCGTTTTTCGGCTCGGTCAGAATCTGGATCAGGGCATCCTCAGACAACTCAGCCAAGGTGGCCACCACCGGCATACGCCCGACCAGCTCGGGGATCAGGCCAAACTTGATCAGGTCTTCAGGCTCAACGTCTTTGAAGACTTCAGTCAGGGTCCGGTCTGCCTTGCTTTTCACAGACGCACCAAAGCCGATGCCAGAGGACGCGGTGCGGTTTTCAATCACTTTCTCGAGACCGGAAAAAGCGCCGCCACAAATGAACAGGATGTTGGTGGTGTCAATCTGTACGAAATCTTGGTTGGGGTGCTTGCGCCCCCCCTGCGGCGGCACGCTGGCCATGGTGCCTTCGATCAGCTTGAGCAGGGCCTGCTGCACGCCTTCGCCGGACACATCGCGCGTGATCGACGGGTTGTCAGACTTGCGCGAGATCTTGTCGATTTCGTCAATGTAGACGATGCCACGTTGGGCTCGCTCCACCTCATAGTTGCAGCTTTGCAGCAGCTTGAGCACGATGTTTTCCACATCTTCACCCACATAACCGGCTTCGGTCAGGGTGGTGGCATCGGCCATGACGAAGGGGACGTCCAGCATGCGAGCCAGGGTTTGCGCCAGCAGGGTTTTGCCCGACCCCGTGGGGCCGATCAGCAAAATATTGCTTTTGGCCAGTTCCACATCGTCTTTTTTAGCTTTTTCTTTGTGGCGCAGGCGCTTGTAGTGGTTGTAGACCGCCACCGCCAGCGTGCGCTTGGCCGGCTCTTGGCCGATCACGTAATTGTCAAGATTTGCCTTGATTTCGGCCGGTGTCGGCAGTTCATTGCCGCCGCCACGGGCTTCGGTGGTGGCTGGCAGCTCGTCACGAATAATCTCGTTACACAGCTCGATGCACTCGTCGCAGACAAAGACCGAAGGCCCTGCAATCAGCTTCTTGACCTCATGCTGGCTCTTGCCGCAAAAGGAGCAGTAAAGGGTCTTTTCACCCGTGGCGCCTTTTTTTTCCGCCATGGGGATCAGGCCCTCTTGGAGATGACTTGATCGATCAGGCCGTACTCACGGGACTCTTCGGCAGACATGTAGTAGTCACGCTCGGTGTCGCGCTCGATGCGCTCCAGCGGTTGGCCGGTACGGTCGGCCAGGATTTTGTTGAGTTGCTCGCGGGTTTTCAGAATTTCGCGCGCCTGGATTTCAATCTCAGTGGCTTGCCCCTGGCTGCCACCCGAGGGCTGGTGGATCATGACCTTGGAGTTTGGCAGCGAAAAACGCTTGCCCTTGGCGCCCGCCGCCAGCAAAAAGGCGCCCATGCTGGCCGCCATGCCGGTGCACAGGGTGGACACGTCGGGCTTGATGAAGTTCATGGTGTCGTAAATCGCCATGCCAGCACTGACCGAACCACCGGGGGAGTTGATGTAGAACGAGATGTCCTTGTCGGGGTTCTCGCTCTCGAGAAACAAAAGCTGTGCTACCACCAGGTTGGCGGTTTGGTCATTGACTGGACCCACCAGGAAGATGACACGTTCCTTGAGCAGGCGCGAGTAAATGTCGTAAGACCTCTCACCGCGGCCCGACTGCTCAATGACCATGGGCACCATGCCCAGCCCCTGCGTTTCCATTGCACTATTGCGCACGTTCATATTAGCTCCCAGAAGGCCTTACTGTACCGAAAAAAAGAAAAGCGAGCAGGCTCAGTTCTGGGCCATCAGTTCGTCAAAAGAAACACTCTTTTCTGTGACTTGCGTCTTGCTCAGCACAAACTCAGTGACGTTGTTTTCAATCACGATGGCTTCGACTTCAGCCATGCGCTGCTTGTCACCGTAGTACCAGCGCAGCACATCGGCCGGTTTTTCATAGCTGCTGGCCAACTCTTCAATGTGCGCCTTGAGTTGCTCAGGCCGGGCCTGCAGGCTGTTGGCACGCACCAACTCGGCCACCACCAGGCCTAGGCGCACACGGCGTTCAGCCTGAGGGCGGAAGACATCATCTGGAATAGGGGCTTTGTCAGCGTCCTTGATGCCGCGCTTTTTCAGGTCAGCGCGGGCGCCTTCAAGCAGGCGGCCAATCTCGGACTGAATGCTGGCGTTGGGCAAATCGAGCTCAGCCTTGGCGACCAGCGCATCCATAACGGCTTGCTTGTTACGCGACAGCAGGCGGAATTTGACTTCACGCTCCAGGTTCTTGCGGATGTCGGCACGCAGGCCTTCGATTGTGGCGTCAGCAATGCCGAGCGAACGGGCCAGTGCTTCGTTGACCTCGGGCAGGTGCGCAGCTTCAATTTTCTTGACCGTCACCATGAAATCAGCGGTTTTACCCGCCACATCCTTACCATGGTAGTCAGCCGGGAAGGCCAACTGAAAAGTCTTGCTTTGGCCGAGTTGCATGCCGCTTGTGGCGTCTTCGAACTCCTTGAGCATCTGACCGTCGCCCAGAATGAACTGAAAGTCTTCGGCCTTGCCGCCCTCAAAAGCCTCGCCATCGATCTTGCCTTCAAAGTCAACAGTGGCGCGGTCGCCGGTTTGGGCAGCAGCGTCCTGCGCGCGTTGGGCAAAGGTGCGGCGCTGCTTGCGCAGAATCTCCAGCGTTTTGTCAATGGCGCTGTCATCAACCTCAGCACTGATTTTTTCCACCGTAGCGCTGCTGAGGTCGCCAATGCGGACTTCTGGGAAAACCTCGAACACGGCGTCGAAAGTCAGCTCGCCTTCGGGCGCGCCTTGTTTTTCTGTGATGCGGGGCTGTCCTGCGACGCGCAGTTTGGCTTCGTTGGCGGCGTCAGAGAAGGCCTGACCGACTTTATCGTTCATCACTTCGTAGTGCACCGAGTAGCCATACCGTTGGGCCACCACATTCATGGGCACTTTACCGGGGCGAAAGCCATCCATCTTGACGGTGCGCGCCATTTTCTTCAGGCGGGCTTCAACTTCGGACTGGATGCTGCCAAGGGGCAAGCTCAAGGTGATCTTGCGTTCAAGTTTTTCCAGGGTTTCTACGGTCACAGCCATCAAACTTCTCCAAAAAATGTACATGGTGCGCGGGGCGGGACTCGAACCCGCACATCCTTGCGGACGTCAGGACCTAAACCTGGTGCGTCTACCAATTTCGCCACCCGCGCAAAAAAACAAAAGGGGCGGCCTGTCGAACCACCCCCGGAAAATCGGTGAGTCGCAGAGTTTAACCTGCCGCCACCGTCTCCCTTTTGACCCGGAACCAAGCCGCGTACATGGCCGGCAGCGCCAGCAGGGTGAGCACCGTGGCCACGATCAAGCCACCCATGATGGCCACCGCCATCGGCCCCCAAAAGACCGAGCGCGAGAGCGGGATCATGGCCAGCACAGCGGCGGCGGCGGTCAGCACAATAGGGCGCAGACGGCGCACAGCCGATTCGACAATCGCATCCCATGCCGGCACGCCGTTGGCGCGGTCCTGCTCAATCTGGTCGATCAAGATCACCGAGTTGCGCTGGATCATGCCCATCAGCGCAATCACGCCCAGCAGCGCCACAAAGCCAAACGGCCGGCCCGACAGCAGCAACGCCGAGGCCACCCCGAAGAGACCCAGCGGCCCAGTCAAAAACACCAGCATGGCCCGGCTGAAGCTGTGCAATTGCAGCATGAGCAGGGTGAAGGTGATGAACAGCATGATGGGCACGCCGGCTGCAATCGAGGCCGAGCCCTTGCTGCTCTCCTCCACCGCGCCCGCCACCTCGATGCGGTAGCCACCCTGGCCCTGCGCCTTCCAGGCCGCTTCGAGCTTGCGCAGGCCGGGCAGCAGCTGGGCGGTGACGGTGGCGCCCTGCAGCCCCTCCACAATGTCACCCTGCACGGTGATGGCGTAGTCGCGGTTGTCGCGCCACAGCACGCCGGGCTCCCAGGCAAAGCTGGGCCGGGCAATTTGCGTCAGCGGAATGGACTTGCCGCTGGCTGTGGTGAGGTAGGCATTGGCGATGTCGGTGATGGCCTGGCGCTCATCGGCCGGCTGGCGCAGCACGATGTCAATCAGCCGGTCACCCTCGCGGAACTGGCCCACCGTGCTGCCGGCCAGCAGCACCTTGGACGCCTGGGCGATCGACTGACTGCTCACGCCCAGCGCTCGGGCCTTGGCTTGGTCCACGTCCAGCCGCAGCACCTTGACAAACTCATTCCAATTGTCGTTCACGCCGCGCATATTGGTGTTGTCGCGCAGCAGTGCCTTGACCTCGTCGGCGCGCTGGCGCAGTACCGCCGGCTCACCACCGACCACCCGGAACTGCACCGGGTAGGCCACCGGCGGGCCATTGGGCAAAATCTTGACGCGCGTGCGCACCTCGGGGAACTCTTGCGCCATGAGGGCCGGCAGGGCGATGCGCAGCGATTCCCGCGTTTTCAGGTCCTTGGGCAGGATGATGAACTGCGACACATTGGTCTGCGGAAAGATCGCGTCCATTGGCAGGTAGAAGCGCGGCACACCAGAGCCAACCCAGGTGCTGACGGTGTTCACACCGGGCTCCTGCATCAAGCGCGCCTCGATGCGCTGGGCGATCTGCTCGTTCAGTGCCAAAGAACTGCCCTCAGGCAGCCAGGCGTCCAGCAGCACCTCGGGCCGGCTCGAATCGGGGAAAAACTGCTGCTGCACCCGGCCCATGCCCGCCAGCCCCAAGGCAAAGGTCAAGAGCATCAGGCCGATGGTGATCCAGCGGTAGGTCACACACCAGTTCACAGCGCGGCGAAAGCCCCGGTAAAACGCGGTGTCGTAAGACTCATGGGGCTCACCCGGTGTGTGCGGCTTGACCTTGAGCAGCACGGTGCCCAAATACGGCACAAAGTAAACCGATACCAGCCAGCTCAGCACCAGCGCCAGCACCGTGACACCAAAAATAGCAAAGGTGTACTCGCCGGTGGCCGATTTGGCAATACCGATCGGCAAAAAGCCCACAGCGGTGATCAAGGTGCCGGTGAGCATCGGCATGGCGGTGATCTCATAGGCAAAGGTGGCGGCGCGTACCTTGTCGTAGCCTTCTTCCAGCTTGCGCACCATCATCTCCACAGCAATGATGGCGTCGTCGACCAGCAGCCCCAGGCCGATGATGAGCGAGCCGAGCGAGATCTTGTGCAGGCCAATGCCCCAGTAGTACATGCCCAAAAAAGTCAGCGCCAGCACGAGTGGAATGGTGATGCCCACCACCAGCCCCGGCCGCATGTCCACGTAGTAGCGCTTGAACCAGGGCTGGGCACCACTGCGGCGGTGCAGTCCCAGGCTGATGAAGCTGACCGCCAGCACGATCACAATGGCCTCTATCAATACCGAGACAAACTCGTTGACCGACTTGGTGACCGCATTCGGCTGGTCTTGCACGTTGACCAGACGCACCCCGGCTGGCAATCGGGCGCCAATGCGCGCGGTGGCGGACTCCAGCGCCTGGCCCAGCGCAATAATGTCGCCGCCCTTGGTCATGGACACGCCCACCGCGATCACCTGCCGGCCCTGGTGCCGCACCTTGACGGTGGCCGGGTCCACATAGCCGCGCCGGATCTCGGCGATGTCGCCCAGGCGCAGTTGGTTGCCCGAGCTGCCCCGGATCGGCATGCCAGCCAGCTGATCAACCGCGGTGAACTGGCCCGCCACCCGCACCTGAAGCACATCCAGCGGGGTCTGCAGGGTACCGGCGCCTTCCACCGCGTTTTGCTGGCCGAGTTGGGCCAGCACCTGGTTCATGTCCAGCCCCAATTGCGCCAGCCGGCGCTGTGAAATCTCGATGTAGAGTTTTTCGTCCTGCACGCCAAACAGCTCAACCTTGTTGACATCGGGCACCCGCAGCAGCTGCTGGCGCACCTCGTCGGCAAAGGCTTTGCTCTCGGCCAGGCTGAAACCGTCGGCCTCCAGCGCGTAGATCACACCATAAACATCACCAAACTCGTCATTGAAAACGGCCCCTGCACGCCGGCTGGCAGGGTCTGGCGCATATCGCCCACCTTTTTGCGCACCAGGTACCACAGGTTGGCCACCTCAGACGCTTTGCTGGAATCTTTCAGCTGGAACAGGATGGTGGTCTCACCCGGCTTGGAGTAGCTGCGGATCTTGTCGGCGTAGGGCACCTCTTGCAGGGTGCGTTCGATTTTGTCGGTCACCTGCTCGGCCATTTGCTGGGCTGTGGCACCGGGCCACACGGCCCGCACCACCATGATGCGGAAGGTGAAGGGCGGGTCTTCGTCCTGGCCGAGCTGAAAGTAGGCGGCCAGGCCGAGCACCATCAACACCAGCATCAAGTAGCGGGTGAGTGCGGCGTGGTCAAGCGCCCATTTGGAGAGGTTAAAGCGCTCGGGCTTGCTGGCTTGGGTCATGACAGGCTCACTTCGCTGCGCTGGCGGCGGTGGCAGCGTTGACAGCAGCTGGTGCCGACGCCGGATTTGCTACTGTTTGTGTAGCTACAGACCCAATAAACACGGGGGCTACAGCCTGTTTTTCTTTATAAATCGTGACTTTCTGGCCGGGCGACAGCACGTGCACCCCGGCCACCACCACCTGCATGCCAGGCTGCAGGCCGGCAGCGACCACCACCTCGTTACCGTCGGCGGTGGCAATCTGCACCGGTTGCAGCCGCACCGTCATGCTGGCGCTGTCCAGCACCCACACCGCCGAGGTCTGGCCGTCCTGGCGGAAGGCGCTCGTGGGCAGCTTGATCACCGACGCACTGCCGCGGCCAAAGGCCTGCGGCAAGACAGACACCGTGCTGCCCAGAGGCGGCGCACTGCGGCTGTCGATCGCCACCTTGACGCCAAAAGTGCGGGTCACCGGGTCGGCCATGGCCGCCACCTCGCGCACCACGCCTTTGATGGCAGCGCCGCCCGACCAGCCGCGTACCTCGACGCCAGAGCCGGTTTTAATTTGCAAAACCTTGTCTTCGGGCACAGCAAACACCACGTCGCGGGCCCCATCTTGCGCAATGCGCAGCACCGGCGTGCCGGCCGCCACCACCTGGCCGACCTCGGCCTCCACCGCAGTGACCACGCCAGACACATCGGCCAGTAGCCGGGTGTAGCCGGTCTGGTTGCCCTGCCCCGCCAGCTGCGCCTGCGCCTGCTCCAACTGGGCCTGCGCTGCTTTCAGGCTGGCCTCGCGCCGCTCCAGCTCGGCGCTACTGATGAAATTTTGCTCACGGAGGTCTTTGAAGCGCTTGAAATCGGCCGCAGCCAGGTCACGGTTGGTGGTAGCAGCGCTCACCTGGGCGCGTCCCGCATCAGCGGCGAGCTGGTAATCCTGCGGGTCGAGTTGCGCCAGCACATCACCAACGCGCACACGCTGACCCGGCTCGGCCTGCCGCCGCACCAGCTTGCCGGCCACCCGAAAGCCCAGGCGCGACTCGACCCGGGCCCGCACCTCACCGGCAAACTCGGCGCTGGAGCCTATATTGCCCAAACTCACGGTCACCAGTTTGACCGCGCGCACTGGCTCTTCGGTGGGCGCGGGTCGGGAGCAGGCAGACAGTATGAGGGTGGCGCAGATCAGGGCGGCGCCGCTTCGGATAGACGGGTTGAACATGGTCAGACAGGACGACGGGTTGGTAACAGATAGGTCAGACAGGTCAGACAGCAAGCTACTGACCAGAAGGTTAGTAATTTAGGTTAAAAGCTTGAGCTTGTCAAGTTTGGGGGCAAATCTTGGGAGCGAATCTAAGGGCAAAATCCTGCAATGTCCGCCATTGCCTCACCTGCTACCCCCATCACGCATTACGAGAATTTTCCGGTCGCGTCCTGGCTGTGCCCGGCCCGGCTGCGGGCACCCATTGGGGCGATCTACCACTTTGCACGCACTGCGGATGATCTGGCCGACGAGGGCGAGGCCAGCCCAGCCGAACGGCTAGCGGCGCTGAAAGCCTACCGCCAAGCTCTGCAGGCTGCAGCGGGCGTGCAACCCGTGGCGCCAGACCAAGCCTGGGCCTGGGTGTTTGCGCCGCTGCAGCAAGTGATCAGGACCCATCAACTGCCAACCCAGCTACTGCACGACCTGCTCGACGCTTTTGTGCAAGATGTGGAAAAAACCCGCGACGGCGCCGGCTATGCCGACCAGGCCGAGCTGCTGGCCTACTGCGCCCGCTCAGCCAACCCTGTTGGCCGCTTGCTGCTGCACCTGTACGGCGTGACCGACGCGCTGGCGCTCCGCAATAGCGACCTGATTTGTACCGCACTGCAACTGATCAATTTTTGGCAAGACCTGAGCGTGGACATCCCACGCGGGCGCTTTTACCTGCCACAGGCCGACTGCGACCGCCATGGCGTGACCATGGCTGAGCTGCTAGCACGCCAAGTAACGCAGAGCACTACTAATTTAATAGCAGAACAATCAGCAGCAGCAAGGGCTAGCATGCTAAAAGGCTCAGAACTGGTGCACCGCATTCCAGGCCGGGCCGGCTGGGAGCTGAGGCTGGTGGTGCAAGGTGGCCTGCGCATTCTGGACCGCATAGAGGCGCTGGAATTTGCCACGCTGCAGACCCGCCCCACCCTGCGACGGCGCGACCTGGCCCTGATGGCTTGGCGAGCGCTGTGGATGTAACACGTTGTGGATGTAACAATTAGGTCATGAGCCCAGAGCAGTACGTCCAGCAAAAAGCCGCCGCCTCAGGCAGCAGTTTTTACTACGCCTTCTTGTTTTTGCCACCGCCACGGCGGGCGGCCATCACTGCTTTTTATGCCTTTTGCCGTGAGGTAGATGACGTGGTGGACGACACGCAGGACACTGGCGTGGCCGCCACCAAACTGGCGTGGTGGCAGACTGAAGTGGCCAAAGCCTTTGCAGGCAGCCCCAGCCACCCGGTGATGCGGGCCCTGCTGCCCCTGGCTGCTGTCCACGGCATTGAGCAGCGCCACTTGCAAGCCGTGATTGAAGGCTGCCAGATGGACCTGGCGCAAACCCGCTACCTGGACTACCCCGGCCTGCAGCGCTACTGCCATCTGGTGGCCGGCGTGGTGGGCGAGGTGGCGGCCAACATCTTTGGCCAGACCCAGCCGCAGACCACCGCCTACGCCCACAAACTGGGGCAGGCGCTGCAGTTGATCAACATCATCCGCGACGTGGGCGAGGACGCGCAACGCGGCCGCATCTACCTGCCGGTGAACGAGCTGCAGCAGTTTGAGGTCAAGGCACAAGATATTTTGCAGCGCAGCTATTCGCCGCGCTTCACCGCCCTGATGCAGTTTCAGGCCCGGCGCGCCCAAGGCCTGTACGACGAAGCACTGGCCCTGCTCCCCGCAGCCGACCGGCGCGCCCAAAAACCCGGCCTGATGATGGCCAGCATCTACCGCGCCCTGCTGCGCGAGATCGAACACGACCAGTTCAAGGTGCTGCACCAACGCATCAGCCTGACCCCGGTGCGCAAACTCTGGCTGGCCTGGAAGGTGCAAGCTTTGGGCCGGCTGTGAGCCACACAACCCCGCCCGGCTCCTGCGTCGTCATGCACGGCCCCTGCCTCGTCATGCCCGGCTTGACGCACCGGACCGTCATACTCGGCTTGATCGGCCCGACCGTCATGCTCGGCTTGACCCGCCGGACCGTCATGCTCGGCTCGACCGGGCATCCATGGATCCCCGTGTACACGGGGATGAGTGCGCCCGTGAAGGCGCGACACCAGCACGGTGAAAGTCCGTGCCAGGGTAAGCCAAGACCCTGTAGCCGAAGGTAACTGCGTCGCTGCGAGGCGGGGTGGGGAGCAACTGGAGGCGAACTGGCAGTCCGCAGGATGACG
>CAMCZF010000035.1 GCA_945885775.1 Rhodoferax sp. OV413 | reverse complement strand
CAGCGGCCAGCCGCGCTCGGCCAGCATGTCGCGCAGCACGCCGTTGGTGAGGGGCTCGCTGTCCACCAGCACGCCGTCGCAGTCAAACAGCACGGCCTCAAAGTGGGGCGCGCTCATACGGGTGTGATGCGATGCGGGTCGCTGGGGGTGGTGGGCATGGGCGTTTCCGGGGTTGGCAGGGATGTGATCGACTATTTGGAGTGGTGGATGTACACACCATTCCAGTCAGGCCCGGGTGACTCCAGCATAAATTCTTCGCAACGTTTGGCGAGCAAGCCTGAGGGGTAGTCTGCCTTGTCTGGGGAAAGCATCATCGCTTTTGTAAATTCATCCTTGGCAAGTGCCCAGCATTGCGCCATGTAAAGCGCCATGCCACCGTTATAAGTTTGCAAGAATGCGTTCTGCTCAAGGTCAACATCACCCCTTGCAGCGATGAGTTCGTAGATCGGCACGCCGAGCGCTTTTCCCTTGACTGCGACCAAATCGACTTGACGGGCGACAAAGTCGTTGCCGACGAGGCGGAACGTGTCCTCACTGATCAAAATCTTTGTCCGGTAAAACTTATTGAGCGCCTCAAGTCGACTGGCCAGGTTAACCGCGTCCCCGATGACGGTGTAATTCATACGCTCTTCATAACCGATATTGCCCACAATGACGTCACCTGTGTGAATACCGATTCGGGTGTTAAAAACAGCGTGGGACTTTGCCTGTGATTCAATCGCAAGCGCACTGAGATACTGTTGACATTTGAGCGCCGTAGCGCAGGCCAGCCAAGCGTGATTTGCTTGCGCCACTGGTGCGCCCCAGAACGCCATGATGGCGTCACCAATGTACTTATCCAAAGTGCCGGCGTTATCAAGAACGATTCGGCTCATGCCGTTGAAGTAGATACCCAACTGCTCGACGAGTTCTTCTGGCGACAGCTTTTCGGAGATCGCTGTGAAGTCAGCGATATCAGTGAAAAAAAGCGTCAGATTCTGTCGCTCACCGCCAAGCTTAGCCTCCATTTTGAGGGCATTGAGTTGGAGCACAAGGTCTGACGGAACATACCTCTTGAAGGAACGCAGCCCGCGCTTCATACCCATCACAGCTGCGTCAATTCTGGCAACCTCCAAGATCTTTGTGTCAATCACAACGTTCGAATCCAGTTCCAGCCTGCTAACCTTGTCAACCTCTTCAGAAAGCAAGGCCAAAGAGCCAGAGATTCTTTGTGACATGCGCCATACGATCAGGACGGCAACCATCAAGAACAGAAGGACACCCAGCAGCATCAAGCGCGTGTTCCGACTGATATCACCCAAGAGATCACTCTTCGGGACAATAATGCCAATTTTGAACTGGGTCGAGCCGAACGGGAAGTCGACCACGCTGGCGATATTTGACTCACCGCGCTCGTCTTCAAATTCGAAAAAACTTTCCCCGTTGCGACGGTTTGCCACCAACGCCGTACGAATATCTGCCTGTGGCAATTCATTCAAACTGTAGAGACCGTAAGGCTCCTTGCTTCCTGGCGGGTTGAGTTTGAAGATTTGCTGAAGATCCTTGTCAGACTTGATCGGGATAGCGATGGCCTCATCTTTTGCATTCACAACAAAAGGCTTACCATTTTCAAAAATTTTGATCGTGTTGAGGAATTTCGATAGAGTGACCAGCTTGATGTCGATGGCAGCGACTGCAACAAGATGTCTATCCTTATCGTAGATTGGCATGACGCATGAGTAGACCAACTGCTGCGCCATGCCGCTAACGTACATGTCGGTCCAGACCAACTTCCCGGCTACAACCGCTGTCACAAACCAGGGTCTCTTCCGGGCGTCATAGCCTTGCTCAAGAGTTTTTACATTGTCTGATTTGCGGTTCAGGGCAACCACGCTGTCGTAATAGAAGGACTGCGTCACGTTCTTGTTGGTTCTTACGTCAGCGCGACGCATGATGGTGCCGTCGATCTCCCTCGCGGCCATGAACTTGGAACCGTTAGCCAGCGCGACTTCTACAGAAGAAAACCCTTCGTTATTGCTCAACAGGCCGGCAGCCAAATCCATGGTGCGCTGGCCGTCACTGGGGTCCAGCGTTCCATTCGAGATCAGCAAGCTAACCACTTCATTCGCATCTTCAGCAGCGCGGAGCAGATTGCTGAATTTCTGGAAAATACCCTTGGATGTCTCCGTCATCATGTTTTCGGAAACCACCAACAGTGATCGCGTGCTACTCAAATATGAAATAGTGAGTATGGACAGCGAGACCATCACAACTAAGGCCGTGATGTACGCAGCCAGCGTAAACCGCAGCGGTTGAAATTTTGTTTTCATCGGACTCATTTTTTTTCCAGTCATTATTCGATTCGGATCAAATGCTCTGCTCGAAGATATCTGGAAGAACCGCTACACGACGCGTGCCCACCGTACAACAAGGATACCGCACAAGTGGCAGCCCTTGGGTCAATAACCCGGCCCAAGTGATGCAAGAATCCGGGGCGGGCGTACTCACGATGCCCATTTGGCAAAACCGGGCGCGATAAACAGCGACCGGTCGGCACAGCTCAAGCTAACGAAAAGATCTTGCTAGGCCGCTGTCGAACTCAGGCCAAGGCCCGCTGAATGATGATTTTCTGCACGTCCGAGGTGCCCTCGTAGATCTGGCACACGCGCACGTCGCGGTAGATGCGCTCCAGCGGAAAGTCACTGACGTAGCCGTAGCCGCCCAGGGTCTGAAGGGCCGCGCTGCAAATCTGTTCGGCGGCTTCGCTGGCAAACAGCTTGGCCATGGCGGCCTCTTTCAGGCAGGGGCGGCCGGCATCGCGCAGGCTGGCAGCGTGCCAGATCAGCTGGCGGGCGGCTTCGAGTTGGGTGGCGCAGTCGGCCAGCCGAAACCCCACCGCCTGGTGGTTGAAGATGGCAGTACCAAAGCTCTGGCGATCCTTGGCGTAGGCGATGGCCACCTCCAGCGCGCTGCGCGCCATGCCCACGCTTTGCGCGGCAATGCCGATGCGCCCGCCTTCCAGCCCGCCCAGGGCGATCTTGTAACCCTCGCCCTCCTCACCCAGCCGGTTCTCCACCGGGATGCGGCAGCCATCAAAATTGATCTGCGCGGTGTCGCTGCTGTGCTGGCCGAGCTTGTCCTCCAGTCGTGCCACCACATAGCCAGGGGTGCGGGTCGGCACCACAAACGCGCTCATGCCCTTTTTGCCGGCGCCGGGGTCGGTGACGGCGATAACGATGGCCAGGTCACCGTGCTTGCCGCTGGTGATGAACTGCTTGACGCCGTTGATCACATAGCTGTCGCCCTCACGCACTGCGGTGGTGCGCAGCGCCGAGGCGTCCGAGCCCACGTGCGGTTCGGTCAGGCAAAAGGCGCCCAGCATCTCGCCACGCGCCAGCGGCACCAGCCACTGCTGTTTTTGCGCCTCGGAGCCGTAGTTCAACAAAATGGCGTTGACCGGGCAGTTGGTGACGCTGATGGCGGTGCTGGTGCCGCCGTCGCCGGCGGCGATTTCTTCCAGCACCAACGCCAGCGTCAGGTAATCGAGGTTGGCGCCGCCATAGGCCTCGGGCACACAGATGCCGTAGGCCCCGAGTGCGGCCAGGCCCTGGTGCGCGTCTTTGGGGAAATGGTGCTCCTTGTCCCAGCGCGCAGCGTGGGGCCACAGCTGGTCCTGCGCGAAGTCACGCACCGCGTCGCGGATCATTTCTTGGTCTTGGGTCAGCAACATGGTATCGGAGCCGGATTGATAAAATTTATAAGAAAACAGGCTCTAAGCCTTGTCTCCATTGGGGTTACAGCTATTATTATGATAGCAATTCAACAGCAACTGCCGTGGCCTCGCCACCGCCAATGCACAGGGTGGCGACGCCTTTTTTCAGGCCGCGCGCCTGCAGAGCATGCATCAGCGTCACCATGATGCGGGCGCCGCTCGCGCCGATCGGGTGGCCCAGCGCGCAGGCGCCGCCGTTCACGTTGACGATGTCATGGCTCAGCCCCAGTTCGTGCATCAGTGCCATCGGCACCACGGCAAAGGCCTCGTTCACCTCCCACAGATCGACGTCGGTCACCGTCCAGCCGGCTTTGGACAGCACCTTGTTCACGGCACCCACCGGTGCCGTGGCAAACCCGTTGGGTGCCTGGGCGTGCACCGCGTGAGCCACGATGCGGGCCAGTGGCCGGCTGCCAAGCTGTTCGGCCGTGCTGGCCCGCATCAACACCAGGGCGGCCGCGCCGTCGTTGATGCTGGAGCTGCTGGCAGCGGTGATGGTGCCGTCTTTCTTGAAAGCCGGCTTGAGCGTCGGGATTTTGTCGAGCTTGATTCGGCCCGGGCCCTCGTCGGTGGCCACCAACACATCGCCGCTGCGGCCTTTGACCGTCACCGGGGTGATCTCAGCGGCAAATGCACCACTTTGGACTGCTGCCTGGGCCCGTTGCACGCTGGCGGTGGCAAAAGCGTCCTGCTGGGCGCGGGTGAAGCTGTACTTGGCGGCACAGTCCTCGCCAAAGGTGCCCATGGAGCGACCGCTCTCGTAGGCGTCTTCCAAGCCGTCGAGCATCATGTGATCAAAAATGCGGTCATGGCCGATGCGGTAGCCCCCGCGCGCCTTGGGCAACAGGTAGGGCGCGTTGGTCATGCTCTCCATGCCACCGGCCACCAGCACGTCGGCGCTGCCCGCCAGCAGCATGTCGTGCGCCAGCATGGCTGCGCGCATGCCCGAGCCGCACATCTTGCTCAGTGTGATGGCGCCAGCGCTATCAGGCAGGCCCCCTTTGAAAGCCGCCTGGCGCGCCGGCGCCTGCCCCTGGCCGGCCATCAGGCAGTTGCCCATCAGCACCTCGTCCACCCACTCGGGCGACACGCCAGAGCGTTGGACGGCGGCGGCAATGGCCGCGCCGCCCAGGTCATGTGCTGCCAGCGCGGCGAAGTCGCCCTGAAAACTGCCCATGGGCGTGCGGGCTGCGCCCACAATAACGATCGATTCACGCATAACGGCGTCCTTTCAAATGGGGGGAGTTCGAGGGGGGAGGGTCAGGCCATGAAGCGCTCGGCCACAGGGCTGTTCTGGGCAAAGCGCTTGTCACGGTCATAGAGAAACACATCGAGCACATGGCCGACCTGGAGGCGGTCTTTGTGCCCCTGCCAAAACGCGGCGTCCATTTCGTCTTCTTCATTGCGCGGCGCCGGCACCTTGCGGAGCCTGCGTGGGAAGGCTGCCTCGCTGTACCCCAGGGTGTCGGCCATGCGGCCCACCCGGTCGTGCTGTTTGAACAGCAGATACTTGCCTTGGCCCTGCTCGCGCGTGGTGTCTTTTTGCGGCAGGTAGTCGTCCTTGATACTCGGTGACGCCATTGATCAGCTTGCCCACAATCTAGGCGCCCTTGTTGCGAAAGAGCAGGCTGGTCAACACCTGCACCTTGAATAAAGCAGCTTGACCTGCTGCCAGATGTCCATCGGCTGCTCGCCGGCCTTGTACTCGCGCTCGAGCCGGGTTGAGGCCTCACGCACCCGCAGGTCATAGAACTCGATGCGTTCGCGCTGGGCCCGTTGCTGGCCATGCCAGTCGGCGGTCTCGAAACGGTGTTTGGCGCGGGCCGACTCAGTGCGGAACAGCCGGTGGTGACGGTTGAAGCCGTCCATCATGGCCTGGGCGATGCCATAGGCCAGCGTGGAGTCTAAGCGCCTCGGGAACATGGCAGTCACCTTCGGCTCAGGCCGGAAACTGGCTGCCACGCGGGTAGCGTTTGAGCGCATTGCGGAATACGTTCACCACCTCGTGGGGGCCCTGCATGCTCACGCCCAGGTCTTTCACCAAGCCGTCCTTGAGGCCGTAGCACCAGCCATGCACCGACACTTTTTGGCCCCGGCTCCAGGCGTCCTGCATCACATTGGACAGGGCCACGTTGCCGACCTGCTCGATCACATTCATCTCGCACAGCACGTCTTCCTGCTCCGGCACGCTCAGGTGGTCGATGCGGCGGCGGTGCCGCAGCTTGACGTCGTGCACGTGGCGCAACCAGTTGTCGGCCAGCCCGACCCGCAAACCACGGAGTGTGGCCAGAACACCGCCACAGCCGTAATGACCGACTACCATGATGTGCTCCACCTTGAGGTGGTCCACGGCGAACTGGATCACAGACAGGGCGTTGAGGTCGGAGTGCACCACCACATTGGCCACATTGCGGTGCACAAACACCTCGCCCGGGTCAAGCCCGGTGATCTCATTGGCCGGCACCCGGCTGTCGGAGCAGCCGATCCACAGGTACTTGGGACTTTGCTGGTGGGCCAGTTTGCGAAAAAAACCGGGGCGCTCACGCTCCATGCGCGCGGCCCAATCACGGTTGTTTTTCAGCAGGTGGTCTAGCGATGTGTTCATGGTTTGGTATTTTGCCGCTCTGTCAATCTGGCTTACATGGTTTCGGCAAACAATTCTCGGCCAATCAGCATGCGCCGGATTTCACTGGTGCCGGCGCCAATCTCATACAGCTTGGCGTCGCGCCAGAGTCGGCCCAGCGGGTAGTCGTTGATGTAACCGTTGCCGCCAAAGATCTGCACGCCCTCGCCCGCCATCCATGTGGCTTTTTCAGCGCACCAGAGAATGACCGAGGCGCAGTCCTTGCGCACCTGGCGCACATGCTCGCTGCCCAGCAGGTCGAGGTTTTTGGCCACGGTGTAGGCAAAGGCCCGACCGGCCTGCAACACGGTGTACATGTCGGCCACCTTGCCCTGGATCAGCTGGAACTCACCGATGCTCTGGCCAAACTGCTTGCGGTCGTGAATGTAAGGCACCACGTTGTCCATTACCGACTGCATGATGCCCAAAGGCCCGCCCGTCAGCACCGCACGCTCGTAATCCAAGCCGCTCATCAACACCTTGGCGCCCCCATTCAGATTGCCCAAAATATTTTGCGCTGGGACCTCGACGTTCTGAAACACCAGTTCACCGGTGTGGCTGCCGCGCATGCCGAGTTTGTCGAGCTTTTGCGCGATGCTGAAGCCAGGCATGCCTTTTTCAATCAAAAACGCCGTGACCCCGCGCGCGCCCAGTTCGGGCTCGCTCTTGGCATACACCACCAGGGTGTCGGCATCCGGCCCGTTGGTGATCCACATCTTGTTGCCATTGAGCAGGTAGTAGCCGCCCTTGTCTTCGGCCTTGAGTTTCATGCTTAACACGTCGCTGCCAGCGCCGGGCTCGCTCATGGCCAATGCGCCAATATGCTCACCGCTGATGAGCTGGGGCCGGTACTTCTGGCGCTGCTCGGGCGTGCCGTTGCGCTTGATCTGGTTCACGCACAGGTTGCTGTGGGCGCCATAGCTCAGGCCAACCGAGGCACTGGCGCGCGAAATTTCTTCCATGGCGATCATGTGCGCCAGGTAGCCCATGTTGGCGCCACCGTACTCATCCCCCACCGTGATGCCCAGCACGCCCAGAGCGCCCATCTTGGGCCACAGGTCCATGGGGAACTGGTCGGTGCGGTCGATCTCGGCCGCGCGCGGCGCGATCTCGGTTTGGGCAAAGTCGCGCACCGCGTCGCGCAGGGCGTCGACATCGGGGCCGAGTTGAAAGTCAAGTCCGGGCAGGTTCATGGGGTGGTCTCCTCTTGAGATCTTTCAGTAGGTTTTGGGCACGGGCACCAGGGTTTGCTGCATCATGGCGCACGCGGTCTCGCGGCCGTCCTCGGCCAAGTGCATCACCTCGGCACTGGTGACGATGATGCGCCGGCCCGCCTTGACAACGCGACCGGTGGCGCGCAATTCGCCGCCCTGAAACGCTGCCAGAAAGTTCACTTTGTACTCCACCGTGCTGACCTCCATGCCCTCGGGCACCATGGTCAGCGCGGCATAGCCGCCAGCGATGTCGGCCAGCGCGCCCATGGCGCCGCCGTGGAAACCGCCCTGCTGCTGCGTGACGCGGTCGGAATAGGGCAGCGCCACCACGCACAGGCCGGGCTCGGCCCGCAACAGACGCGCACCCAAGTGTCGCATCATGCCCTGGCGCGCCAGACTGTCATGGACCCGTTGCCAGGCGATCTCAGACGGCGTCACGCTTCACCCCTTTGGCGCTTTGGCGCTTTTGCTCTTGGCCAGCAGGGCCCGCGCCTCGCGTTGGTGCACCTTGAGTTCATCCAGATTGGCCTGCAGGTCGGTCATCTGCGCCTCCAACTGCTGCTGGTGCTTGGCCAGTACCTCCAGAAACTTCTGCAGCTGTAAGCCAGTGTCCCGGGGGCTATCGTACAGGTCAATGATCTCTTTGGCTTCGGTCAGACTCAGGCCCAGGCGCTTGGCGCGCAAGGTGAGCTTGAGCCGGGTCCGGTCGCGGCCGCTGTAGACGCGGTTGCGGCCGCCCGGGCCAGAGCGCTCGGGCTGCAGCAACCCCATGTCTTCATAAAAGCGCATGGCACGGGTGGTCAAGTCGAACTCCCGGGCCAGATCGCTGATGCTGTAGGTGGTCGCCATAAGTTATGCCTGCCGGTGTACGTGCTGAAGGTGACTGCCAGCAGCGGCTGCGCCACCTACAATGACCCTGTGAGATTGACGTTTACGTAAACGTCAATTATCCCGCAAATCAGGAGCCACCTTGAACGAACTGGAAAAACAGCTGCACTACCCGTTTGGCGATGCCCTGCCCACGCCGGGCGCCACACTGCTGGTGGCTCCCGGCGTCAAATGGATTCGAATGTCGCTGCCCTTCGCACTCAACCACATCAACCTTTGGCTGCTGCGCGATGAATTGGACGGTGTGCAAGGCTGGAGCGTGGTGGATTGCTGCATCAGCCATGATGCCGCTCGGGAGCAGTGGGAGCAGATTTTTGCCCAGGAACTGGAAGGCCTGCCGATCCTGCGGGTGATCGTCACCCACATGCACCCCGATCATGTTGGGTTGGCGCACTGGCTGTGCGAACGCTGGCAGGCGCCGCTGTGGATCAGCGCCACAGATTACTGCATGGCCCGCATCGGCACCCTGGGGCCGACCGGTTTTGGTGGCGAATCGGCTGCCGCATTCTTTGCCCTGCACGGCCTGAACGATCCGGACTCGATGGCGCAGGTGGCGGCCCGCTCGACGTACTTTCCCTCCTTGGTGCCTTCCATGCCCAACCAGTACCGCCGCATGCAGGACGGCGACAGCCTGCGCATCGGTGGCCAGGTCTGGCAGTGCATCAGCGGCTACGGCCACGCACCCGAACACATCTCACTGCACTGCCCCGGGCTTGGCCTGCTGATCGGCGGCGACATGATGCTGCCACGCATCTCCACCAATGTCAGTGTCTACGACCAGGAGCCTGAGGCCAACCCGCTGCGCCAATTTCTGGACTCCATTGACCGCTTTGGTCCGCTGGATGCCGACACGCTGACCCTACCCTCGCACGGAAAGCCCTTCACCGGTCTGCACCGTCGTATCCAGCAGTTGCACGAGCATCACGCCGAGCGCCTGAGCGAGGTGCTGGCGGCCTGTGCCGAGCGGCCCTGCAGTGCCGCCGAGGTGCTGCCTGTGCTGTTCAAGCGCGCGCTCGACCTGCACCAGACCACCTTTGCGATGGGCGAATCGATCGCCCACCTGCACCTGCTGTGGCGCGACGGGCGCGTGCGGCGTCAAGTCAGCGACGATGGCATTTATCGCTTCTCGACCCAGGTCGCGGCAGCAGCAGCGGTCCCGATCGAGCAGACCCATGGCGCCTGATCGGTCGCAACCCGAAGTGCAGCGCCCCTGGCTGGATCACTGGCAACGACGCATTCATGCCGGTGTGCAGCGCCACACCCTGCACTTGCCCAACGCCACCCGTGGCCTGATTTGGGCGGCGGTTGCCGGGTTGCTGTTCACCTTCCTCAACGTGCTGATGCGGCTGCTGGCGATGCGCATCGACCCGTTTCAGACCCAATTTTTGCGCTATGTCTTTGGCCTGCTGGTGCTGCTGCCCATGGTTTGGGCCAGTGGCTTGGCCGCTTATCGGCCGCAACGGGTGGGCGGCCAGTTTGCTCGCGGGGCGCTTCACACGGTGGCTCTGTGCCTGTGGTTTGTTGCACTGCCGCACATCTCTCTGGCTGATACAACCGCCATCAGCTTCACCACGCCACTGTTCATCATGCTGGGTGCCTATGTTTTTTTCCGGGAGCCGATGCGCTGGGACCGCTGGCTGGCCACGCTGCTGGGTTTTATCGGCGTCCTGATCGTGGTCGGCCCCAAGATGGCAGCCGGCTCGGGCGGCAATGGCGTCTACCACTTAACGATGCTGGCCTCGGCGCCGCTGTTTGCCGCCTCATTTCTGGTGACCAAGGCGCTGACCCGTTACGAAAACACCGGCACCATCCTGCTTTGGCAGGCGATCACGGTCTCACTGTTCAGCCTGCCGTTGGCGCTGATGAACTGGCAGCCGCCGACGGCCATGGAGTGGCTGATCTTTCTGGTCTGCGGCGCGCTGGGCAGCGCCAGCCACTACTGCCTGACCCGGTCGCTGCTGTCGGCGGACATCTCGGCCACGCAGTCAGCCAAATTTCTAGAACTGGTGTGGGCAGCAATCATGGGCTGGCTGGTGTTCAGCGATGTGCCGGCACTCAACACCATCGCCGGCGGCCTGCTGATCAGCGTGGCCACCGTCTGGGTAGCGCGGCGCGAATCACGCCAGCAGACGACCAGCACCTAAAGCCAGCGCGGGATGGCCTCGTCCTTGAGCTGCCCGCGAAGGCTGGCGTAATCTGGCACCACGGTGCGCACCGTGTCCCAAAACAGCGGGCTGTGGTCCATCACCCGCAGGTGGCTGAGCTCGTGCACCACCACGTAGTCGATCACCGCCAGCCTGAAGTGAATCAGGCGCCAGTGCAGCCGGATCGAACCATCAATCCGCGCGCTGCCCCAACGCGTACCTGCACTGCTGAGCGTGAGCTTGCGCCACTGAACCTGCAACTGCGGCGCAAAGTACGCGAGCCGCTGCTGAAACAGGGTCTTGGCCTGGCGCATCAGCCAGGCCTGCACGGCATCTCGGATCTGCTCGGGTGTGGCGCCGCGCGGCAGGGCCAGGTGAAGTTGTTCGGTGCCGTCCCCGCCGGGCAGCAGCGCGCCCCCGACTTCGGCAAAGGCATGGCTGGGATCAAGCACCAGGCGAACCATCTTCCCCAAAAACGGCAGGCTAGCGCCGTCGCGCCAGTCAATGCGATTGGCCTGCAAGCGATCATGTCTTGCACGGGTTTCGGCCAGTTTGCGCAAGATCCAGCCCGATTTTTCAGCCAGTGCAGCGTCCACTTGGTAAAGCGGCGTCCATTGGGGCGCACTGACCACCAGCCCATCGGGTCCGACCGAAAAGCCAATGGTGCGGCGCTTGCCGCGTTTGAGTTGGAAACCCACCAGGGCCTCGCCCAGCCGCGCCTCGCGGTTGGCCAGCGGATGCTGGAACCGCGCCGGCGGTGTCATAGCCTCCAGCTTTACGCCGGGCTGATAGGGCTTACTAGCTATAGATTCAATAGCTATAGATCCAGTATTGACGGGGGCTGGCGAGGTATTTGACTCAAAAAGATCGAGCGTGTAGCGCAACAGCGGATGCATGTTGCCAGCTCAGCGGTACGCCTCGGGGTCGATGCGGCGCATCTCGGCCTCGATCCAGGCCTCCACCTCTCGCATCAGCGCCTTGGGTTCGCGCCCGACACTGGCGATGGGCGGTCCGATCGACACGTCCACCACGCCTGGCGACTTGATGAAGCCCTTGCGTGGCCAGCAGCGGGCTGAGGCAACCGCAATCGGAATCACAGGCGCTCCGGTGTCCACCGCCAACCGGGTGCCCGCCGTCTGGTAGGTGCCCTTCTCTCCCCGGGCCATCCGGGTACCCTCGGGGAACATGATGATCCAGACCCCCTGCCCAAGCAGGGACTTGCCTTGGCTAACCACATGCTTGAGCGCCTGTGCACGGGACTCGCGGTCAATATGTATCATGTCAAGCCGCGCCATCGACCAGCCAAAAAATGGAATCTTGAGCAATTCGCGCTTGAACACAAAGGCCAGTGGGTGCGGCATCAGGGTTGGCAGCAGCAGCGTTTCCAGCGTTGATTGGTGTTTAACCAGCAGGATCGCTGGGCTGGTGGCGCCATCGGGCAGGTGGGCTAAACCGTGTACCTGAAACCGAACGCCCAGAATCACGCGCGTGCCCCACATCACCACCCGCATCCAGTTGACAGCAAACCACCATAAAGGCGCACCGCGCACACGCAATGACAACAGCACCACCCCGATACCCCAGGGGATGACGGTGATGAGCATCCACGCCATGTGCAGGATGGAGCGGATCAAATTCATGGTGAACGATGGCCGCGCGCGATCAGCGCATCGGCAAAAGCAGCGAGATTCTGGTGCATACGAGTTGTTGCCGGCAGGGTGTCTGGCAGGCCACGACGGGCATAAGTCTCGCCTTTGCCGGTCAACACCAAGTGCGGCTCGCAACCGACAGCCAAGCCGGCTAGCACATCACGCGGGGAGTCGCCGATGGCGGGTACACCTCGCAGCTCCACGCCGTAGCGCTCGCCAATCTGCTCAAACAAGCCGGGCTCGGGCTTGCGACAGCGGCAACCTTCATCCGGCCCATGCGGGCAATAGAACACGGCGTCGACCCTGCCCCCAACGGCGGCTAGCATTCGATGCATCTTGGCGTGCATGGCATTAAGCGTAGACATATCGAACAGGCCACGCCCCAGTCCCGACTGGTTGGAGGCCACCACCACGTGCCAGCCGGCGTGATTTAGCCTGGCCACAGCCTCCAGGGCGCCGGGCAGTGGTACCCACTCCTCAGGTGACTTCACGTAGTCGGCACTGTCTTCATTGAGGGTGCCGTCGCGATCAAGGATCACAAGCTTCATGGATCCCCTCAGGCGGCCAGTCGGGACAGATCGGCGACGCGGTTCATCGCCTCGAGCAGGCTTTTGAGCAGACCCTGACGGTTCAGCCGTAAATCCAATTCTTCAGCATTGACCATCACGCCGTCAAAGAAGGCGTCCACTGACACACGCAGCGCCGCCAGCGCCTGCAAAGAGCCGGTGTAGTCGCCGCCTTCGAACAGCGCCTGCGCCCGGGGCAGCACGTCCTGCATGGCGTTGTAAAGAGCGATTTCAGCCGGCTCCTTGAGCAGCACCAGGCTGACGTGAGCATCCACCTCGGCCGCCTTCTTGAGGATGTTGCCAATGCGTTTGTTGGCGGCGGCCAGCGCCGGCGCCTCGGGTAACTGGGCAAAAGCGCGCACCGCCGCCAGACGCTTGGGGATGCTGGACCATTCGGTCAACTTGCGGGCGTGGATTGCGGCGTCCACCTCGGGCGCTGAATAGCCACCCTCCCTTAGATAGCCCTTTAGGCGCTCGATCAGGAACAGGTCCAGCTCGGTACAGGCATCCTGCAGCAGTCCATCGGCAAACGCGCCAAACGCCAGCCGCGTTAACTCATGAAAATGCAGCGGCATGGTTCGCTCGACCAGCATGCGCACGACGCCCAGCGCATGGCGGCGCAGCGCGAATGGGTCGCGGTCACCGGTCGGTAGGTTGCCGATGCCGAACATGCCACACAGAGTCTCCAGTTTGTCCGCCAAGGCGACCACCAAACCGACTGAGTTGCGCGGAAGACTGTCGCCCGCGAAGCGGGGGCGGTAATGATCTTCAATGGCAAACGCGATGTCCTCGCCGAGACCATCGTGCATCGCGTAGTACCCGCCCATGATGCCCTGCAGCTCGGGAAACTCGCCCACCATGTCGGTCAGCAGATCGGTCTTGGCCAGTTGTGCCGCAGCGTCTACCGCCTTAAGAAGCGCGGCGCCATCGACGACCTGGCCGTGGCGTTCGCCCATCAGGCCGGCGATTCGGTGCGCAATCGCACGCACGCGTTCGACCCGCTCGCCCTGACTGCCCAATTTATTGTGGTAGACGACCTTGGACAGGCCCTCGACCCGGGACTCCAGGGTTTTCTTGCGATCTTGGTTGAAAAAGAACTGTGCATCAGCCAGTCGGGGGCGCACCACCCGCTCATTCCCCCCAATCACGGCACTGGGGTCAGCCGGGCTGATGTTGCTCACCACCAGAAAGCGACTGGTCAGCCGTCCGGCGCCATCCACTAAAGGGAAATACTTCTGGTTGGCCTGCATGGTCAGGATCAGACATTCCTGCGGCACATCCAAAAACTCATCGTCAAAGCTGCACACTAGGACATTAGGCCTTTCAACCAGGCCTGTCACCTCGTTCAACAGCGCGTCGTCCATCAGCACCTGGTAGCCCGGGCCCAGCTTTTTAGCGGCATTGTCAAGCTGGCTAACGATGGCAGAACGTCGCTCGGCAAAGCTGGCGATCACCGCGCCATCTTGGCCTAGTGTGGTGGCATAGCTGTCGGCGTGGGCAATCACTACGGGTGACACACGCGCCTCGAAGCGGTGTCCCTGGGTTTGATTACCGGCGGTCAGGCCCAGCACCTTCACCGGCACCACGGCGCTGCCGTACAGCGCCAACAGGCCGTGCGCCGGGCGCACAAAATTCACACTGCTCCAACCTGGCAGATCGCAATCAGTCTCGAGCTGGTAGCTCATCACCTTGGGGATCGGCAGCTTGGCCAGTGCCTCTTCCAAGGCTTTCTGCAAGCCAATGTCCAAGGTCGCGCCGGTGATCAGGCTGTCATAAAACAGCGCCTCGTTCTTGCCATCGGGGGCTCGGCGCAGCGCGGCGACCGTGGCCACCGGGTCCGACAGGTCCGCACCCAGCGCTTGCAGCCTCTTGAGCAGGGCTGGCGTGGCCTGGCCTGCAGCGTCAAGTCCGACACCGGAGGGCATCAGTTTTTGCGGCACCGCCTTGTCGGCGGCCTGACGCCAAACGTGGCTGATGTGCGCGGCCAATCGGCGCGGCGAGGCGAAGGGCGTAACCACCGAATCGGCCGTCGCCAGGCCTTGCGCCCTTAACTGAACAGCCAATTCCTGGGCAAAAGCTTCGCCCAGCTTTTGGAGTGCCTTCGGTGGCAACTCCTCGACAAACAACTCCACCAGCAGGTTGTCAGTACTCATTAGGCGACCTTTTTCGTCATTTGGTCCACCCAGGCCCGCGGCGCCATCGGAAAGCCCAGTCGCTCCCGGCTGTCCCAGTAGCTTTGCGCCACACTGCGCGCCAGGTTTCGGATACGGCCCATGTAGGCAGCCCGCTCGGTGACGCTGATGGCGCCACGTGCGTCGAGAAGGTTGAAGCTGTGTGCACACTTCAAGACCTGTTCATAGGCGGGCAGGGCCAGTTGCACCTCAATCAAGTGCTTGGCCTGTTTCTCATGTGCCGCGAAGGCGGTGAAGAGGAAGTCAGCGTCCGAGTGCTCGAAGTTGTAGGCCGACTGCTCTTTTTCGTTTTGCAGGTAGACATCGCCATAGCTCATGCTGTCAGTCCACTGCAGTTTGTAGACGTTGTTCACCCCCTGCAGGTACATCGCCAGCCGCTCCAGTCCATAGGTGATCTCGCCCGTAACTGGTTTGCAGTCAATGCCGCCGACCTGCTGAAAATAGGTGAACTGCGTCACTTCCATGCCATTGAGCCAGACCTCCCAGCCCAGGCCCCAGGCTCCCAACGTGGGGTTTTCCCAATCGTCCTCGACAAAGCGGATATCGTTCTTTTTCAGGTCAAACCCTAGCGCCTCTAACGATCCCAGGTAGAGCTCCAAAATGTTGCTGGGTGCGGGTTTCAGAACCACCTGATACTGGTAGTAATGCTGCAATCGGTTCGGGTTGTTGCCATAACGACCGTCCTTCGGGCGACGGCTGGGCTGAACATAGGCCGCTTTCCAGGGCTCGGGGCCAATCGCACGCAAAAAAGTGGCTGTGTGCGACGTGCCCGCCCCCACTTCCATGTCGTAAGGCTGTAGCAGGGCACAACCTTGGGTGTCCCAGTAGGACTGAAGGTTCAAAATGATTTGCTGGAAGGTCAACATGGGCGATCGGGGTTCGGCTCCGGCAGAACCCGGGTTTTGACAACAGACACACCACGCCGGTGTGTCAGGCTTGATTTTACGGGGGTTCCAAGTCAGCGACGACGACGAGCGTTAGCGTTTTCGCAAGTGCCACCGCCAGCTCACCAACACCATGGCCAAGCCAGCAAGCCAGTACGGCCAAAGGCCCAAGCGGGACACCCACCACGCGTAGGGGGTGATACCAGTACGTCCTTCGACCTCGCCCACCAACACGCCGCGTGTGTCGCGCGGTAACGTCTGCAACACCCTCGCCTGGTGGTCCACGATCGCCGTCACCCCGGTGTTCGTGGACAGCAGGAAGGGGCGGTTAAATTCCAGCGCGCGCCACCTTGCTATTTGCAGGTGTTGGTCCATCGCCAAGCTCCCGCCAAACCATGCGAGGTTGCTGAGATTGACCAGAATCGTTGGGGCTTGATTTGCGTCGTGGAACTGGTGTGCCAACTCTTCCCCAAACAGATCCTCGTAGCAGATATTGGCCGCCAGCCTCTGGCCACCCCATTGGAAGGTCGGCTGGCCAAGCCCGCCCCGCATAAAGTCACCCAAGGGGATATTCATCAGCTCAGTAAACCATTTGAACCAGGGTGGAATGAACTCGCCAAAAGGGACCAAATGGTGCTTGTCATAACGCCACGGCCGTTCTGCCCCTGGACGCAGGCCGACGACCGAGTTGGTATAGCCTTCTTCAAAATTGCCGAGAGGGATGCCGATCAACGCCGCCTGCGTTCCGCTGGCAAAGCGGTCTTGTAATGTTGCCCAGTATCCGGCGGGTAGTTGGTGCGGCAGCAATGGTAATGCTGTCTCCGGCGCGACCACCAAGGTGGTGTTGGCTTTCTGCAGCTGCTCGCCGTACCATTGAAGCGCCAAGGGGATACCGCTGCCAGTCTCAAATTTTTCATCCTGTGGAATATTGCCCTGGAGCAGCGTGACCATGAGGCGTCCGCTGCTCTGAGTCAGGTCAGGCATCACCAGTCGGGCAATTGCGGGCACACTGAGGACTAACAGCGCACTGACCAGCAAGGCTTGCCGTGGCGGCCATGGGCGACTTGCTGGCAATTGGGCCAACGCCATGGCCAGCCATGCGGCCAAAGCTCCGACGCCGTACGCTCCCAGCCAGGGTGCGTAGTGCGCTAACGGACCATCAGTGTGGGCATAGGCCGTGGCACCCCAGCCAAAGCCGGTCAGCCAAACTCCACGGGCCAATTCAGCCAAAAGCCAGAGCGCCGAGAAAAGCGCGGCGCTGAAACCGGGACGAAGTGGGGCCAGGTATACGAAAGCGCCACATGCGGCGGCGTAGTAGCTTGCAAGAAAGGCTGCCAGGGCCAATACGGCCAACGCCGATGGCACGGCCGGGAGTCCGCCGTAGGTGTGCATGGCGACGAAAGTCCAACCGAAAGCCAGGGTCAGCCAGGCGCAGGCAAACAGTCCGCCATACAGCAGTCCTGCTCGCCAATTGGCCAAGGGCTGTCGGACACATTGTCGCAACAGCCAGGCTAGAGTAGCCAGCGAGACGAGTTCAAGCCACCAGACCGACTGGCCCACAGCAAACCCTGGGATTGACCAGCCCGGGAAGCGCGGCCAAGCCATGCTGAGCGCATGAAGCGATCCGGCGGCCAGCGCCAGCACGATGTTTAGGATGGGTTGGCTGCTCAAGATTCGCTGCTGTGGCGTATTCACTTGGCGCGGTGGCCTATTTACCTGTGTTGACCCCAAGTGGCGACACTTTGAACCATTTCACCGCACCGCCTTTGGTGTGCAAAACGACAAAGCTCAGGCCAGCGATATCGTGGCGTTCACCGCGTTTTGGTACGTGCCCCATTTCATGGGCGATGAGACCACCGACGGTGTCAAATTCCTCCTCTCGGTCACGGCTAATCAAAGTAACGCCAAATGCATCGTTGACCCGGTCAATTGCGGTGTCACCACTGACACGGTAGGTGCGGTCAGCAAGACCAAAAATATCGCCCTCGTCTTCAGCGATGTCGAACTCATCCTCGATTTCACCCACAATCTGCTCCAGCACATCCTCAATGGTGATCAGACCGGCTACCCGGCCAAATTCATCGATCACTATCGCCAAATGGTTACGATTTCCACGGAAGTCTCGCAAAAGGTCGTTGAGGCCCTTGGTTTCCGGGACAAACACTGCGGGCCGCAGCAAGGCGCGGATATTGAGCTCAGGCGCCCGCTGCAGCTTCAGCAGGTCCTTGGCCATCAGGATTCCGATGATGTTCTCACGCTCACCGTCATAAACCGGGAAGCGAGAATGCGCAGTGTCGATCACGACATGCAGCAAGGCATCGTAAGGCTCCGCGATATTCACCAAGTCCATGCGCGTCGCGGGAACCATTACGTCACCCGCGGTCATGTCGGCCATATGGATCACGCCTTCCAGCATGATCCGCGATTCTGCGCCAATGATGTTGTTCTCCTCGGCCTCAGCCAAGGTCTCAATCAATTCGGCCGTTGAGTCCGGTCCCGGATTGATAAATTCGGCGAGTTTTTGAAGAAATGTTCGTTTATCTTCTCTATCGAAAAGGCGTGCGGGGTGAGGGTCTGACACAAGTGTTGGCGCAGCAGATGCGGCTTTTTGGAACAGGCTTAAGGATAGCGGATTGCAGCGACAGTTGGGCAAAAAGACTGACTATGATTGACCCTACAGCGACGCCACAATGTTGCCTTGGAGCATCATGCTTCCAGCGAAGTAGCCGCTTCTGACAACGTAACATCAAACGGGGGCTTAATGCAAGGGTGCGGTTAATTGACCACATACCCTCAATCATTTGCGCTTCGCTTCGCTGGTCGCGATCAACTTGCGACGGGGCATGCACCCGTAGGAGTGCCCCCCGCGTCACAATAGTTGTCGCCTCCATAGAACCAAGAACCCGGGGGCGGCGATGAAGGAAATCAGTGGCACGTTACGGACAATCATTCAAGGGCCGGGCAGTAGCTCGGCTGTTGCCGCCTGAAAGCGCGGCACTGGAGTTGGTATCCAAGGAAGTTGGAGTTGCATCAGGAACACTACTACGCTGGCGCGATGATGTTCAGTCCATGCCCGCCCGAGGGCGGGCATGGACTGCGGCGGCGCGTTTGCAGGCCGTGATCACCACGGCGGCGATGCCCGAGGCCGGCAAGAGCGCCTGGTGTCGCGAGCAAGGCATCTACCCCGCCGAGTTGGAGAAATGGTGCGCCAGCGCTGCAGGCGCGTTGAGCGATCCGCAAGATGCCAGGGCCACCCCACAGGCCACGCGCAAAGACCGCACGCGCATCAAGGAACTCGAACGTGAGCTGCTGCGCAAAGACCGCGCCCTGGCCGAAACAGCAGCCCTGCTGGTCCTGTCAAAAAAAGTCACGGCGATCTTCAACAAAGGCGAGGACGCATGATCCTCATTGAAGATCGCCGTAGTCTGGCTGCTGACATCGCCACTGCGCACGGCGCAGGCGCCTGGTTACGCCTGGCCTGTCAGGTCGCCGGTATAGACGAGCGCACCTTGCAACGCTGGCGGGCGCACGCCGGGCTCACAGAGGGCGATGGCAGACCGCAAGCGGTACGACCCACTCCCAGCCATGCGCTGAGCGAGCAAGAGCGCATGCGTATGCTGGAGGTGGCCAACGAGCCACGCTTCTGCGCCGTGCCGCCGGCGCGCATCGTGCCCATGCTGGCCGACGAAGGCATCTACCTGGCCAGTGAATCGAGCTTTGCCCGGGTGATGCGTGCGCAGGGACAGACGGCACACCGAGGCCGCGCCAAGGCACCCCACGCGGTGCGTCCGCCCACGACACACATTGCCACTGCTGTGCGCCAGGTTTGGTGCTGGGACATGACCTACTTGCCCGCTGTCGTGATGGGGCGCTGGTTTCACCTCTTAAGTTCAACACTTCCGGCACGTAAGTGTTTGATTTCATTGGAAACGGGTGTCCAATCGCAGACTACAAAGCGGGTTTGATGAGGTTTTCGGGGGTGGGCAGTGCCAACTCCAAAGCTGCAAACAGCGACTTCTGGGCGGGCGTCATCTCGGTCAAGCCGCTCAAAGT